>NZ_DASXJS010000287.1:0-3206 GCF_036497245.1 Actinomycetospora sp. | reverse complement strand
GTTCCGTCATCTCGCCCGGGTGGGCGTCGCGCCGGGATGGCGGTGCTGGGAGGTCGGGGCAGGCGGAGCGAGCGTGCCCTCGTGGCTGGCGGGCCGGGTCGGACCGGACGGCCTGGTGCTCGCCACCGACCTCGACACCTCGTGGCTCGAGGCCCGCGTCGGGCCACCGGTGGTGGTCCGCCGTCACGACGTCGGGCTCGACGACCCGCCCGCCACCGGGCTCGACCTGGTGCACGCACGCCTCGTGCTCACCCACGTCCCGCAGCGGCAACGGGCGCTGGAGTCGATGGTCGCCGCGCTGCGGCCGGGCGGGTGGCTGGTCCTCGAGGACGCCGACCCCGGCCTGCAGCCCCTGCTCTGCCCCGACGAGTCCGGCCCCGCTCAGCACCTGGCGAACCGGCTCCGCCACGGCTTCCGGACCCTCATGGCCGGCCGCGGCGCCGACCTGGCGTTCGGACGAACCCTGCCGCGGCTGCTGCGGGAGCAGGGCCTGGCCGACGTCAGCGCCGACGCGTACTTCCCGATCGCGGGACCGGGGTGCACCGCGCTCGAGGTCGCGACCGTCGAGCAGATCCGGGAGCGCCTGATCGGTTCCGGCGTCGCCACGGCGGACGAGATCGACGAGCACCTCGGGAACGTCGCGGCCGGTCGCGTGCCCGATCTCGCGACCTCACCGATGATCACCGCCTGGGGCCGGGTCTAGGGTCCTGCCGCGTGGTTCCAGAGGAGTACTCGGAGTTCTTCGTCGCCACCGCGACGGTGGCCGGAGCCCTCATCGGGCTGCTCTTCGTCGCGATCTCGGTGCGGCCCACCGCCGCGTCGCGCGGCGCCCACATCACCTCGCGCCTGCGCGCGGTCGCGGCACTGTCCGCGTTCCTGAACACGCTGTTCCTGTCCCTGTTGGCGCTGCGGCCCCGGATCGACCTCGGCGGGGTGGCCGTGGGGCTCGGCGTGGCCGGGCTCGTGTCGATGCTGATCCTGCTGGTGCTGCTGATGACCCAGGGCCGTGACCAGCCCTGGCGTCTGGCTCAAGGGGTGGTGCTGGTTCTCGGCCAGGGTGTCCTCTACGTCGTCCAACTGCGGGACGGCCTGGTGCTGAGCGCGAGCCCGTCCGACGTCGCGCAGGTCGACGGTCTGGCGATCATCGTGATCATCCTGTTCGCGCTGGGCATCGCCCGGGCGTGGGAGTTCGCGGGAGCGGACAACCCGTCGTTGCTCGGCGCGATCGCCCGGGTCACAGGCGTCCCTGGCACGCGGGACGACCCGGACGACGGGCCCGCCCCGGACGACCCCGGCCGGAGGGCTTGAGGAGCTCGTTACCCGCCACACTGCGAGCCGTCGGGAACCAGGCCCGACGTCGGGAGGAACGAGCCGTGTGGATCCGCGTGGCCCGGGTGGTCGTCGTCCTCATGCTGCCGTTGCTGGCGATCGCCGGGTGCGGCCCGTCGTCGAGTACCTCGTCGCCGAGCCCGACGACGAGCGCCGTGCCGGCGGACCCGACCCAGAGCGCCTCGGACGCGGCGCCGGTCGACGGCAACTGCCCCACGAGCAACACCACGGCGTTCGCGAAGACGAAGTTCCTCCTGCACGCCGGCCTCGCCTTCGGCGCCTTCCACCGGTACCTGTGGAAGCCCTATCAGGCCGGGACGTTCGGCAAGGGTGCGAACGGCCGCGTCACCGCGTTCATCAAGGGCGGGCTGGCGGCTCTGTTCGTGAAGCGTGAGGTGCGGCTCGCGAGCGAGGACGTGAAGGCCAACCCGACGTTGTGCCGATCGATCGCGGCGCCGCTGGCCTCGATCGGCAACGATGTCCAGGGCGCTGTGGACAAGCTCAAGGGCGGCGACGCCAGCAGCCTGAGCCGCGTCGACTCCACGATCACGTCGGCGGAGGGCGCGTCGAGCAAGGGAGGCGTTCCCGTGGTCGAGGACGCCGATCCCGATCTGACGTCCACGCCGCGCTGACGGCGCATCGGTCCGGCGAGACTGTCAGACCTTCGAACTAGTGTTCTAGTCATGGCAGTGATGGTGGGTGACGCGGTCGCACCCGATGACGGCGGCCCGCCGCTCGAGCTGGCCGCGTTCAACGAGGAGCTGCCCGACGATCTGCTGCTGGCGCTGGATCCGGCGTCGGTGCCCGGGGAGTGGGCGGATGCTGGGATGGCGGCGGCGTTCCGGGCGGAGAACCATTGGGCGTGGGCCCGCTCACGCTGGACCTGGGAGGCATGGCGGGCCACCGCGGGCACCACCGAACGTGTCGCCGAGCGGCCGCGGCCGGGGAAGATCCCGGCGGCGTCGCTGGGCTGGTCGGAGCAGTACGGGGCGACGCAGATCGAGTTCGCCCGGCAAATCCTCATCCGGCTCCCCGCCCTGGGCGAGGCGATGCGCGAGGGCTGGCTCGAGGAGCGCAAGGCGGCGAAGTTCGTGAGCATCGTGGCCGAGCTGGATGATGCGCAGGCTCGGCTGGTGGTGGAGCGGCTGCTGGGGCGTGCCCCGGGGTGGACGTACGCGCAGTTGCAGGACCGGATCGAGGCGGAGGCGAAGGCGGTCGATCCGGGGTGGGCGGAGGCTCGCCAAGCCGCGGCGGTCGCCCGGCGACGGTTGTTGTTCCGGGCGGCGCCGTCGGGGTCGACCGAGCTGTGCGGGCTGGATCTGCCTCCGGAGCCCGCGCAGGACGCCTACGACCGGATCGTGGCGCTCGCTGATGTCGTGGGTGCCCGGCTGCGCGCGGCGGGTCGGGATGCGCCGCGGGGCCCGGTCCAGACCGAGGTGCTGCTGGTGCTGACCGGCCCGGACGGGGCCGGGCTGTGGGACGACGACGTCATCGAGCTGGTCCTGGCCCGCTTCACCGACCCCGGACCCGATCAAGGCCCCGAGCCTGACGGGGAACCGGGCAACGGGCCCGATGGCAGCCCCGACAGCGGCCCGGACGATCGACCCGACGGCGGAAGCGAACCCGGCCCCGAGGGCGGCCCGGACGATCTACCCGACGGCGGAAGCGAGCCCGGCCCCGACAGCGGACCCGACGACGGGCCTGGTCCGGACGGGGCACCTGAGGGCGGCCCTGAGGGTGCCGCCGGACCCGACTCCCCGCCGGAGAGCGGATCGGCCGGCCGGACCGACGCCGAAGATGGCGACTTCAGCGCTCAGCCCGATCCCGACGCGCCACGTCCCGGCGAGAACCCGGAGGACGGTCCGGATCGGCCCGAC
>NZ_DASXJS010000286.1:0-63499 GCF_036497245.1 Actinomycetospora sp. | reverse complement strand
CCGGAGACCTGCCAGGTCCCGAAGGCGATCCGGGAGACCTCGAGCCCGGTGCGGCCCAATCTCGTGTACTTCATGGGTCCCACGTGCCCGCGACCGGTGCCCGCGCAAAAGCGGTGTGTCCGATCCCGCCGACCGGCTAGTCCGCCTGGGTGCCCAGCGAGATACCGCGCTCCGCCAGCCAGGGCAGCGGGTTGATCTTGGTGCCGCCCGGGGTCCACACCTCGAAGTGCAGGTGGGGCCCGGTGGACTGGCCACGGTTGCCGATCTCGGCGATCTCCTGGCCGGTCTTCACCTTCTGGCCCTTCTTGACGTAGGACCGGTTGATGTGGCCGTAGACGTTGATCGTGCCGTCGTCGAGCTGCACCCGGACCCACATCCCGAACCCGCTGGCGGGGCCGGAGTCGACGATCGTGCCGCCCGCGGCGGCCACGATCGGCGTCCCGATCGCGTTCGCGATGTCGACGCCCTTGTGGGCGGTGCCCCAGCGGGCACCGAAGCCCGAGGTGAAGCGGCCGTCGGCCGGCTTGACGAACTTGGGGGCCTTCGCGGCGGCCTCGCGCGCCGCGGCGGCGTCGGCGACCTTGCGGGCCTTCGCGAGGGACGCGGCGTGCGGGGCGTCCGCCCGGTCGGCGGCGGGCGAGACCGCCATGACGCCGGTCGTGGCGGCGTCGAGAGCCCCCGAGCCCGCCGTGGCGACGCCGGGCGAGGCCGCGGTGCCGGCTGCGGAGAGGGCGAGGTCGGCGCGGGTCTCGCCGGTGGGCGCGTCGAGGCCGGCGGCGAGGCTGTGCCCCGCGGTGGCGAGTGCTCCGACGGCGACGGCGGCGACCGCGAGGCGGCCGGTCAGGGGGCCGTTGCCCCGACCCGGCCCGCGGGGGTCACCGGCCGGACCGGCGGCGGGTGCACCGGGGCGCAGGTCGGCGGGTGCACGGGCCGGCAGAGCGGGTGCCCGGCCGGAGCCGCCGGTGAAGTTCGCGGTCCGACCGTCCGGGACGGGGCGTGGTGCCCGTCCGCGGTCGGGTGCCGCGACGGGCCTGCGGGGTCCGTCGGCGAATCGGGGTCCGCCGCCGAACAGTCCGGGGCCTCCGGCAGGCACACCCGCGAGGGCGGGAGCGCCGAATCCGGCGAGCCCGCCGAATCCGCGGGGAGCGCTCGGAGGAGCGGAGACCGCGAAGGGCGGAGTCTGGCGGGGGGAGCTGTGACGCGCCAAGACCATCCTTCCGCGAGGTCGGGGCCGGGCGCGGACGGCGTGGCGTGGGGGCGCCGGGCGGGATCGTCGGGGTCGATCCGTGAGCCGTTCGTGACCGCACCGTGATGCTGGACGGTCGGACCGTGTCACGGAATCCCAAATGCGGGCAAACTCCCGACCACGACTTCGCCGGGTCACACGCCGTGCGAACCCCCCTACGCGCCGAGCGGTCCTCGTCGGTGCGGGTGACGGATGGAACCCCACGACGAGCGGGACGTCCCGCGCGGGCCGGGCCGGGGCGCCGTCGGCCGGGAGTGGGTGGCGCCGTCGGCCGGGAGTGGGTGGCGCATCCCGCTCGTCAGGTGACAGCAACGGGCCATTGCTGTCACCGGGACGGGGAAGATCAACCGGCGGCGGGCCGGTCCAGAGCCCGCTCGGCAGCGCGCTCGCGGGTGGGGCGGGTCCCGGCCAGCGTGCACGTCACCAGGTGCACGACCTCGGGGTCGATCGTCATCGCCATGTGCCCGACGTGGTCGAGCCGGACGTTCGTGGCCTGCAGGTCGGGATGCTCGAGCCGGGCGTTGCGCTGCGGGATGATCAGCTGGTCCATGCGGCTCCACACCGCGAGGAACCGCGTCCGGCACCCCGGCGCGGGCTCGGTGAGCTCGCGCAGCAGGTCCGAGCCGGGCCGGAGCTGGCGGGGTACGACGGTCCCCGGCAGCAGGTGGGCGATGTGCGAGCCCTGGTGCGGGCTGCCGAGGGTGACGAGCGTGTCCACGCGGTCGTCCCCGCCGAGGCGCTGCACGTAGTACCGGGCGATGAGCCCGCCGAGCGAGTGCCCGATGACGTGCACCCGGTCCACCCCGGACGCCGCGCACAGGCGCTCGACGTGCTCGCCCAGGTCGCGTGCGGCCGCCCGGATGTCCCCGGTGAACGCCGTCATCGGGCTGTAGTTGACCGCCTGGACGGTGCCGTGACCGCGCCGGCGCAGGACCCGGGCGAGGTGCACGAAGATCGAGCGGTTGTCGACGATGCCGTGCACGAGCAGCACCGGGGTGGCCGACCCGTCGAGGTCGGAGACCAGCCGCGACCGCTCGCCGGGGGGCAACGGGTCGGTGCGGTGGTGGGCGTGGACACCGCCCGGTCGGAGGGCCTCGTCGAGCAGGCCCCACGGATAGACCCACAGATGTACCGCCGTGTACGCGAGCTCGACGGCGAGTCCGCGCAGCCCGCGCGGAACGCCCATGGTGCGCGCGACGTAGGACAGCCCGCCCCACGCGGTCGCGGCCACCGACCCGAGCGAGCTCGGCGGGGGCGCCGGCTCGTCCGCTGCAGCGGTCGTCGCCTCCATCGGCGACATGACCCCGGTCACGTCCATGAGGCTGACGTTAGGCGACGTTCACCGGCGTGTCGCGGTGGGCCGGCCGACTGATCGATCAAGCTGGTGGTGTCCCCAGGAACGGACCGGTGATGTCCCCAGGTGCGGGTGCGTGCGCGATCCCTCCGGACGCCTCTTTAGTCTGCGCGGGATGACGGCTTCTCCGGCCGACGCCGGGTCGCGGCCCCCCGGGCCCGCCCCGGCCGGCCCGACACGGCCCGGGCCCGGTGGCCCGGCACCGGGGCACTGCGCCCGGGCGTGGTGGGCCGCCGTCGCCCTGGTCCTCGTCTCGGCGGGGCTGCGCGTGGCGGTGGCCGTCCTCGCCCCGGGCGCACTCGGCGCGCCGGTCCGCGCGGCCGCGGTGCTCGCGGCGCTGGTCGGGCTGGTCGCCGCGATCGCGCCCGGGCTCGCCACCCGACGGGCGCGGCGCACGCCGGGTGCCGCGTCGCTGGCCGCCCCGGCGGCCCTCGGGGCGCTCGGCGCGGGCGGACTGCTCGTCGACCTCACGCTGCTCCTCGACCCGGTGTCCGCGGCGCGCCCGGACGTCCTGCCGAGCGGGACCTCGACGCTGCCCCCGGCGCTCGGGGCGGCCCTGGTCGCCGCGGACGTGGCGCTCATCGCCGCCGCGACCGTCGCGACGGCGGGCCTCGTCGCCCTCGCCCGGACGAGCGGCCGATCGGTGTTCGGTACCCAGCGCGGCGCCTCGCTCCTGCGCCCCGTGGCGGGCGCGCTGATGGCCGCCGCCGGCCTGGTCGCGGCGCCCTTCACGGTCGTGGGCCCGGGGACCGGATTCGCGCCCCACGCCGTCCTCGACACCCCCGCGCCCGCCGGGGCAGGCATCGCGCTGCTCGCCGTGACCGTGGTGGTCGTCGCGCTCCTGCCCGGCGTCCGGGCGTTCGGCACCACGGGGGAGGGCGGCCCGGCCCACCGGAGGCCGACGGAGGCCGACGAGACGGGGATGCGGGTCCGCCGGGCGGTGCACACCGCGCTCGGCGCAGGCCTCGTCGTCGGGATCGCCCCGGTGCTCGCGGCCTCGTTCACGCGGGACGGCCTGGCCGTGTCGCCGGGCGCCGTCCTCGCCGTCGTCGGCGGCCTGCTCGTCATCGGCCTGCCCGCGCGGACCGCCGTGCTGCGCTCGCGGGCGGTCGGGGTCGCGGCGCTGCTCACGGCGGTCGCGGCCCTCTTCGGTGCGCTCCTGCCCACGCTGTCGGGCGCCTCGGACGCCGCGGGGAGCCCGTTCGTCACCGGCACCGGCATCCTGCTGCTCCCGGCCGCGGGCGTGCTCGCCGTGCCGGCCCTGCTGGTCGTCGTCGGGACCCCGCGGCTGGTGGTCCGGGCGCGCCCGACGCTGTCGGTGGCCTGGCTGACGGTCCCGTTCGCCGCGGGGCCCGCCCTCGACGTCGTGCTCGCCGGGGTCGACGGGGGCGGCACGCCCGCCGCCGCGCTCGACCCGGGCCTGGGGACGGCAGGGGCGACCGTGCCCCAGGTCGGCGTCGGGACCGGGGGATGGGCCGTCGTCCTGGCCCTGGTCCTCGCGGTGCTCACCGCGGTGCTCGCCGTCGGGGCGGGTTTCGCGGAGCGCCGCGACGTCGCCGGCGGGTACGCGCCGCTCGGGGCCCGGCCGACCGACGGCACCGACACCGTGGAACCCGACCCGACGATGCTGCCGATGGCCGCCCTCGCCGCCGTGCTGGCCGTCCCGGGCTTCGGGGGCCCGCTCGCCCGCGACGCCCTCGCCGCCAACGCGGCGGGCGGGGCGTGGCAGAACCCGGGTGCCGCTGCGTGGGGGTCGCTCGCCGGTGTGGTCGGGGTCGCCATCGCCGCGCTGCTCGCGCCGCGGGCCCGGCCCGCGCGGGCGCTCGCGCTGCTCGGCGCGGCGGGCACGCTGCTCGTCGTCCGTCTCTCCGCGCTGGTCCTGACCCCGCCCCGTCCGGGGGAGAGCGTCGGGATCGGGACGTGGGCCGCCGTCGCGGGACTGCTCGTGACGCTCGCGGCCGCCGGGGTGGCGATCATGCGCATCCGACAGGCCTCCCGGCCTCCGGAACCCGCACCACCCCCCGCACGAGGGGAACCCTCGGCCGGATAGAGCTGCCGAGGGCTCCCCTCGCGCCGAACCGGGGGTACGCGCTCGTCACGCCAGGTGTGGCGGGGGTCGCCATAGGTGCCCCGCCCGGGTGCGCGACACGCCGATAGGGTCCCCCTCGGTCCCGCCGATCGGGTCCGGGCCGTCCGTCGCGCGGAGCGACGGGGCCGGGCCGCCACGCCGGGGCGGGGCCGCCGCCGGAGTCCACCGACGGATGCTGCCGGTCAGTGATGGAGGAGTTCACGAGTGGACCTGTACGAGTACCAGGCGAAGGACCTCTTCGCCGCACACGGAGTGCCGGTCCTGCCGGGCCGAACCGTCGACACGGCGGCGGACGCCGAGTCCGCCGCGGGTGAGATCGGCGGCGCGGTCGTCGTGAAGGCCCAGGTGAAGGTGGGCGGCCGCGGGAAGGCCGGCGGCGTCAAGCTCGCCGAGAGCCCCGCCGAGGCGAAGGAGAAGGCCGAGAAGATCCTCGGCCTCGACATCAAGGGCCACGTCGTCCAGCGCGTCCTGGTGACCGCGGCCAGCGACATCGCGGAGGAGTACTACTTCTCCTTCCTGCTCGACCGCTCCAACCGCAGGTTCCTCGCCATGGCGTCCGCCGAGGGCGGCATGGAGATCGAGGAGCTGGCCGTCGAGCGCCCCGAGGCGCTGGCCCGGGTGCCGATCGACGCGATCACCGGGGTCGACAAGGCCAAGGCCGACGAGATCGTGGCGCAGGCCAAGCTGCCCGCCGCGGTCGCCGACGAGGCCGCCGACGTCATCGTGAAGCTGTGGGACACCTTCGTCGGCGAGGACGCCACGCTGGTCGAGGTGAACCCGCTGGTCCGTGACCCGCAGGACAAGATCATCGCCCTCGACGGCAAGGTCACGCTCGACGAGAACGCGGACTTCCGCCACGAGGCGCACGCCGCGCTGGTCGACGAGCGCACCGAGAACCCGCTCGAGGCGAAGGCCAAGGCCAAGGGCCTGAACTACGTCAAGCTCGACGACGGCCAGGTCGGCATCATCGGCAACGGCGCGGGTCTGGTCATGTCGACCCTCGACGTCGTCGCCTACGCCGGCGAGTCGCACGGCGGCATGAAGCCCGCCAACTTCCTCGACATCGGCGGCGGCGCATCGGCCGAGGTCATGGCCGCGGGCCTGGACGTCATCCTCGGTGACTCCGACGTCCGCAGCGTGTTCGTCAACGTCTTCGGCGGCATCACGTCCTGCGACGCGGTCGCGAACGGCATCGTCGAGGCCCTGAAGATCCTGGGTGACGACGCCACGAAGCCGCTGGTCGTCCGGCTGGACGGCAACAACGTCGACGAGGGCCGCCAGATCCTCGCCGACGCGAACCACCCCCTGGTCACCGTGGTGGGCACGATGGACGACGCGGCAGCGAAGGCCGCCGAGCTTGCCGCAAAGGCTGGTGCGTGAGATGTCGATCTTCCTGAACGAGAACAGCAAGGTCATCGTCCAGGGGCTCACCGGCTCCGAGGGCATGAAGCACGGCCGCAAGATGCTGGCGGCGGGCACGCAGCTCGTCGGCGGTGTCAACGCCCGCAAGGCGGGGACCTCGGTCGACGTCGACGGCACCTCGGTGCCGGTGTTCGGCGGCGTCGAGGAGGCCATGAAGGAGACCGGGGCCGACGTCTCGGTGCTCTTCGTGCCGCCGAAGTTCGCCAAGGATGCCGCGGTCGAGGCCATCGACGCCGGCATCGGGCTCGCCGTCGTCATCACCGAGGGCATCCCGGTGCACGACTCGGCGTGGTTCTGGGCGCACGCCTGCGCCAACGGCAACCGCACCCGGATCATCGGCCCGAACTGCCCCGGCATCATCTCGCCCGGCCGGTCGCTCGCCGGCATCATCCCGGCGGACATCTCGGGGCCCGGGAAGATGGGCCTGGTGTCGAAGTCCGGCACGCTGACGTACCAGATGATGTTCGAGCTGCGTGACGTCGGCTTCTCCACCGGCATCGGCATCGGCGGCGACCCGGTCATCGGGACCACGCACATCGACGCCCTGGAGGCGTTCGAGGCGGACCCCGAGACCGAGGCCATCGTCATGATCGGTGAGATCGGCGGCGACGCCGAGGAGCGTGCGGCCGACTTCATCAAGGCCAACGTGACGAAGCCGGTCGTCGGCTACGTCGCCGGGTTCACCGCACCCGAAGGCAAGACCATGGGCCACGCAGGCGCGATCGTGTCCGGCTCCGCCGGCACCGCGCAGGCGAAGAAGGAGGCCCTCGAGGCGGCGGGTGTGAAGGTCGGCAAGACGCCGACCGAGACCGCCGACCTGGCCCGTTCCCTCGTCTCCTAGGGGCGGGATGTAGCAGGCTGGGCCGCCGGACCGGCCGCGGTGAGCGCCGCGGCCGGTCCGAACGCCGACGAAGCCGTCCCCCGGGGAGGACATCCCATGAGTGCAGGACCCACGAGCTCCGGTCCGTCGGGGTCCCCGGGGTGGGGTGGCCAGCCCCCTCCGCAGGCGCCGTCGGGACAGAGCCCGTCGCAGGGCGCGCCGGGACAGGGCGCTCCCGGACAGGGGAACCCCGGTGGGGACCCGTCCGCGGGACCCTCGGCGGCAGGCCCGCCGTCGCATCCCGGCCCGGCGGTCGGACCACCGAGCAGGCCGTTCGGCGGTGTCTCGCCGTACGGCGGGTCCTCGTGGGCCGGAGCCGGAGGACCGGGATCGGGCCCCGTACCGGCGAGCGGGGGCCCGGGCCAGGGTGGCCAGCCGTCGGCCTGGGGCCGCCCGGCCCCGCCGCCCACGCCCTCGCGCGGTGTCCCCGCCGAGCGCCAGGGCCACGGCGGCAATCCCGCCGCGGCCGCCACGGTCCCCGCCGCCCCCGCTGCCACGCCCGCGCCGTCACCGGTGGGCGCCACGCCCGGCGGCTCGGCGCGGGCCGCCTCCGGTGTACCGACCGGCCTCGGTCGCACCGCCGCCCTCGTCGCCGCGGGGCTGGGCGTCCTGACGTTCCTCGCGACGTTCCTCACCAGCTTCGACCCGGCCGGTCTGCTGCCCGCCCTCGTGCTCGCGGGCGGGCTCACCGTCGGGGTCGCGGTGCTGCCCGCCGCGCCGCGGACGGTGCTTCCGGGCGCGGTCGTCGCGGTCACCGCGGCGCTGGTCAGCCTGCAGACGCTCTCGGTGACCGACGGCTTCGACATCGTCGTCATCGTGCTCGCGATCCTCACCGCCGCGGCCGCGGTGGTCGCCGCCCTCTCCGCCGTCGGCCTCCTCGCCGGCGGTGGCCGCGCGGGCACGTCGTCCACCGCTGGGACGGTCGCGGGGAACACCCCGCCCGCCTTCGGCGACCAGGCCTGGTCCGCGCCCGGACCGTCCGGCCCCGGGCGTCCCGCGACGCCGCCGGGCGGGCCGCAGCACGGCCAGCAGGGTCAGCACAGCCAGCAGGGTCAGCCCGGGCAGCAGTTCGCCGGGGCGCCGTACGGCGGGGCCTCCGGGCCGTTCCCGACACCGAGCGAGCAGCCCACCCAGCGCGTCGGCCAGTCCGCGGGGCCGCCCGGGCCCGCCTCGGCGCCGACCCAGGCCGTGGGCCCGCAGGCGGGGCAGGGCTCCTCGTCCGCCGCCTCCGGCCGTCCCTGGCCGGCCGCGGGACCCTCCGGCCCCGCGCCGGTCGACGACGCCTCCGCGCGCACCCAGGTCGTGCACCGGGCGTCCGCGACCGAGCCGGGCCCGGCTGCCTCGTCCTCCGCGGCGGGCGCCGTCGCGGACCCGAGCGCGTCGGGCGCCGTCCCCGCGTCGGGCGCGTCGGGCGCCGTCCCCGCGCCGAGCGCGTCGGGCGCGATCCCCATGTCGACTCCGGTGAACGACGGCCGCACGGCGTCCGCCGCCGGTCGGGAGTCCGCGGGCCGGACCCCGGACGCCGCGCCCGCGGGCTCCGAGGCGACGACGTCCCCGGAAGCGTCCGGGGCACGGCCGTCGGCCCCGGAGGGCAGGCAGCCGGCCTCCGCGATGCTCGGCGGCGACCCGGTCGCGCCGGACCGGACGCAGGCCACCGGAGTGCCCACCCCGCCCTCGGGGGAGCACGCCGCCCGTCCGGGGACGGCCGAGCCCGACGAGTCCGGGTCCGGCGAGGACACGCCGCCCTCCGGGTTCCCGCGCGCGACCGGCTGGGGAGCCCCGCCCCGCCGCGCGGAGGCCACCACCGAGACGCAGGCCGACGCCACCGGGCGGAACCGTCCGGGCGCCCACGAGGCCGACTGAGCCGACCGGGCCGGCCGCTCGCGGTGGGGGCCGGCTCCCGAGGGGGCCGGGGCCCGGTGAGATCGGCCCGGCGTGGCGGCCGGATGCGCCCCGCACCGCGTGGAATCGTGGGTCGGCGTGAGCGCAACGGCCCCGACCTCGGGCGCCCCGACGCCGGGTGCGCCGGCCTCGGGAACGCCGACATCAGGAGCGCCCGCCCCCGGAGCGTCGGCCTCGGCCCCCGCCGGGGACGGGCCCGCCCCGCGGCCGCGGCCCGGTCCCCGCACCGGTCTGCCGCCCCGCCTCGGCGTGCTCGTCGAGGTCGCCGTGGTGCCGGTGCTGGTGTCCTACGCGGTGGTCGTGGTGCTGGCCGCGCTGATCACCGCGTCGGCGTCCGGGACCTCGCCCGGTGGAGAGCCCGGCCTCGCCCAGGCCCTCGCGTCGGGCGTGCCGCTCTGGCTGGCGGTGCACCTGGTGCCGCTGACGGTCTCCGGGGCGCCGCTCGGGATGCTGCCCCTGGCCCCGGCGATCGGCGTGGCCCTCCTCGTGGGCACGCTCGCCCGGCGCGGGGTCATCCAGCTCGGTGAGCTGGCGGCTGCCGACCACGACGACGGGACGGCGCGACCCGACCGCTGGACCTCCCACGCCGTCCCCCTCGTCGCGGCGGCCGCCGCCGTGCACGCCGCCGCCGGGGTGCTCGCGGCGGCCCTGCTGACCCCCGACACGGCGATGATCCCGGCGGACGCCTCGCCCGCGACGGCAGGCACGGTGGCGGGGCTGCTCGCCGCACTGGCCGCGGCCGCCGGGGTCGCCGGGCCCTGCGGTCTCGGCGAGCGGGTGCGCACCCTGCCGGGGTGGGTGAGCCGCGGCGTGCGCGCGGGGCTCGCGGCCGCGACCGCGCTGGTGGCGGGCGGTGCGGCACTGCTGCTCGTCGTGCTGCTCGCCCAGGCCGACGCCGTCGCCGGGGCGTTCGCCGCCATCGCTCCCCAGGCCGGCAGCGGCGCGGGACTCTGGGTCCTCGACGCCGCGTACCTGCCGAACGCCGCCGTCGCCGCGATGTCCTGGCTGCTCGGGCCCGGGTACTCCGTCGGCGCCGTCGCGGCCGCGCCGATGTCGACGACGCCGGGCCTGCTCCCACCGGTGCCGCTGGCCGCGCTCCTGCCCGCCGGGCCGCCGCCGACCTGGGCCGGCCTGGTGTTCGCGTTGCCCCTGGCCGTCGGGTCGACCGTCGGCTGGCTGCTCGCCCCCGGCGAGCCCGGCGGGTCCGGCCGCACGGGCCGGGATCTGATGCTGCGGGTGCGCCCGGTCGCGGTCGCCGCCCTGACCGCCGCCGTCGTGCTCGCGGTCGCCGCCTTCCTCGCCGGGGGGCGGCTCGGCTCCGGACCGTTCGACCCCGTCGTCGTCCCGGCCGCCGCGGTCCTGCTCACGACCTTCGTGTGGATCGCGCTGCCCGGGGCGGTCGTGGCCCTGCTCGCCGCACCCACGGGCTCCCCGGCGACGACCCGGCAGCCCGAGCGCGACACCGCCCCGTCGTCGGGCGAGGCTGCGGAGGACTCCTCCGGGGTCGCTCCCGCTCCCGCCGGCTCCGGCTCCGACTCCGGCTCCGGCTCCGAGGCGGCGGCCCCCGAGGACGGGGCCACCTCCTCCGACGACCACGCCGGCTGACGCCGGCCCGGCGGGCGATCGGCGCGATCGGCGCGATCTCGGGCACGGCCCGCTCGCTACTGCCGACGCTAGACAGATGATCATGCCGAGAGCGGCTCCGGGATGTCGCGCTCGACGTGATCATCTGCCTAGTGGGCTGCCGAACGAGCGGGTCGGCCCCGGGGCGGCGGTGATGATCACCCGGCCCTCGAACCCTGGCTCGGCGCGGTGACGGACCTCGGTCATCAGGGATCCGCGGCGATCCGGACTCCGTGAGCGCGTCGCCCCGAAGCCTCGCGCGTGTCGCTCACGAGATCGTGATCATGCTCGGCGACGCCGGGACGCCCCCGGAGTGTCGGGTCCGACACGGCCGGGTCACGGCAGGCGGACTAGGGTGATCGGCGAGGATCGTCGAGACGCCGGGAGCCCAGGTCTGTGCACCGGCGGCAAGGAGATCGTGCTGACCACGCACGCGGGCCCGGGTGATCACGGTGGCGCCCCGGCCGGAATACGGCTCGAGGTCCGGGCGCCCGCGCGCGTCGTCGTCCTCGCCTCCGGCTCGGGCACCCTGCTCCAGGCGCTGCTCGACGAGGCCGGGTCGATCGACGTCGAGGTCGTCGCCGTCGTCTCCGACCGCCCGGACGTCGCCGCGCTCGAGCGTGCCGTCGGGGCGAAGGCCGAACCCGTCGTCGTCCGCCTCGGTGATCACCGCGCCGCCGACGGCACCGTCGACCGCGCGGCCTGGGACGCCGCCCTCGCCGAGTCCGTCGCCGCCCACGACCCCGACCTGGTCGTCTCCGCCGGGTTCATGAAGGTCCTCGGGCCCGCCTTCCTCGCCCGGTTCGGCGGCCGCACCGTCAACACCCACCCGGCGCTGCTGCCCGCGTTCCCCGGCGCGCACGGCGTGGCCGACGCGCTCGCCCACGGCGTCAAGGTCACCGGCGCGACCGTCCACCTCGTCGACGCGGGCGTCGACACCGGGCCGGTCCTGGCCCAGCAGGCCGTCGTCGTCGACCCCGACGACACCGAGGGTTCGCTGCACGAACGGATCAAGGTCGTGGAGCGCCGCATGCTCGTCGAGACCGTGGCCGCCCTGGTGCGCCACGGAGCCACCATCACCGGACGAACTGTGAGGATCCCGTGACCGCCGCTCCGCAGACCGCCCCTGCCGGCCAGGGGACCGACGGCCGACGGCCGATCCGCCGCGCTCTCGTCAGCGTCTTCGACAAGGCAGGCCTGCTCGACCTCGCGACCGGCCTGCACGCCGCGGGCGTCGAGGTCGTCTCCACCGGCTCGACCGCCTCACGGATCGCCGACGCCGGGGTGCCGGTGACCCGTGTGGAGGAGCTCACCGGGTTCCCCGAGTGCCTCGACGGGCGGGTCAAGACCCTCCACCCGCGGGTGCACGCTGGGCTGCTCGCCGACTCCCGCTTGCCCACCCACGTCGAACAGCTCGAGACGCTCGGCATCGCGCCGTTCGACCTGCTCGTCGTCAACCTCTACCCGTTCACCCGGACCGTGGCGTCCGGGGCGTCGCCCGACGACTGCGTCGAGCAGATCGACATCGGCGGCCCCGCGATGATCCGGGCGGCGGCGAAGAACCACGAGACCGTCTCCGTCGTCACCGACCCGACCCGCTACGCCTGGGTGCTCTCCGAGGCCCAGGCCGGCGGGGTCACGCGCGCCGACCGCCAGGGCCTGGCCGCCGAGGCCTTCCGGCACACCGCGTCGTACGACGTGGCCGTGGCGACCTGGATGGGGTCCGTGCTCGCGCCTCCGGGGAAGGACGAGCACGCCGATCGGGGGGCGTTCCCCGACTGGACCGGGACGACCGGCCGGCTGCGCCAGTCACTGCGGTACGGGGAGAACCCGCACCAGGCGGCGGCGCTCTACGGCACGCCCGGCGACGCGTCCGGGCTCGCCGGCGCGGTGCAGCTGCACGGCAAGGAGATGTCCTACAACAACTACGTCGACGCGGACGCGGCCTGGCGCGCCGCGCACGACCACCCGGCCGCGGACGTCTGCGTCGCGATCATCAAGCACGCCAATCCCTGCGGGATCGCGGTCGGGACGGACGTGGCGGACACCCACGCGCGGGCCCACGCCTGCGACCCGACCTCGGCGTTCGGCGGCGTCATCGCGGTGAACCGTGAGGTGACGGTGGCCGCGGCCGAGCAGATCGCGGAGATCTTCACCGAGGTGCTCGTGGCGCCGTCCTACGCCGACGGAGCCCTGGACGTGCTGGCCCGGAAGAAGAACATCCGGGTCCTGACGGCGCAGTGGTCGCCCGCGTCGCTCGAGCAGCGGGCGATCTCCGGCGGGGTGCTCGTCCAGCAGCGCGACGCCATCGACGCTCCCGGGGACGACCCGGCGTCGTGGACCCTCGCCACCGGCGCGGCGGTGTCCGACGAGGTGCTGGCCGACCTCGCGTTCGCGTGGCGCGCGTGCCGGGCGGTGAAGTCGAACGCGATCCTGCTGGCGTCCGGCGGCGCGACCGTCGGCGTCGGGATGGGCCAGGTCAACCGGGTCGACTCGGCCAAGCTCGCGGTGGCGCGGGCGGGGGACCGGGTGCGCGGGTCGGTCGCGGCGTCGGACGCGTTCTTCCCCTTCCCCGACGGGTTCGAGGTGCTCGCCGAGGCCGGGATCGCCGCCGTCGTGCAGCCCGGCGGGTCGGTGCGCGACAACCTGACGATCGAGGCCGCCGAGAAGGCGGGCGTCGCGATGTACATGACGGGGACACGGCACTTCGCCCACTGAGTTGTCGGCGGGGTGGATCGCCGCCGCTGGGGTGATCGTCGCTGCGGTCAGGGCCTTGTCGCGGTCTGTTGCGCCGTCGCCGCTGCCTTGTCGTTGTGATTCACAACGACAAGGCGACTGCCCGATCGCAGTTCCCCGCGACAGGAGCGCGCACCGCTCGCCGGCCCGTTACGGCGGCATGTGGCCGGCCGCCCAGCAGGGCGGTTCCCTGATCACGCGCTGAAGGGTGGTGCCGGGCGGTGGCCGTCCGCCCGGCGGTGGGCGGAGCCTTCAGGTCGGCATCAGCTCGCCCGCCCCAGGAGGAGAACCGTGACCGGACCGCACGACCCCGACGAACGCCACGGGGCCGAGGAGGAGCCCTGGTACGCCACCGCGTCCCACGGGTCCGGGTACGACGACGAGCCCGCGGCGTCACCGTCGACGGGTGACGACGACGGCGAGGCGGCGATCGCGGGGGTCCCCGCCGGCTCGGAGCACCCCGCGGGTCCCCCGGAAGGCCCGACCGACCCTCCGACGCTGCCGGGGACCTCGGGTCCGGGAGGTGCGCACCCGTCGGCGGAGCCTCCGACGGTGCGCTCCACGACACCCGGGGGCGTGCCCGCCGCGGCTCCTCGACAGGGCTGGTGGCGATCGCGGCGGGTGCGCGTGGGAGCCGCCGCGACGCTGGCGGGCCTGGTCCTGCTCGGCGGTGGTTTCGGGGCGGGCTTCGCCGTGGCGGACGCCGCCACCCCGCCCGCCGCGACGCACGCGGCGGCCGGGGCGAAGGGGCAGGCGAAGGGGCAGGGGGCCCGGAAGCGGCACGCGGCGGCGCAGCGTCGCCAGCAGGCCCCGTCGGGGACCGCCACGACGCCGGGCACGGTCCCGGGTGCCGTGGCCGTCCCGACGTTCTGACCGTCACTCCGTCGGTCACGACGTCGTCGTGGCGCACTGTCGGTGGGGTGGGTTAGCGTTCTCCTCGTTCGAACATGTGTTCGATGATCGAGGAGGTCGGCATGACCACGTCCCCGCACGAGGTCCTCTCCCGGCGCGTCTCCGAGCTGGGGCTCGTCCGGGCCTC
The DNA here is from genome assembly GCF_036497245.1 of Actinomycetospora sp. GTDB lineage: Bacteria > Actinomycetota > Actinomycetes > Mycobacteriales > Pseudonocardiaceae > Actinomycetospora. Next base: position 49,208 of record NZ_DASXJS010000286.1, on the reverse strand, counting down.
CGAGCTCCCGGGTCGCTCCGGGCCGGGGAGGGTGGTAGCCGGTGCCGCAGCATCGCACGCCCGCCCGTCGTCGCGGGAGGAGCCGCCGGCGCCGGAGCCCGAACCGGAGCCGGAGCGGGATCCCGAGCGGCGCCTGCTGCCGGTGGCCGGGCCGCTCACCGGCCTGCTGCCGTGGGGCGGGCTGCGACGCGGGTCGACGGTGTCGGTGCACGGGTCGACGGCGCTGCTGCTCACCCTGGTGGCGGAGGCCTCGCGGTCGGGGTCGTGGTGCGCGCTGGTCGGGCTGCCGGGCGTGGGCCTGGCCGCCGCCGACGAGGCGGGGCTGGATCTGGCGCGCACCGCGGTGGTCCCGCGTCCCGGCCCGCGCTCGGCGAGCGTCGTCGCGGCGCTGGTCGACGGGGTGGACGTGGTGGTGCTCGGTGGTGCCTCGGCCTGGCGGGCGGGGGACCGCCAGCGCCTCGCCGCGCGGGTGCGCCAGAAGGGGGCGGTGCTGGTCCCGGTCGGGGCCTGGCCGGGCGCGGACATCGAGCTGCACGCCACCGGGGGCACCTGGTCGGGGCTGCTGGGTGACGGCGCGGGCCGGCTGCGCTCGCGCCGGGTGCACCTGCGCTGCGCCGCGCGCGGGCGGGTGCGGGACCGGCGCGAGGACGTGCTGCTCCCCGGGCCCGAGGGACGTGTGGTGGAGGTCCCGGACACCGCGGGGGTGGTTCCGGCGGCCCCGCTCGACCTGCCGGCGAGGACGGGGTGAACGAGCCCGCGCCCCCGATCCGGGTGGTGGCGCTGTGGTGCCCGGACTGGCCGGTCGTCGCCGCGTGTGCCGAGTCCGGCATCCCCGCCGATCGTCCCGCCGCCGTGCTGGTGGCCCATCGGGTGGTGGCCTGCTCCGCCACCGCCCGGGCGCAGGGCGTCCGGCGGGGTCTGCGACGGCGGGAGGCCCAGGCCCGCTGCCCGGATCTCGCGGTGCTCGGCCGCGACGCCGACCGTGACGCGCGGGCCTTCGAGGTCGTCGCCGCGGCGGTGGAGGAGCTCACCCCGGGCGTCGAGGTGATCCGCCCCGGTCTCGTCGTGCTCGCGGCGCGCGGGCCCGCCCGCTACTTCGGGAGCGAGGAGGCCGTCGCCGAGCGCCTCGTCGACCACGTCGCCGCCCGCTCCCGCGTCGAGTGCCAGGTCGGGGCGGCCGACGGGGTGTTCGCCGCCGCTCTCGCCGCCCGGCACAGCGCGATCGTGCCGCCCGGCGACTCGCCGGCCTTCCTCGCCCCGCGGCCGGTCGCCGAGCTCGAGATGGAGCCCGGGGTCGAGCCGGACACCGCGGGGGCGGACGCCCGGGGGACGACCGCCCGGGCCGAGTTCGTCGGGCTGCTCCGCCGGCTGGGGCTGACCACGCTGGGGGACTTCGCCCGCCTGCCCGCGGCCGACGTCGCCTCCCGGTTCGACGCCGCCGCGGTGCGTGCCCACCGGTTGGCGCGCGGTCTCGACGAACGCCCGCCCTCCCGTCGCCGCGTGCCCGACGAGCTCACCGTCGAGGTGCCGCTCGATCCCCCGGTCGATCGGATCGACGCCGCCGCCTTCGCCTCCCGGGCGCTCGCCGAGCGGCTGCACACCGTCCTGGGCGACGCCGGGCTCGCGTGCACCCGCCTCGGGGTGCAGGCCAGGACGACGGCCGGTGAAGACCTCGCCCGCACCTGGCGCTGCGCCGAGCCGCTCACCCCGGCGGCCACGGCGGACCGCGTCCGGTGGCAGCTCGAGGGGTGGCTGTCGCGGCGGGGTCCGGCCCGGGGGCGGGGGCGGGAGGCGCGTTCGGAGGAGCATGCCGACAGCGGAGCCCGACCCGACGGGGCCGAGGGGCTCGCGCTGCTGCGACTGGTGCCGGAGGAGGTGGTCGACGCCGGACGGCTGCAGCTCGGGCTGTGGGGCGAGACCGGGGCCGCCGACGAGCGCGCCGGGCGTGCCCTGGTGCGCGTGCAGGGGCTGCTCGGCCCCGAGGAGGTGCTCACCGGGGTTCCCGGCGGCGGGCGCGGTCCCGGCGAGCGGATCCGCACCGTGCCCTGGGGGGACGAGCGCACCCCGGGGCTCGATCCGGCGGCGCCCTGGCCCGGGGCCCTGCCCGCCCCCTCACCGTCGACGGTGCCGCCCTCGCCCCTGACGGCCCGGGTCCTCGACGAGGCCGGGAGACCGGTCCGTGCGGCCCCGCGCGGTGGGCTCTCGGCGGCCCCGGCGCAGGTGACGCTCGACGTGGGCCCGGCGGCGCCGGTGCGGGCCTGGGGCGGGCCGTGGCCGGAGGAGGGCCGGTGGTGGGACCCGCGGGCCCCGGCCGGGTGCCTGCGCATCCAGGTCGTGTGCGTCCCCCCGGTCTCCTGGCCCGCGGCGGGGACCACCGGCGCGGACGACGGCCCCCGTGCCGACGGCGGCGATGATCCGGACCCGGCGGCCGACCTGGCGCCCGACCCGGTGGCCTCGTCGGCCGACGCGGTGGGCCTGGCGCTGCTGCTGGTCCTGCGCGACGACCACTGGACGGTCGAGGGGATCTACGACTGAGGCCGGCGCCGCGATGGACGACGAGTGCCGCCGCCGTGCCCTGGCGCGTCCGACCCCAGCATGATCAAGAGCACTGGGCGCAGGTTCCGGGGTGCTCCGAGCTGCCTGGTGTACCCCTCGTCGAGGCGGCGCCGGCTGCATGATCAGGGCGCCGAACGCAGCGCCTCGCTCGCCTCACCCGCCGGGGGCGTGGATGACCTGCCAGAGGTGACCGTCCGGGTCGGCGAAGAGCCCGAGGTATCCGCCCCACGGGGGTGCGGCCGGGCGGGCCACCACCGTGGCGCCCGCCTCCTCGGCCCGGGCGAACACCGCATCGACCTCGGCGTCGTCGCCCGCCGGGAGGCTCAGCAGGCACTCGCTGGTGCCCGGGGCGGCGACCTCGTGGCCACCGGTCACCCACCCGAAGCCTCCCCGGGGGATGAGCATGAGGTGCAGCCCGTCCGCGACGACGACCTGCAACGGCTCGGGCACGCCGTCGTCGGCCGGTGCGCCGACCGCGGTGAGGCCGAGGCCGTCGCGGTAGAAGGCGTGCGCCCGGACCCGGTCGTCGGTGGGGAGGGCGAGGACCACGGGTGCCATGCCGCAGTGGTAGCAGATCAGGATCAGGGAGTCCATCGACGGGATCGCCGGGAGGTCCCCGCTCGGGCGGATCCGACCGACCCGCCCCACGGTGTCGGACCCCGGCGCTACCCTCGTCATCATCGAACACATGTTCGACCACGCGGTGATCGGCGGAGCATCGGAGGGCTGATGGGCTGGGGCAATCCGGCGGTGAGCTGGTCGGAGATGGAGCGGATCCTCGCGGGGAGGCCGGCTCGCCCGTCGTCGGGGACGTCGAGGACGGGGCAGGACGGCGGGGGTGCTCCGGAGGTCGACGGTCCCGGCACGGTCCACCCGGCGGACGTGAGCGCCGTCGGGGTCCGCGAGGCCGGGCGCCGCTCCTCGCGCGACGTGCCGCACCCCGGCGACGGGGGAGACTCGCCCGCCTGGAGCCGCACGCGCGCGCCGTACCGCCCGCCCGTCGACACGGCCGCCACGGTCGCGCCCCCGAGGGTCCCCTTCGCCGAGCTGCACACGCACTCCACCTACAGCTTCCTCGACGGTGCGAGCCAGCCCGAGGAGCTCGTCGAGGAGGCCCACCGGCTGGGGCTGGAAGCCGTCGCGCTCACCGATCACGACGGCATGTACGGGGTGGTCCGCTTCGCCGAGGCCGCGCGCGAGCTCGGCGTCCGCACGGTCTTCGGTGCCGAGCTCTCGCTGGGGCTCTCCGCACCGCAGAACGGGGTGGCCGACCCGGAGGGCGAGCATCTGCTGGTCCTGGCCCGCGATCCCGCCGGCTACCGGGCGATCTCGCACGCGATCACCGAGGCCGCGATGGACCCCGCCGCCGAGAAGGGGCGCCCGATCCACGATCTCGAGCGCACCGCGGCGACGCTGCGCGACCACGTGGTCGTGCTCACCGGCTGCCGCAAGGGTCACGTACGGCGGGCCCTGGACGCGGGCGGGCCGGACGCGGCGGCCCGGGCCATGGACCGGCTGGTGGGCCTGTTCGGGACGGAGTCGGTGGCGGTCGAGCTGACCGACCACGGGCTGCCCGCCGACGTCGAGCGCAACGACGTGCTCGCCGGGCTCGCCGCCCGGGCAGGCCTGGCCACCGTCGCGAGCACGGCCGCGCACTACGCCACACCCGACCGGGCGCGGGTGGCCGCCGCGCTGGGGGCGGTCCGGGCGCGGCGCAGCCTGGACGAGGCCGAGGGCTGGCTCCCTCCGGGCACGGTGCACCTGCGCTCCGGGGCGGAGATGGCGGCCCGGTTCGCGCGGCACCCCGAGGCGGTCACGCACGCGGCGGTGCTCGGGCGGGAGTGTGCGTTCGAGCTCTCCCTGCTGGCCCCGGAGCTGCCGCCGTTCGACGTCCCGGCGGGGGAGACCGAGACGAGCTGGTTGCGCCACCTCACCGATCGGGGGGCCCGCGATCGCTACGGCAGCCGCGCCGACAACCCGCGGGCGTGGGAGGTGATCGACCACGAGATGGCGATCATCGAGGGGCAGGGCTTCCCCGGCTACTTCCTCATCGTCGCCGACATCGTGGACTTCTGCCGCAAGGAGGACATCTACTGCCAGGGCCGGGGGTCGGCCGCGAACTCGGCGGTCTGCTTCGCGCTCGGGATCACCCACGTCGACGCCGTGGAGATGGACCTGCTCTTCGAGCGGTTCCTCTCCCCGGAGCGCGACGGCTACCCCGACATCGACATGGACATCGAGTCCGACCGCCGCGAGGAGGCCATCCAGTACGTCTACGACCGTTACGGCCGGGACCGGGCCGCGCAGGTCGCCAACGTCATCACCTACCGGCCGCGCTCGGCGGTCCGCGACGCCGCCCGGGCGCTCGGCTTCGCGCAGGGGCAGCAGGACGCGTGGAGCAAGCTCATCGACCGGTGGGGGCGGGTGGGCGACGGCGGAGCCGAGCTGGGCGACCAGGTCCCGGGAATGCCGCGGTCGGTCGCCTCGCTGGCGGAGGAGATCGCGAGCTTCCCCCGCCACCTCGGTATCCACTCCGGGGGCATGGTCATCTGCGACCGGCCGGTCGACCAGGTGGTGCCGGTGGAGTGGGCGCGGATGAAGGACCGCAGCGTCATCCAGTGGGACAAGGACGATGCAGCTGCGGTCGGCCTGGTCAAGTTCGACCTGCTCGGGCTGGGCATGCTCTCGGTGCTGCACTACGCGAGCGACTACGTCGCCGCCCACCACGGCAGGCGCATCGAGCTCCATGAGCTGCAGCCCACCGACCCTGAGGTCTTCGCCATGCTGGCGCGGGGCGACTCAGTGGGCGTGTTCCAGGTGGAGTCCCGCGCGCAGATGGCCACGCTGCCGCGCTTGAAGCCCCGGGTGTTCTACGACCTGGTCGTCGAGGTCGCGCTCATCCGGCCCGGGCCGATCCAGGGCGGATCGGTCCATCCCTTCATCCGGCGCCGCAACGGCGAGGAGCGGGTCACCTACGACCATCCGCTCTGCGAGCCCGCCCTGTACAAGACCCTCGGGGTGCCGCTGTTCCAGGAGCAGCTCATGCAGCTGGCCACCGACGTCGCCGGGTTCAGCGCCGCCGAGGCCGACGAGCTGCGCCGGGCGCTGTCGTCGAAGCGGTCCGAGGAGCGGCTGGAGCGGCTGCGGGAGCGGTTCTACGCCGGCATGGCGGCCAACCAGATCACCGGGGAGCTGGCAGACCGGATCTTCGCCAAGACCAAGGCGTTCGCGAACTTCGGCTTCCCGGAGAGCCACTCGATCAGCTTCGCGTCGCTGGTCTACGTCTCGGCGTGGTTCAAGCACTACTTCCCGGCGGCGTTCTGCGCTGCCCTGCTGCGCGCCCAGCCGATGGGCTTCTACTCCCCGCAGAGTCTGGTCGCCGACGCCCGCCGCCACGGCGTGGTGGTCCTCGGCCCCGACGTGCTGCACAGCCGGGCCGAGCCCGGCCTGGAACCGCACCCGGACAGCGAGGGCGGGGTCGCGGTGCGGCTCGGGCTCGCCGGGGTGCGGGGACTCGGGGACGAGGTCGCGGAGCGGGTCGTCCAGGCCCGTGATCGAGCCCCCTTCACCGGGCCCGCCGACCTCGCCCGCCGGGCGGACCTCACCACCGCGCACCTGGAGGCCCTCGCCACCGGGGGTGCGCTCGGCTGCTTCGGGCTCGAGCGGCGGGAGGCGCTGTGGGCGGCGGGCGCGGCCGCGGCGGGCACGGCGGCGGTGCGGGCGGGCGTGCGCCACGACCGGCTCCCGGACACCGCGGTGGGGCTCGACGCCCCCGCGCTGCCGGGGATGTCGGCGGTGGAGCTGACGATCGCCGACGTGTGGGCGACCGGCCTGACCCCGGACGGCCATCCCGTCACGCACCTGCGGGCGGCGCTCGAGGAACGGGGGGCGTTCAGCGTCGCGGGGGTCGCGGGGGTCGGGGAGGGGGAGCGCATCGAGGTCGGCGGGGTGGTGACCCACCGGCAGCGCCCGGCGACCGCGGGCGGGACGACGTTCCTCAACCTCGAGGACGAGACCGGGATGCTCAACGTGGTGTGCTCGGAGGGGCTCTGGGCGCGCCACCGGGTGGTCGCGCGCACGAGTGCGGCGCTGGTGATCCGCGGGCGGGTCGAGCGGGCGCACGACGCCCCGAGCGTGGTCAACCTCGTGGCCGACCGGGTGGAACGGCTCGATCTGCGGGTCCCGTCGCGTTCCCGGGACTTCCAGTGATCATGTTGCCGACCCGACACAGAGCGGCAACGGACACCACGGACAATGACGGCGGTGCCTCCGGCCGGTCCGAACGGCCGGAGGCACCGCCATCGTCGTCGCGTCGCGGGGTCAGCCCCCGATCAGCGCCTTGCCCATCGGCAGCGATCCGCCGCCTGCGGCAGCACTCATCGCGTCGAAGAACAGGTAGACGCCGACGAGCGTGAACGCGAAGACCGCGATCCCGCCGGCGAACAGCAGCCCCGTGGACCCGGCGGCCGTGCCGAGGAGCACGAGCAGCAGCGCGAGCGCCACCAGGACGAACAGCAACGTGAACACCGACGGCAGCCGCAGTGACGCCAGGGCGAGGACCACGATGCCGATCAGCCAGGTGAGCAGGAACGTCTCCTGCGCCGCGGTCGCCGCCGCGGTCTGCGTGGCGTCACCGAACCAGTTGTGCCCCAGCCCGATCACCAGGACCGAGAAGCTCAGCCAGAACCCGGCGAAGATCCCGAAGATCGCCGCCACCGGACCGGCACCGGTCTTGATCGCCCAGATACACCCGATGAGCTGGCCGACACCGGTGCACATGATCAGGATCGGGACCATGCCGATCGCCGCGTTCGTCGATGAACCGGTGAACCCGACGAGGTAGAGGCCGAGGGCGATCGAACCGATCACGAAGGTCGGGACGCCGACCAGCGCGGGATTGGCCGCTGCCGCGGTGGCTTCCGCCGCCGCATCCGCGGCCCGGGTCTCGGCCGCGTGCGCGCCGGGGCTCTCGTCGACTGTGGTCATCGCCACTCCTTATGTGCGTTCTCGACGGGCGGTCGTGTGCACCCAGTCGTCCGTGTGCACTTCATCGACGCTCGCTGACCGTCAGAGTGTGATCTCTCGCACGACGTATAGGGAACCGACTGAGAGTAGGGGTGTGGTTCCCGTCCGTAGGTGAACCGGTTCAGGCATGCTCCCGAGGCATGTGGCGCTCCGCCCCCGTCCGTTTCGTCCCCCGATCCAGTACCCGATCGGGCAGGGCCGTCCGAGTGACCCGCCCCCTCATCGGCCGAGGGCGAGCCCTCCGCCGCCTCGTCAGCGGGGTGCTCGCCGGCGCGGCAGGGACGGCGGCGATGACGACCACCGGCCGGGCCTACCGCGAGGTGCACGCCCGGCGGCGCGGACTGGCCTCCCAGGACATCACGGAGATCCTCGACTACGACGACTCCGATCACGTCGTGGTGGCCGCGTCCGCGGTCCTGCGCCGGGTGTCCGGGTGGGCACCGCGCGGTCCGCGCGGCAGGCGGGCCCTCTTCTGGCTGGTCCACTGGGGCTACGGGTCCGCCGTCGGCGCCGCGCACGCCGAGCTGCGGCACCGCCTCGGGGAGCCCGCCGCCGGACCGGTGTTCTTCGTCGGGTGCGAGACCATGGCCCTGAGCCTGTTCCCGCTCCTCGGCGAGACCCCCGCGCCCTGGCGGTGGGGACCGCGCCTGCTCACCGTCAGCCTCGCCCAGCACGCCGTCTACGCCGGCACCGTCGCCGGCGTCGACGCCCTGCTCGCCCGCCGCGCCCCGCTGACGAGCTGACATGGTCGCCGACGAGCCTGGCGACGTGACCGCCGCACCCCACGCCCCCGTCATCGTCTGTGGACTCGGCGGTCTGGGGCTACGGATCGTCGAACAGCTGCACCACCGCGGCGAGCCCGTCGTCGTCGTGGACGACGCTCGCGGGCACGGTCGCGGTGCGCGCCTGCTGGAGACCTGGGGCGTCCCGCTCGTCGAGGCCGACCCCGCGCTGCCCGGCAGCCTCGACGAGGCCGGGCTCGAGGGCGCCCGGGCGGTCGTCTGCGTCATGGACGGCGCCCAGGGCGAGCTGCGCAACCTGCACGTGGCCCTGCACGTGCGGGAGCGGCGCCCGGACGTCCGGGTCGTCACGTCCCTGGGCAATGCCGCGATCGGGCGCGCGGTCGCCGACGACCCGGGCCCGGGCGCGGTCCTCGACGTCGCCGCGCTGGTGACCCCCGCGCTCGTCGAGGCCTGCCTGCGCAGCCCGGTGCACGCCCTCGACGTGGCCGGGACCCGGTTCGTCGCGGCCGCCACCACCGCCCGCGCTCCCGCGACCCTGCGCGCCCTCTACGGCGACCTGGCCCCGCTCGCCGTCACCGCGTCGGCCGGGGGGACCACCCACCTGTGCCCCAGCCGCGACGAGCGCGTCGCCGACGGCGACCGGGTCACGGTGCTGGGCACCGACGAGGAGCTCTCCGACGCGGGAGTGACGACGACCGTGACGGCGCCGCACCGCCGCGCCAGGACCCGGCGCGGCGGCGGCTACGACCCGGACGCCACCCACGGCCGGGCCGGCGCCGTCCAGCGCGCCGCCGCGGCGACGGTGGCGCTCGGCCGGGAGTCCGATCGGGGGCTGCGCTGGGCCCTCGCCGCGCTGGTGGGGCTGCTCGTCGTCTCCACGGCCGTCATCTCGTTCGGGTACCACTACCCCGACGGGCACGGGCTCGGCCCGGTCGACGCCCTCTACTTCACCGTCGAGTCCGTCGCCACGGTGGGCTTCGGCGACTACAGCTTCGCCGACCAGGCGGTGTGGCTGCGCCTCTGGGCGGTGTTCCTCATGCTCGCCGGGATCGTGACGACCGCGATCCCCATCGCCTACTTCACCGACATGCTCATCAGCCGCCGCCTCGCGAGCACGGCCGGGCAGCGGGCGGCGGCGGGGTCGGTCGGCCACGTGGTGATCATCGGGCTGGGCGCGGTCGGGGTGTCGGTGGCGGAGGCCCTGCACGATCGCGGGCGCGACGTCGTCGTCGTGGAGTCCGACCCGGCGAACCGCCACCTGCCGCGGGCCCGCGCCCTCGGGATCCCCGTCGTGTTCGGCGACGCGACCACGGCGACCCCGCTGCGGGACGCGCGGGTCGGACGGGCCGCCGCGGTCGCCGTCACGACCAGCGACGACATGGCGAACATCGAGACCGGGCTGGCGGTGCGCGACCTGCTCGGCGAGGGGCACGACGACGTCCCGGTCGTGCTGCGGCTGTTCGACCGCGAGCTCGCCCGCACGGTGGCGCGCCGCTTCGGATTCGGGTCGGTGCGCTCGATCGTCGAGCTCGCCGCGCCGCGGTTCGTCGGCGCCGCGCTCGGGCTGGACGTGCTGGGGACGTTCCCGGTGCACGGCCAGGCCTTCCTGCTCGGCCGGCTGCGGGTCGAGGCGGGCAGCGCGCTCGACGGGCTGGCGATGCGCGACCTGTCCCTGCGCACCCGGGTCGTGGCCCTGCGCCGGAGCGAGGTCCAGTACGGCGGTGCCGGCAGCGACCGGGCACCCCTGGAGCACCCCCCGCGCCGCGACACGCGCTTCGCGGCCGGCGACGAGGCGTTCCTCGTGGGGCCGGACGAGGAGCTCCTGGAGGTGCTGGCGCGCTCCCGGGCGGCCCCGACGGCGAGCACCCGGGACAGGACCGGGCCCGGCGCGCGATGATGTGCGCGTGACCGCGACGATCCTGGACGGCAAGGCCACCCTCGCGACCATCATCGCCGAGCTCACGGAGCGGGTCGCGAAGCTCGCGGCGGCGGGCCGCACCCCGGGCCTGGGGACGGTGCTCGTCGGGGAGGACCCGGGCTCGCAGTCCTACGTGCGCGCCAAGCACCGCGACTGCGCCAAGGTCGGCATCACCTCGATCCGGCGCGACCTGCCCGCCGACGCCACCCAGGCCGACGTCGAGCGGGCCGTGGACGAGCTCAACGCCGACCCGGCCTGCACCGGCTACATCGTGCAGCTGCCGCTCCCGAAGGGACTGGACGCGAACGCGGTGCTCGAGCGCGTCGACCCCGACAAGGACGCCGACGGACTGCACCCGACCAACCTGGGCCGGCTGGTGCTCAACGAGCCCGCCCCGCTGCCCTGCACTCCGCGCGGCATCGTCGAGCTGCTGCGCCGCTACGACGTGCCCCTCGACGGCGCGAAGGTCGCGGTGCTCGGGCGCGGCATCACGGTCGGGCGCCCGTTGGGCCTGCTGCTGACCCGGCGGAGCGAGAACGCGACCCCGACCCTGTGCCACACCGGCACGCGCGACGTCGCCGGCGAGATCCGCGCCGCCGACGTCGTCGTCGCCGCCGCGGGGGTCCCCGGGATGGTCACCGCGGACATGGTCAAGCCGGGGGCCGCGGTCCTCGACGTCGGTGTCTCCCGCGGCCCGGACGGCATCCTCGGCGACGTCGCCGACGAGGTCCGCGAGGTCGCGGGCTTCGTGGCCCCGAACCCCGGCGGCGTCGGCCCGATGACCCGGGCGATGCTGCTCACCAACGTGGTCGAGCGCGCGGAGGTCCTGCTCGGGAGCGGGGAGTGATCGTGTGAAGGCCCCGGACGACACCGCGGGCGACCCCGGCCCGGCGACGGCGGCCGACCCCGGCCCGGCGACGGGCCCGGAGCCGGATGCGGCCCCGGGCCCGACCACCGGGTCGCTCCCGACGACCGTGCTGCCGGAGGCGGACGGCGGGCGGCCCGGCGCGGGACGCCACGCCCGGGCGCCCCGGACCGCCGGGTACTACGTGCGGGCCCTCGGGCGCCGCGTGCGGGCCCAGGCGCCGCTCACCGCGGTGCTGGTGGTCGTCGCGATCGCGTTCGTCCGGATCGCGCTGCAGCACTGGCGCGAGGGCACGACGGAGCTGGGGGTCGCGCTGCTGCTCGCCGCGGTCCTGCGGGCCTCCCTGACCGACCGCGTCGCCGGGCTGCTGGCCGTGCGCCCCCGCCGGGTCGACGTCGTGACCTACACGCTCTTCGGCCTCGTCGTCATCCTCGTGTCCCTGACGATCACCGGTGGGCCGCTGGCGAGTCGCTGACCGGGTCGGCGAATCCCGCCACCCAGGTCTCCGCACACCCGCGCGCGGGCACGGTCACGTCGAGGCGGGACAGGACGTTCATCCAGCCGCCGACGACCCGCAGCAGCGACATCCACTGCGCCGGCAGGTCCAGGGACCGGCCGGTGCCCCGGTGCGCGGCGCCGCCGGGGGGCACGACCCGCCTGCCCTGGCGGCGCATCCAGGCCTCGGTGAACCGGAAGGTCTCGTCGCGCAGCGGGTCGGCCATGCCCCCGATCCACGCCGCGACGTCCTCGTCGCCGGTGTCCCCGGTGAGGAAGCCGGCCTCCCGGGCGGCCGCGGTCACCCCGGGGTCGTCGTCGGCGAGCTGCCGCAGCAGCCGCCCGAGCACCGGCGGGACGCCGTCGGGCAGGGGGGCGACCGCGCCGAAGTCGATGAGCCCGACGCGGCCGTCGCGCAGCACGAGGACGTTGCCCGGGTGCGGATCGGCGTGCAGCAGCCCGACCCGGGTCGGGCAGGAGAACAGCAGCTCCACGAGGGCGCCCGCCACCCGGTCGCGCTCGGCCTGGTCGGCGTCGTCGCTCGCCGGGTGGGTGGTCCAGTGCGAGAGCGGGACGCCGTCGAGCCACTCCGAGACGAGCACCTGCGGTGCCGACGCCACGACGGCGGGCACGCGCACCTCCGGGTCGCCCGCCAGCGCGGCCGCGTGGGCGCGCTGGTGGTCGGCCTCGCGGCGGTAGTCGAGCTCCTCGGCGGTCCGGTCCGCGATCTCGGTGATCAGGGCGCGGGCGTCGAGCCCGGGCAGGAGCCGGGCGAGCAGCCAGGCGAAGCGGCGCAGGACGGCGAGGTCGGAGTGCAGGGCCGCGGCGGCGCCCGGGTACTGCACCTTGACCGCGACCTCGCGGCCGTCGGCCCACGTGCCGCGGTGCACCTGGCCGAGGCTCGCGACCCCGCGGGGCTCGTCGTCGAAGTCGGCGAAGCGGTCGTGCCAGCCCCGGCCGAGCTGTTCGGCGAGGACCCGGTGCACGGTCGCGGTCGGCATCGGCTCGGCCGTGGTCTGCAGCCGGGTGAGCGCCTCGCGGTACGGAGCCGCGACCTCCGCGGGGATCATCGTCTCGAACACCGCGAGGGTCTGGCCGAGCTTCATCGCGCCGCCCTTGAGCCCGCCCAGCACCGCGAACACCTCTTCGGCGTTGCGGGTCAGCACCTCGAGGGCCAGCGCGTCGGCGTCCGCGCCGAAGGCCCGGCGCCCCCAGCCGGCGACCGAGCGGCCCGCGGCCCCCAACGGGAGCATCGCCAGCCGTCCGGTCCGTCGCACGGTGCCCCGGGTCGCGCCCGAGTCCGTCCCGTCGTCGCCCATCGGCCCGCCCACCTTCCGTCCGCGCCCGGCGAGTGGTCGCGGTCGTTGCGCAGACTGCCAGATTCACGACACCCGAACGGCGCAGGGCGGGCCGGACGCGTGGGGTGCCCGGGAGCGGTGATCCGGCCGACGCCCACGAACCCGTCGTGCCCGGTGAGGCGTTGATAGCGTGACCGAAGTGGGAGCGCACGGGCCGCAACCGGCCCCGGTGAGCGCCCCCGTGTCCGTGCGGCGCCGTGACCCGGCGCGAGAGGAGAGCCCGCAGACGTGGCGAAGATCAAGGTAGAGGGCACCGTCGTCGAGCTCGACGGCGACGAGATGACCCGGATCATCTGGCAGTTCATCAAGGACAAGCTGATCCACCCGTACCTCGACATCGATCTCGAGTACTACGACCTGGGGATCGAGAAGCGCGACGAGACCGACGACCAGATCACGGTCGACGCCGCGAACGCGATCAAGCGCCACGGTGTCGGTGTCAAGTGCGCGACGATCACCCCGGACGAGGCGCGGGTCGAGGAGTTCGGCCTCAAGCGCATGTACCGCTCGCCCAACGGGACGATCCGCAACATCCTCGGCGGCACGATCTTCCGCGAGCCGATCGTCTGCTCGAACATCCCGCGCTACGTCCCGCACTGGACGAAGCCGATCGTCGTCGGCCGTCACGCCCACGCCGACCAGTACCTGGCCCAGGACTTCAAGGTCCCCGGCCCGGGCACGGTCACGATCACCTACACCCCCGCGGACGGTTCCGAGCCGTGGGAGTTCAAGGTCGCCGAGTTCCCGGAGAACGGCGGCGTCGCGCTGGGCATGTACAACTTCAAGGACTCGATCGTCGACTTCGCCCGCGCCTCGCTGCGCTACGGGCTCGACCGTGGCTTCCCGGTCTACATGTCGACGAAGAACACCATCCTCAAGGCGTACGACGGCATGTTCCGCGACACCTTCGAAGAGATCTTCGAGTCGGAGTTCAAGGCCGACTTCGAGAAGGCGGGCCTGACCTACGAGCACCGCCTCATCGACGACATGGTCGCCGCCGCGATCAAGTGGGAGGGCGGCTACGTCTGGGCCTGCAAGAACTACGACGGCGACGTCGAGTCCGACATCGTCGCGCAGGGCTTCGGGTCGCTCGGGCTCATGACCTCGGTCCTGATGACCCCCGACGGCACCGTCGAGGCGGAGGCCGCCCACGGCACGGTGACCCGGCACTTCCGCCAGCACCAGCAGGGCAAGGCGACCTCGACCAACCCGATCGCGTCGATCTTCGCCTGGACCCGCGGGCTCGCCCAGCGCGGTCGCCTCGACGGCAACGACGCGCTCGTCGACTTCGCGCAGAAGCTCGAGGACGTCTGCGTCAACACCGTCGAGAACGGCCAGATGACGAAGGACCTCGCGCTGCTGGTGTCCAAGGACGCGCCCTACCTGAGCACCGAGGAGTTCCTCGACGCCCTCGACCAGGGCCTCCAGAAGGTCATGGCCGACTGACGACCCGGCCCTCGGCACGACTGACGGACACCCCCGTGGAGATCCCGGGGGTGCCCGTCGCCCGCTTCGGGTACGACTGGACTGCTTCCCAGCGACGGGCCGGGGTGCTCCTCGGAGGGACGAGACCGTGACGCAGCCCAATCCCGCAGCCCCCGGCGGGAGCACGCCGGCCCGGCGCGAGAGCCGGGGCAAGCTCATCGGCGACGGCCTCGCCTGGACCGCGCAGTGGAGCCTGCGCCTGCTCCTCACCGCGCTGGGGATCTCGCTCATCGGCGTGATCATCGGCCAGCTCTGGTCGATCGTGCTGCCGGTGCTGCTCGGACTGATCATCGCGACGGTCCTGGAGCCGCCGGCCACCTGGATGCGCATGCACCGCGTGCCGCCGCTGCTCGCCGCTGCGATCGTCGTGGTGGGCGCGCTCGCGATCGTCGGCGGCGTGATCGCGGTGATCGCCCCGCAGGTCGTCGCGCAGGTCCCGCAGCTCGTCGCGGGCGCCACCGCGGGTCTCAGTGACGTCGAGCGGTGGCTCTCGACGACCTTCGGGCTCGGTCAGTCCCAGATCGGCCAGGTCGTCCAGGGTGCCGTCAACCAGCTGCAGAGCTCGGCGACCTCGATCGCCGGCACCGTGCTCACCGGGCTGACGACGATCGCCAACGGCCTCATCGACGCCGTGCTCGCCCTCGTCCTGGCGTTCCTGTTCGTCAAGGACGGCTACCGGTTCCTGCCCTGGATGCGCCGACAGGTCGGCGCGTCGGCCGGGACCCACTTCGCCGAGGTCGGGGCCCGCGCGTGGGACCGCCTCGGCGGGTTCATCCGCTCGCAGGCGATCGTCGGCTTCATCGACGCCGCCTGCATCGGGGTCGGGCTGGTGGTCATCGGCGTGCCGCTCGCGCTGCCGCTGGCCGTGCTGACCTTCTTCGGCGCGTTCATCCCGATCGTCGGGGCGCTGACCGCCGGCGCGCTCTCGGTGCTCATCGCCCTGGTCTCCAGCGGCTTCACCAAGGCCCTGATCGTGCTGATCCTCATCCTCGCGGTGCAGCAGATCGAGGGGAACCTGCTCCAGCCGCTGGTGCAGGGACGCGGGCTGGGCCTGCACGCCGCGGTGATCATCCTGGCCGTGGCCGGCGGTGGCAGCGTGGCCGGGATCGTCGGGGCCTTCCTCGCGGTGCCCGTGGTCGCGGTCGCCGCCGAGATCGCCCGCTACGTCAACGAGCAGATCGACGCGCGCGCCCGGTCGGACGAGGAGCACCCGTCGACGGTGCCGGGCGGCGCGGAGCCGACGGCGGTGACGGCGCCGCCCCCGAAACCGGTCGACGCGCGCACCAGGTGGTCGTTGCTGCGTCGGGTCCGCGCGGAGGAACCCGAGGATGACGGGGACGGTGCCGACGGTCGGGGCGGTCCCGCCCGGACCGGCGACGGGCGGACTGCGGCGAACGAGTGAACCTCGCCACGCGGCCGAGGTGTTCACCGCAGGGCAACATCGCTGCCCTTCACTCGACCGCGACCTGAGCCGTCGCCGGAAGGAGCACCGGTCCGTTGCCCGAGAGCGAGCCGATCGAGCGGCTGTCGACCCACGTCCTCGACGTGGCGATCGGGAGGCCCGCCGAGGGGATCCCCGTCGTCCTGGTGCGCGACGCCGACCAGGTCGTGCTCGGTCGCGGAACCACGGACGCCGACGGGCGGGTCGCTCGGCTCAACGACGAGCCGCTCGCGCCCGGGGACCTGACGTTGACGTTCGACGTCGACGCCTACATCTCCCGGACGCACGGCACCGTGTTCCACCCGAGGATCACGCTGCACGTCCGGCTCGACGGCACCCGGGCGCACTACCACCTGCCCGTGCTCGCCGGACCGTTCTCCCACACGACCTACCTGGGGAGCTGATCGCGAGTGGGCATCGTCCTGGGCACGAACCAGTACGGGAAGGCCGAGGTGCGGCTGGTCCACGTGGACCGCTCGACGCCGCGGCACGTCATCACCGACGTCAACGTCACGAGCCAGCTGTCCGGCGACTTCACCGAGACGTTCCACACCGGCTCGAACGCCGCCGTGATCGCGACCGACACGCAGAAGAACACCGTCTACGCGCTCGCCCGCACCGGTGGCATCACGACGATCGAGGAGTTCGCGCTGCGGATGGCGCGCCACTTCGTCGACTCCTACGACCAGGTCACCGGCTCCCGCCAGGAGATCGAGCAGTACTCGTGGGGGCGGATCGAGACGTCCGAGCACGGGGCGCACGATCACGCCTTCGTCCGCGCGGGCACCGAGACGCGCACCGTCGTCGTCACCAAGCGCGGGGACGACGAGACGGTGATCTCCGGCCTGACCGACCTCACCGTCCTCAAGAGCACGGGCAGCGAATTCTGGGGCTTCCCCGAGGTCGAGTACACCTCGCTGGTCGAGACCACCGACCGCATCCTCGCCACCGCGGTGTCCGCCCGCTGGCGCTACATCGGCGCCGCCCAGGAGCACGACCAGCGCGACTGGGACCCCTCGTTCGCCTCGGTCCGCCAGATCCTGCTCGACCGCTTCTCGGACACCTACAGCTACTCGCTCCAGCAGACGCTCTACGCCATGGGCCAGGGCGTGCTCGAGACCCACCCGGAGATCGCCGAGATCCGGTTCTCGATGCCGAACAAGCACCATTTCCTGGTCGACCTCTCGCACTGGGGGCTCGAGAACCCGAACGAGGTCTGGTACGCGGCCGACCGTCCCTACGGGCTCATCGAGGCGGCCGTCACCCGGGACGACCTGCCCGCCGACGAGGCCGCCTGGGCCGGGATCGCGGGGTTCTGCTGAGCACCGCCTAGTCTCGCCAGGCGATGGAGCCCGATCAGATCCTCGTCGTCCGCGCCCGCCGCGCAGTGCTGCCCACCGGGACCGCCCCGGCCGTCGTCGTCGTCGCCGACGGCCGGATCGCCGACGTCCTCGCGCAGGACGCTCCGGTCCCGGACGGCGCCGCGGTCGTCGACCTCGCCGACGACGAGGCGCTGCTGCCGGGACTCGTCGACAGCCACGTCCACGTCGACGAGCCCGGCCGCACCGAGTGGGAGGGGTTCGCGACGGCGACGGCCGCGGCCGCCGCGGGCGGGGTCACCACGCTCGTGGACATGCCGCTGAACTCCATCCCGCCGACGGTCGACGTCGACGCGCTGATCACCAAGCGGGATGCGGCGCGCGACCAGGTCGCCGTCGACGTCGCGTTCTGGGGCGGCGCGGTGCCGCTGGCCGGCGGCGTGCCCGACCCCGCGGGCCGCGTCGACCCGGACCGGATGGCCGCGCTCGTCGACGCCGGGGTCTGCGGGTTCAAGTGCTTCCTCACCGACTCCGGGGTGCCCGAGTTCCCGCCGGTCTCGCACGACGACCTCGAGCTGGCCGCCCGCACGTGCGCGGAGCTCGACGTGCCGCTCGTGGTGCACGCCGAGGACGACGGTGTGCTCGGCGAGGCGCCGGCCGCGGGCCCCGACTACCGCTCCTTCCTCGCGTCCCGCCCGCCCGGGGCCGAGACCACCGCCGTGCTCCGGCTCGCGTCGATCGCGGCGCGCACCGGCGCCCGGGTCCACGTGCTGCACGTCTCCGCGTTCGAGGCCGCCGAGGAGATCGGTGCCGCCCGGGCGGCCGGGGTGTCGATCAGCGGCGAGACCTGCCCGCACTACCTGGCCCTCGCCTCGGAGTCGATGACGAGCACCGCAGGCAAGTGCTGCCCGCCGGTGCGCTCGGAGTCCAACCGCGAGCTGCTCTGGGGCGCGCTGGCCGCGGGCCACCTGGCCGCCGTCGTCTCCGACCACTCGCCCTGCCCGCCCGAGCTCAAGGACGGCGGGTTCGGCGAGGCCTGGGGCGGGGTGTCGTCGCTGGAGCTGGCGCTGCGGGTGGTGTGGTCCGGGGCGCACGCCCGGGGACACACCCTCGACGACGTCGTCGCCTGGATGTCGGCCGGCCCCGCGGCCCTCGCGGGCCTGGACCGGGGGCCGTCCGCGAAGGGCGCGATCGCGGCGGGCCGGGACGCCGACCTCGTGGTCTTCGCCCCCGACGAGGTCGCCGAGGTGGACCCCGCCGTCCTGCACCACCGCCATCCGGTGACCCCGTACGCGGGGCTGGCGCTGCAGGGCACGGTGCGGCGGGTGTGGCTGCGCGGCGAGTCCTCGCCGGGCGCGGGGAGCGGGCGCCTGCTCGCCCCGGAGCGGAAGGGGAGCGCGTGACCGCTGGGGCGAGCGAAGCGACGGGAATGGCTGCTGGGGCGAGCGAAGCGACGGGAAGTGCCGCTGGGGCGAGCGGAGCCGGGGCGGGGGCGTTCGTCGACCTCGCGGTGCGGGCCGCGGGCGGCGGGGTGGTGGCCGCGAGCGACGAGACCTTCGCCGAGAAGGAGAACCTGGTCTCGACGGCCGCTGCGACCCATGCGGCCCACACCTTCGGGCACAAGGGCCAGATCTACGACGGCTGGGAGACCCGGCGGCGTCGGGCGGTCCCGGGCGGTCCGGGGCCGATGGACCCGGAGGGCGACGACTGGGCGGTGATCCGCCTCGGCCTGCCCGGGATCGTGCACCGCGTCGTCGTCGACACCGCGTTCTTCGATGGCAACCACCCGGTCTCCGCCGAGATCGACGTCCGCTGGATCGAGGGCCACCCCTCGCCCGACGAGGTCGTCGACGGGCCGTGGGAGCCGTTGTGCGGCACCGACCTGCAGGGGGACACCGCGCACACCGTGGAGGTCGAGCACCCGCGTGCGGCGACCCACGTCCGGCTGCGCATCCATCCCGACGGCGGCGTCGCCCGGCTGCGGGTGCTCGGCGAGGTGCTGCCCGACGTCCGGCGCTGGCGCGGGATCGGCGTCGACCTCGCGTCGCTGGCCGCGGGCGGGCGGGTGGTGGACGCGTCGAACCGGCACTACTCACCGCCGGAGAACCTGCTGCTTCCGGGCAGCGCCGCCCATATGGGCGAGGGCTGGGAGACCCGTCGTCGCCGCGAGGGCGGGTTCGACTGGGTCGACGTGGCCCTCGGCGTCGCCGGCCGGGTGCACCAGGTGGTCGTGGACACCACGCACTTCGTCGGCAACGCCCCCGGCACGGTCCGGCTGGTCGCACTCGGCGGACCAGGTGCCGACCGCGAGGTCGAGCTGCTCCCCGAGACCGCGGTGCAGCCCGACACCGAGCACTGGTTCGGGGTCCCCGACGGGCTCGACGACGACCTCGTCGTCGACCGGGTCCGCGTCGAGGTCCGTCCCGACGGCGGGTTCGCGCGGCTGCGGCTGGTCGGCCGCCCGACGGTGGAGGCCGCCGCCGCAGCGGGGATGCGGCGCTTCGGGGCGATGCCCGCCGCGGTCGCCGAGCAGGTGCTGCTGGGCTGCGCGAGTGCGCCCGACTGGGCGGCGGCCGTCGTCGCCGGGCGCCCGTACGCCGACCTCGAGGCGCTGGTGCGCGCCGCGAGCGCGGGCATCCTCGCGCTCGACGAGAAGGACCTCGCCGCCGCGCTGGCCGGGCACGCCCCCATCGGCACACCCCACGACGCGACCGGGGCGCGCGAGCAGGCAGGTGTCTCGAGTCTCGGCGAGGCGGCCACCCGGGAGCTGGCCGACGGCAACCGCGCCTACGAGGAGCGCTTCGGCCACGTCTACCTGGTGCGCGCCGCGGGGCGGTCGGGCGAGGAGATGCTGGCTCTGCTCCGCGAGCGGTTGGGGCACGACCCGGAGACGGAGGCGGACGTCGCGCGCGCCCAGCTCGCGGAGATCACGGCGCTGCGGATCGAGGCGCTGTGGACGCCGTGACCCCGGGTGTCAGCGATGCCCTATCGGCGTGCTCAATGCGCAGCGCTGGGTCACTGGACGTCAGCAACTCCGCATCCTCGCCGGCCGACCTGCTCGTCCGCGGCGCGACCTTGGTGGCCACCTGCGACGACGACGGCAGAGAGGTCGCCGGCGGCTGGGTGGCGGTACGGAACGGCGTCGTCGTCGAGGTGGGCACCGGACCGGAGCCCGAGGCGACCGAGGTGCTCGACGCGACCGGCTGCCTCGTCACCCCCGGGCTCGTCAACGCCCACCACCACCTCTATCAGAACCTCACGCGCTGCCTGGTCACCGACGGGACGCTGTTCGAGTGGCTGACCGGCCTCTACCCGGTGTGGGCCGGGATCGACGAGGAGGCGGCCTATCTCTCGGCGTGGGCCGGGCTCGCGGAGCTGGCGCTCTCGGGCACGACGACCTCGACCGACCACCTCTACGTCGCGCCCCGCGGCGCGGGCGACCTGTGGGCCGCGGAGATCCGGGCGGCGCGCGAGGTGGGGATGCGCTTCCACCCCACCCGGGGATCGATGACGCGCTCGGTGAAGGACGGCGGGCTGCCGCCGGACTCGGTGGTCCAGGACGACGACGAGGTCCTCGCCGACTCCGAGCGGCTCGTCGCCGCGTTCCACGACCCGTCACCGGGCGCGATGGTCCGCGTCGCGCTGGCACCGTGCTCGCCGTTCAGCGTCTCGCCGTCGCTGATGGCGCGGACCGCCGAGCTGGCCGAGCGCCTCGACGTCCGCCTGCACACCCACCTCGCCGAGGACGCCGACGAGGACACCTACTGCCTGGAGACGTTCGGGCGCCGCCCGGTGGACCAGTTCGACGAGGTCGGATGGCTCACCGACCGGTCGTGGGTGGCGCACTGCATCTTCCCCTCGGCGCCCGAGATCGCCCGGCTCGGCGCGGCGGGCGTCGGGGTGGCGCACTGCCCGTCGTCGAACTCGGTCCTCGGCAACGAACGGATCTGCCCGGTCACCGACCTCCGGGCGGCCGGGGCGCCGGTGGGGCTCGGCTGCGACGGGTCGTCGTCGAACGACATCGCCTCGCTCTGGGTCGAGTCGCGGCACGCGATGATGCTCGGCCGCGTCCGGGGCGGACCCACCGGCATGTCCGCGCGGCAGGTGCTGACGATGGCCACCCGCGACGGCGCCCGCTGCCTCGGCCGGGACGGCGAGATCGGGCAGCTCACCCCTGGCGCGGCGGCCGACATCGCCGTCTGGCCGCAGACCGGGCCCGCGTTCGCCGGCGCGCTGGCCGACCCCGTCGCGGCGTGGCTGCGGTGCGGCCCGACGGTCGCCCGGCACACCGTGGTCGCGGGCCGGCCGGTGGTGCGCGACGGCGTGGTGGTGGCTCCCGGACTCGACGACGTGCTCGCGCGGCACCAGGTGGCGGCCGCGCGGTTGCAGGGGCTCGCGCGGTGAGTGACCCCGATGTCAGAAAAGTCCCGTTGCCGACACTGGACGTCCGAAAATCGGCTCTCACGCCCGGGCTCAGCGCCGGCCTCCTGGACGCCCTCGACGCCCGGCTGGCCGTCACCGACGCCGCCCTCGACGCCGACGAGGCCGGCCGCGCCCGCCTGGCCGCGCGCGACCCCGAGCCGGTGCACGTCTGCTACGTCCCGGCCGACCGCGTCACCCCGACGACCGCCACCGACTGGGGCAACGAGGCCACCGCCGCGTGGGAGCGGTTCGCCGACGACCCCGACCTGCCCGGCGTCCTCGGCCTCACCCCGGCGGCCCTGCGCGAGGCCCTGCCGCGCGTCGCCACCGTCCTGGCCGACCGACCCGTCGCGGACCTGCGCGCCGACCTCGAGGACGGCTACGGCCACCGGAGCGACGCCGAGGAGGACGCGGCGGCGACGGCGGCGGGCACCGCCGTCGCCGCGATGCTGGACGGGCCGCGGGCGCCAGGCCGCGCCGGTCCGCGGGTGAAGAGCGTGGAACGCGCGACCCGCCGTCGGGGGCTGCGCTCGTGGGCGCTGTTCGTCGACGCGTTCCTCGCCGCCGACGGCGACCCCGCGCACCTGCGCGTGACCCTGCCGAAGGTGTCCGCCCCCGAGCAGGTCGCGGCGTTCGTCGAGGCGTGCGCCGCCGTCGAGGCCCGCCACGGGATCGGGCCCGTCCCCGTCGAGCTGCAGATCGAGACGGCGCGCGGCGCACAACGGGTCACCGAACTGATCGCCGCCGCCGGAGCGCGATGCGCAGGACTGCACTACGGCACCTACGACTACTCCGCCGCGCTCGGGATCGCCCCCGACCAGCAGCGCGCCGACCACCCGGCCGCCGAGCACGCCAAGCACCTGATGCAGGTCGCCGGCGCCGCGGCCGGTGTCCCGGTGTGTGACGGGTCCTCGGCGGTCCTCCCGGTCGGCGAGCGCGACGCCGTTCTCGCCGCGTGGTGCATCCAGGCCCGCATCGTCCGGCGCGCCCTCGAGCTCGGCATCGGCCAGGGCTGGGACATGCACCCCGCGATGATCCCGGCCCGGCTCGCCGTCGTGATCGCCTTCCACCGTTCCGGCCTGGAGCCCGTGGTGCACCGCCTCGCGGCCTACCGCGCCGGCACGTCGGACGGGGTGCTCGACGAGCCCGCCACCGAGCGCGCCCTCGTCGGGTTCCTGCGCCGCGGACTCGCGTGCGGAGCCATCGACGACGGCGAGATCGGGGTGCTGCCGGAGCTCTGACGACGGGCAGGATGTCCGGTATGGCACGCGAGGTACAGATCACGTTCGACGGTGCGGCACCGGGCCTGCTGGCCGGGTTCTGGGCGGAGGTCCTCGGCTACCGGGTGCAGCCCCCGCCCCCGGGGTTCGACACGTGGCCGGAGGCGCTGACGGCGTGGGGCATCCCGCCCGAGCGTCACGACGACGCCTCCGCCGCGATCGACCCCGTTGGCCAGGGCCCACGGCTGTTCTTCCAGCGCCTCCCGGAGGGCAAGGCGGCCAAGAACCGGGTCCACCTCGACGTGCGGGCCGCCCCCGGCCTGACGGGCGACGAGCGGATGGCGACCCTGGAGGCGGAGTGCGATCGCCTCGTGGCCCTCGGCGCCACCCGCCTGCTGCGCGTCGACCCGGACCCGCCGCTCGTCGGCGGCAACATCGTCATGGCCGATCCCGAGGGCAACGAGTTCTGCCTCGACTGACGTCTCAGGGCCGGAGGTTCTCCAGGTCCTCGAGGAGGCCGGGGTGCGTCGGTGCCCAGCCGAGGGCCTCGCGGGTATGGGTGCTCGAGGCCGGTTGGTCCATCGCGAAGATCGGGCCGAACGGACCGAAGTCCTCCTCGGGCCGGGGCTCGACGGGCAGGCCCAGCCGGCGGCCGATGACCGCCGCGATGTCCCGCACCGCGTCACCCTCGTCGGCCACGGCGTGCCAGGACGTCCCGGCCGGGGCCGACTCGAGGGCCAGCCGGAACAGGACCGCGGCGTCGAGCGCGTGTACGGCGGGCCAGCGCTGCGTCCCGTCGCCGGGGTACGCCGACACCCCGATGCGCCGCGCCTGGTCGGTCAGCAGGCCCGCGAACCCGCCCAGCCCGTCGCGGTGGACGGTGCGCGGCATGCGGACGGCGGTGGCGCGCACTCCGCGCGGGGCCAGCGCGAGCAGCGCGTTCACCGCGCGGCCCCGGCCCCCGACCGGGCCGTCGGTCGGCAGCGGGTCGGCCTCGGTCGAGGGACGCCCCGGCATCCACGGCGTCCCCGAGACCGCGGCGATCGGGCGGTCGGTCCCCACGAGCTCCTCGCCCAGGGCGTCGAGGGCGGCGCCGTCCTCGGCGACCGACCGCGCGAGCGCGTCGGCACTCGAGTAGTCGGCGCCGAACGCCAGGTGGACCACGCCGTCGGCCTGCGCGGCGCCGGCCCGCAGGACGTCGAGGTCCGCCACCCCACCGGGCCACGCCTGCGCGCCTGCCTTCTCGACGGCCCGCGCGGACTCCTCCGATCGCGCCAGCGCGAGCACGGTGTGGCCGTGGTCGAGCAGTTCGGCCACGACGGCGGAGCCGATGGTGCCGGTGCCGCCGGTGACGAAGACGTGCATGGGAGCTCCTCGTGGGGGTGACGAGACCTTGTCTCATCACCGTAGCACCGTGACGAGACCACGTCCCATCACTAGGGTGGCCGCGTGGCGCGCTGGGAGCCGAACCCGAGGTTGCGGCTGGTGCGCGCCGCGATCGACCTGTTCGCCGAGCAGGGCTACGACGAGACGACCGTCGCCCAGATCGCCGCGCGGGCCGGCCTCTCCAAGGCGACCTTCTTCCGGCACTTCCCCGACAAGCGCGAGGTGCTCTCCGCCGGGCAGGAGGCGCACAGCACGCTGCTCGCCGAGGGCGCCGCGGGAGCGCCGGCCGGTGCGAGCCCGCTCGAGGCCGTCGCCGCCGCGCTCGACACGGTGACCACCTCCTTCACCCCGGAGCAGCGTGAGTTCGGACCCCGGCTGCGCGCGGTCGTGGCGGCCCACGACGAGCTGCGCGAGCGCGACGCGTTCAAGCGGGTCGGCCTCGCCGCGGCGCTGGCCGACGCGCTGCGCGACCGCGGGATCCCCGAGACCACCGCGCGGCTCGCCGCCGCGCTCGGCGTCGAGGCCTTCCACCTCGCCTTCGCGCGCTGGACCGACGAGCCCGACGGGGCGAGCTACCGCGTACTGGCGCGCCAGGCCCTCGAGGAGCTGCGGGCGGCGGCCACCGCGCTGCACTGACCTCACGGGTGGCCCGGCGGCGCGAGCCCCTGACGCCCGGCCCGCCACGACCTACAGTGGGGCGCCGGCACCGTGGCCGCCCTGCTCCACCCGCCGCCACGGAGGTCCGCGCGATGTTCACCGTCCCGACCGTCGACCTCGCGCCCTACGTCGACCCCCACGGCGCCCCGGAGGCCCGCCGACGCACCGCGGCGGCCCTCGACGACGCCTGCCGCACGGTCGGGTTCGTCCAGGTCGTCGGCCACGGGGTCCCGGACGCGGTCGCCGCCGGTCTCGCCGGAGCCCTCGACGACGTCTTCGCCCTCCCGATGGCCGAGAAGAAGTCCCTCGTGGTGAGTGACGGCACCAACCGCGGCTACAGCCCGCCGCGCAGCGAGTCGGTCAGCCGCAGCCTCGGCGTCGAGCAGGCCACGCGCATGAACGACTTCTTCGAGGCCTTCAACGTCGGCACCGCCGCGGACGGCCCGGCGACCGGCGGCGACGGCAACGTCTGGCCCGACGTCGAGGGCTTCCGCGAGCGCGTCGGGCAGTGGTTCGCCGAGGCGCAGCGCGTCGCGCGCACCCTGACGACGGCGTTCGCCGACGCCCTCGGCGTCGACCAGGACACCTTCGCCCGCCTCGCCCACGATCCCGTCGAGGTCCTGCGCATGAACCACTACGCGCTCGAGGAACAGGACCTCCCCGAGGGCGCCGACCTCACCGGCATGGGCGAGCACACCGACTACGGGATCGTCACCGTCCTCTGGGCGGATCGGATCGCGGGCCTGCAGGTCCTGGGTCCCGACGACGGGTGCTGGCACGACGTCCTGCCCGACGACGGCGCGCTGCTGGTCAACCTCGGCGACCTCACCGCACGCCTGACCGGCGACCGGTGGCGCTCGACGCTGCACCGGGTGAAGCCGCCGATCGAAGCGGGCCGCGTCAGGCGACGCCGTTCCGCCGCGTTCTTCCACGACGGCGACCCGGACGCCGTCGTCGGGACCCTCCCGCTCGACGGGGCGCGGCCCTACCCCCCGATCACCGTCCGCGAGCACCTCGCGGCGAAGCTCGCCGGGAGCCGCGGCGGCACGCTCAACGAAGCCGCCGACCGCGAGGCGGCGCGGGTGCACGCCGCGGCGGGGGACCCCCGATGAGCCCGCCGACGGACGAGACGTGGCTGGCCGAGGCGGTCGAGCTCGCCCGCCGGAACGTCGCCGACGGCGGCGGCCCGTTCGGTGCGGTGATCGTCGCCGACGGGCTCGTGATCGCGCGCGGGCAGAACCGTGTCACCCGGGACATGGACCCGACCGCGCACGCCGAGGTCACCGCCATCCGCATCGCCTGCCGGGAGCGGGGCGACTTCTCCCTCGCGGGCGCCTCGCTCTACGCCAGCTGCGAGCCCTGCCCGCTGTGTGTCTCGGCGTCGTTGTGGGCGCGTCTCGATCGTGTGGTGTTCGCCGCCGACCGCCACGACGCCGCCCGCGGCGGGTTCGATGACCGGGAGTTCTACGAGCTCTTCGCCCGCGATCCCGGGACGTGGCCGATGCAGGTGGAGGCCCTCGGCGGAGCCCTCGAGCTGGATCCCCGAGCGCCGTTCGACGACTGGCTCGCCAAGGCCGACCGGATCCACTACTGACCGCGGAGGGATCACGATGGACCAGCTCACCGTCGAGACCCTCGACCGGCCCCGGGACGACGACGCCCTCCGCGCGCTGCTGCCGGGACTCGGACCGGACCGTGCCCTGCTCGGGGGCGGCACCTACCTGTTCTCGGCGCCGCAGCCGCACCTGCGCGGGCTGGTGGATCTCACCGCGGCCGGGTGGACGCCGATCACCGCCGATGACGACGGCCTGACGGTGGCCGCCACGGCCACCCTCGCCCGGCTCGCCGACCTCGATCCCGCCCGGTACCCGCAGTGGCCCGCGCTGCCGCTGATCGCGGGGTGCTGCGAGGCGCTGGTCGGGTCCCGGAAGGTCTGGCACGTCGCGACGGTCGGCGGCAACGTCTGCCTCGCCTTGCCCGCGGGGCCGATGACCACCTTGGCGGCGGCGCTCGACGGGGTCGCCACCGTGTGGGACGCCGCCGGGAACGAACGTCGTGAGCTCGTCGAGGACCTCGTCGTCGGCACCCAGGCCACCACCCTCGCCGCGGGCGAGGTGCTGCGGGCGATCCATCTGCCCGCGACCGCGCTGCGGGGGCGCACGGCCCTGCGCAAGGCCTCGCTCGCCCCGCTCGGGCGCTCCGCGGTGCTGATCGCGGGCCGCCGGAATCCCGACGGGAGGTTCACCCTCGCCGTCACGGCCGCGCTGCCCCGACCCGCCGTCCTGCGCTACGACGGGCTCCCCGACGCGGGCCGGCTCGCCGCCGACGTCGACGCCCTCGCCGGCACCCACGGCGGCTGGTACGACGACCCGCACGGCAGGCCGGCCTGGCGCCACGCCATGTCCCGCCACCTCGCCGAGGAGATCCGGGCGGAGCTGCGGTGACCACCGTCGACGGCGTCCCGCTCCCCGGCGGGCCCCGGCCCGGGCAGTGCCTGCGGACCTACCTGCGCGACCACGGGCACCACGCGGTGAAGAAGGGCTGCGACGCCGGGGACTGCGGCGCCTGCACTGTCCTCGTCGACGACGTGCCCGTGCACTCCTGCCTCTACCCGGCAGTGCGCGCGACGGGAGCCGCGGTGACGACGGCCGCGGGCCTGCCGGAGGGTCCCGACGACGTCCGGGACCGGTTCGTCGCGGCCGCCGGGTTCCAGTGCGGCTTCTGCACGCCGGGGATGGTGACGACCGCGTCCGCGTTCGCCGACCGGCTCGCCGATCCCGCCGCCCGGGCCCGCACCCTGCAGGGCAACCTCTGCCGCTGCACCGGCTACCGCGCCATCGCCGACGCCCTCGACGGCACGGCCAACACCGCGGCCCACGTCGAGGGCCCCGCCGTCGGGACGCCGGCCGCGGCCCCCGCGTCGGCACGCATCGTCCGCGGCGACGAGGGCTACACGCTCGATGGTCCGACGCCGGACGATCTCGCTCATCTCGTCGTGGTGCGCAGCCCGCACGCGCACGCCCGGGTCGTCCGCGTCGACACGAGCGCCGCGCTCGCCGTGCCGGGCGTGCTGGCCGTCCTCACCGCGGAGAACGTGCCGGCCACACTCTTCTCCACCGCCCGGCACGAGAACCGCCTCGACGACCCCGACGACACCCGGATCCTCGACGACGTCGTCCGGTTCCACGGCCAGCGTGTCGCCGCCGTCGTCGGCGCGGACCTCGCGGCCGCGGAGGCGGGTGCCCGCGCCGTCGTCGTCGACTACGGGCCCCTCCCGCCGGTGCTCGAGCCGGAGACGGCCCGGGCCTCCGTGGCGATCCACGGCGACAAGGGCCCGGAGAGCCGCATTGCCGACCCGGGCCGCAACGTGGTCGCCGCGATCCACGAGGGTGTCGGCGACGTGGCCGCCGGGGTCGCCGAGGCGCGCTCCGCGGGCGGCGCCGTCGTCAGCGGGACGTGGCACACCGGGCGGGTGTCGCCGTCGTCGCTGGAGACGCACGCGAGCCGCGCGTGGGTCGACGGGGACGACCGGGTCGTGGTGCGGACCTCCACCCAGGTGCCGTTCCTCGTGCGCGACGAGCTCGCCCGGCTCCTCGGCCGGGAGCGCGACGAGGTCCGGGTGCACGCGGCGCGGGTCGGCGGCGGGTTCGGGTCCAAGCAGGAGCTGCTCACCGAGGACCTCACCGCGCTCGCGACCCTCGCTGTGGGGCGCCCCGTGCAGTGGGAGCTCACGCGCACCGAGTCGCTCACCGCGACCCCGACTCGCCATCCCATGCGCGTCGGCGTCACCGCCGCCGCGCGGCCCGACGGCACGCTCACCGCCCTCGCGATCGATGTGCTCGTGGACGCGGGCGCGTACGGCAACCACTCGGCGGGCGTGATGTTCCACGGCTGCCACGAGTCGATGGCGCTCTACCGCTGCCCGAGCAAGCGGGTCGACGCCGAGGCGGTGTACACGACGACGCCGCCCTCGGGCGCGTTCCGCGGGTACGGGCTCGGCCAGGTGCAGTTCGCCGTCGAGTCGGCCCTCGACGACCTGGCCCGCGAGCTCGGCGTCGACCCCTTCGACCTGCGACGACGGACCACCGTGCGCCCCGGGGACGACTTCGTCGCCTCGGCCGACCCGGCCGACCACCCCGACGACCTGCAGTTCGGGTCCGACGGCCTGCCGGAGTGCCTCGACCTCGCCCAGCAGGCGGTGCGCCGCGACGGCGATCCGGTACCGGACGGTCCGTCGTGGCGGGTCGGCGAGGGGATGGCCACCGCGATGATCGCCACCATCCCGCCGCGCGGGCACCGCTCCGAGGCGAGCGTGACCGTCGAGCCGGGCGGGTCCTACCGGGTGCGGGTCGGCACCGCCGAGTTCGGCAACGGCACCGCCACGGTGCACGCCCAGATCGCCGCGACCGCGCTCACCGCCCGGCTCGACCGCGTCGTCGTGACCGGCGCGGACACCGACGGCGTGGGGGCCGACACCGGCGCGTTCGGGTCGACGGGGACCGTCGTGGCGGGGACGGCCGTGGCGCGGGCCGCCGGGGCCCTGGCCGCCGAGCTGCGGGGCAAGGCGGCGGCGCGGCTGGGGTGCGGGCCCGAGGACTGCGTCCTCGGCCCGGAGGGGGTGTCGGCCTCGGACGGTGCGTCCGTGGGCCTCGCCGAGCTGGCCGGCGCGCGCGGCGAGGGCAGGCACGAGGGCAGCCCCCGCTCGGTGGCCTTCAACGTGCACGCCGTCCGCGTGGCCGTCGACACCGCGACCGGCGAGGTGCGGATCCTGCGCTCGGTGCACGCCGCCGACGCGGGGGTCGTGGTCAACCCCCAGCAGTGCCGCGGGCAGGTCGAGGGCGGGGTGGCGCAGGGGATCGGGACCGCGCTGTACGAGGAGATCCGGCTCGACGACGCCGGGCGGGTCACCACGCGGGTGCTGCGCGACTACCACCTGCCCCAGTACGCCGACGTGCCGCATACCGAGGTGTTCTTCGCCGACACCGTCGACACCCTCGGGCCGTTCGGGGCGAAGTCGATGAGCGAGTCGCCGTACAACCCCGTCGCCCCCGCGATCGCCAACGCGATCCGGGACGCGGTCGGCGCCCGACCCCGGCGCCTGCCGATGACCCGGGACCGGGTCTGGGCGTTGCTGCACTGACGGCGAGTGGACCCGGGCGGTTGCGGGGACAGCCGTGTGCGTCCACTCGGCGTCCCCGTCAGAGGCCGAGCTCCTCGCGGACCCGCGCCTCGAGCCACCCGCGCCGTCGATACTGGCGGTTCGTCACCACGATCACCGTCCAGCCGATCCGCCGCAGGTCGTCGATCCGGTCGATGTCGAGGCCCCGTCGGTCGTCCTTCGTGTGGTCCCAGCCGTCGTACTCGAGCGCGAGCTTGTGCTCCGGCCACGCGAAGTCCACTCGGGCGACCCGCCAAGATCCGGAGAACACCTCGTACTGCGTCACGGGTCGCGGGAGCCCGGCGCGCAGGAGCCGCAACCGGACCCTGGTCTCCTGGGGTGACTCGGCCTTCGGGTCCATCAGCGCGGCGACCTCGTCGATCCGCCGGCGTCCGCGTCGCGGCCCGAGGTCCTCGGCGAGCGCGAGGAGGTCGGCGGCCGAGAACTTCCCGAGGTGCCCGAGCCCGTCGGCCGCCACGACGCCGGCGTCGAGGTTAGTGCGGGCGGCGAGGTCGTAGGCCGTCCGCAGCATGGTCGTCACCCGCACGCCGACCTCCTCCACGACGTCGTCGTCCCGGATCCGGGACCGGCACACCTGGAGTCCGGGTGCGGCCCGCAAGCGTCGGTCCGGCGCGGCCAGCTCCACCGGTGGCGGAGGCAAGGGCAGGACGTCGCACTCCCACCACAGGCAGGCCGACCAGCCCATGACCACGGCATCCGCCCCGGCCCGGACCCACGCGGCGTGGACCGCGAGACGAGGTTCGTCGGGTACGGCCGCGGATACGTAGGTGTCGGCACCGACGCGCCGGAACCGCGGGCCACGTAGCTCCCCTCGGGTGAGCCGGCCCGCCGCGACCGCCTCCGAGCCGAGGAAGGGTCGGGTGACGTCGAAGGTCTCCATGTCCTCTCGACGTCGGCCGGCGCGATCCGGCTCCATCCGATCGTCGAGTGGACCCGCAGGGCTGCGCGGACAGCCGTGGGCGCCCACTCGGCGCCGGTGGCGGTGGGGAGGATCGTCGAGTGGACCCGCAGGGCTGCGCGGACAGCCGTGAGTGCCCACTCGGTGGGGATGGCCGGGGGCGGCGAGGCGGGCGCGGGCGGGCTACAGGCGCCAGGCCACCACCCCGGCGACCACCGCGACCACTCCGAGCACCACGAACGCCGTCCCGAACCCGCCCACGAGCCCCGCGAGGACGACCCCTCCCGCAGGGGCCAGCGCGACGGCCACCGTCGTCGGGGCGGCGAACACCCCGTTGATCCGCCCGAACGACCCGGTACCCCAGCGGTCCGACACCGCCGAGGCCTGCAGCAGCGTGTGCAGGCCCCGGGCCGCGCCCGCCGCGACCGCCACCGCGACGAGCACTCCGACCGGGCCGGGGAGCAGTCCCAGCGCGGTCACGCACGTCCCGCCGACGACGACGACCACGGTCACCCGCCCACCCGGGGAGGTCGCCCGGCACAGCGGCTCGAACACCAGCCGACCCGCCACCTGCCCGACCCCGATCAGCCCGAGCCCGAGCGCCGCCGTCGACAGCGAGGTGCCGCGCTCGACCAGTAGCGGGACGAGGTTGATCGTCGCTGCGTAGAGCCCGAACCCGGTCGCGGTCATGACGACCGCGAGGGCCACGAATCGGGGTGAACGGACCACCGCCCGCGCCCGCTCGGCCTCCTCGGGCGAGGGACCGGCCGAGCCCGAACGACGGGTCCAGGGCGGGGTGAGCAGCAGCAGGTGCAACGGCACCGTCACCACACCGAGGATCACCGCGAGCACGACGTAGCTGCCGCGCCATGTCAGGTGCGAGACGAGAGCGGCCGTGAGCGGCGCGAACACCGTCGAGGCGAACCCGGCCACCAGGGTCACCGTGGTCAGCGCGCGCAGCCGCTGTTCGCCGTACCAGCCGGTGATCGCGGCGAACGCCGGCGGATAGAACGTCGCCGCCTGGGCCATCCCGCCGAGCGTCCAGGCGAGGTAGAACCAGGGCAGCGACGGGGCCCACGCCACCGCGAGGAGCGCGAGGACCCCCAGCACCGACCCGGTCGTCATCACCCGCCGCGGCCCGTGGGTGTCGATCATCCGCCCCGCGACGATCCCGCTCCCGGCCGCGACGATCGCGCCCGCCGAGAAGGCGCCCACGGTCGCCGTCGTGGACCATCCGGTGTCGGCCGAGATCGGGCCCAGCAGCACGGGGAACGCGTAGTACAGCGTCCCCCAGCTCGTGATCTCGGTGACGCACAGCGCCGCGAGGGCCCGGCCGCGCGCGTCGGGACGGAACCGGGCCATCCGCGGAGGTTGTCAGCCACGCACGACGCCCGCCCGACGGCGGGGGAGCGCGTCGTCGGGCGGGCGTCGGGCCGGCGTCGGGCAGATCAGCTGGCGTTGACCTTCGGCATGATCTCGTTGTTGATGCGCTTCAGGTCGTCCATCGTCTTGGCGGTCGGCACGTCGGCGAACGGCGGCCAGATCAGCGGCATCGTCATCCCGGCCTCTTTGTAGGCCTTGAGCCGGTCGGTGAGCTGCTTCTCGGTCCCGACCAGCAGGTTGGACGCGACGCCGTTGATGGTCTGGTCGACCTCCTCGTCGGTGATGACCGTCCAGATCATGCTGCAGATCTCGAGGTCCTTCGCCCGCTTCGGGCTGCCGATCTCCTCGAACTGCTCGTCG
Source organism: Actinomycetospora sp. (assembly GCF_036497245.1). GTDB lineage: Bacteria > Actinomycetota > Actinomycetes > Mycobacteriales > Pseudonocardiaceae > Actinomycetospora. Next base: position 16,498 of record NZ_DASXJS010000286.1, on the reverse strand, counting down.
ATGGCGGTGAGCCACTTCGCGAGGCCCTCCGGCGAGTCCTGGATCCCGATCCACCCGTCGAGGTCGTACTTGGTGATGCGCTTCGCCGAGCGCAGCGGGTCCTTGAGCCCGCTCATGAACATCGGCGGCCGCGGCTTCTGGAGCGGCTTCGCGCCGAACCCGCACGGCTCGAAGTCGGCGAACTCGCCGTGGTATTCGAAGTGGTCGTTCGCCCAGATGCCCTGCATGATCTCGATCGACTCGCGCACGTGCTTGTGGCGCTTCGGGAAGATGTGCGCCGCGCTGGCCGCCGCGAACTCCTCGGGCATCCAGCCGGCGCCGAGGCCGACGTTGAGCCGGCCGTTCGAGAGGTGGTCGATGGTGGCCAGCTCCGCCGCGAGGACGCCGGGCGAGCGGAACGGCGTGTCGATGATGCTCATGCCGATGCGGACCTTCGAGGTCTTCGCCGCGAGCCACGGGATGAGCGGGAAGCCCTGGAGGAAGTTGCCGGTGGAGGCCACGGGCAGGGCGTTGGGGAGCCCCTCCATCATGCCGAAGGAGTGCTGGAGCTGCTCCCGGTCGGAGGCCTCCGGGACGACGATGCGGTCGAGTGTCCAGACCGAGTCGAAGTCGAGATCCTCGGCGAGCTGGGTGAGGTCCTCGAGCTCCTTGACGGTGATCTCGGTACGGAAGTTGGGCAGGTAGAGGGCGAGCTTCATGGGTGAGGGCCTCCTGGGGACGCGTTCGGGGCGGTGGGGCGACCGACGCTGCGGTCGCCGGGCCGCTCGGGCGACCCCGCCACGCGCCGGCGCATCGCGCACGCGCGCGTGTCCGGGAGGCGGGCGGGCATCGCTGCGGGCACGGGCCCACCCTGGGTGACCCGCCTCACAGCGCGGACAACGCTTTCTCAACGGGATCACAACGCGCGCGCCCGGACGGGCCCCGGCCTTGTGGGTCGTGTCACCGGGTGGGCACGATCGGCGCCGACGCAGGAGGAAGGGATCGCTGTGGACCCGAGCGCACCGAAGGTCCTCGTCGTCGACGACGACGAGGCCGTGCGCACCCTCGCGTCGTGGCAGCTGGAGTCCGACGGGTTCACCGTCGACCAGGCGGGCGACGGTGCCGAGGCGCTCACGGCGATCGACGTCGACCGGCCGGACCTGGTCGTCCTCGACCTGACCATGCCCGGCGTCGGTGGCCTCGACGTGCTGCGCCGGGTGCGGACCGCGGCCGCCACCGAGACGCTCCCGGTGATCGTGCTCTCGGGGCGCAGCGGCGAGACCGACCGCATCGTCGGGCTCGACCTCGGCGCCGACGACTACCTGGTCAAGCCGTTCTCCCCGGGCGAGCTCGCCGCACGGGTCCGCTCGGTGCTGCGCCGGGCGCGGCCCGCGTCGCCGGAGCCCCCGGTCGTCGCCGGGCGACTGGCGCTCGACACGGCGGCGCGCGAGATCACCGTCGACGGGTTGCCGGTGGAGCTCACCGCCCGGGAGTTCGACCTGCTGGCCTTCCTCGTCGCCCATCCCCGCCAGGTCTTCAGCCGCGCCCAGCTGCTCGCCCAGGTGTGGCGCAGCGAGGGCTGGCAAGGGGAGGCCACCGTGACCGAGCACGTGCACCGCCTGCGCCAGAAGCTCGGGCTCGACCCGGCCGCCCGCCCGCGCATCCGCACGGTGCGCGGCGTCGGCTACCAACTCGACCCGTGACCGCCCGATCGCAGCCGCGTGATCACCTGGATTCCGCGGACACCTCCGGTCTGCTCGACCGCCAGCACCGGGTGCTCGAGCTGCTGGCCGGGGGCGCCGAACGGGGTGAGGTGCTCGGCGCCGTCACGCTCGCTCTCGAGGAGCTGATCCCGGGCAGCCGCTGCTCGGTGCTGGTCCTGGACCCGTCGCACGGGACCCTCCACCACGGGGCCGCCCCCTCGCTGCCCGCCGCCTACTCCGCGGCGATCGACGGGATGCCGATCGGCGCCGACGCCGGGTCCTGCGGCACCGCGGCGTACCGGGACGAGGCGGTGATCGCCGTGGACATCGCGAGCGACGCGCGCTGGGTCCGGTTCCGCACCCTCGCGCTGCCGCACGGGCTCGGGTCGTGCTGGTCGAGCCCCATCCGGGGTCACGACGGGGTCCTCGGCACGTTCGCGGTGTACCACGCCGAGCCCCACTGCCCCGACGAGCGCGAGCGCCGTCTCGTCGCGCGGTTCACCGACCTCGCGGCCGTGGCGCTGGAGCACGACCGGCTCTACGGCGCCCTCGCCGAGAGCGAGGAGCGCTTCCGCCGGGCGTTCGAGGACAACGCCGTCGGGATGGCGTTGACCGATCTCGGCGGCCGCTTCCTCAAGGTCAACGACGCTCTCGCGGCCATGGTCGGGCATCCGGCCGTCGACCTGCTCGCCGAGGACCTCGACGCCCTGCTGCGCTCGGAGGACCGGGCCGGGGCCCGCCTGCTGCTGCGGCGCCTCGCGACGGGGACGGTGCCGGCCGGGCCGCTCGAGGTCGCACTCGTGCGCGGGGACGGCCGGCTGGTGCAGGCGGCCCTCACCGCGTCGGTCGTGGGCGCCGGGAGCAGTCGCTACGTGAGCCTCAACGTCGTCGACGTCACCGCCCGCCGCGCGGCGCAGCGCGACCGGATCGCCCGGCGCGAGGCCGAGCTGGCGGCCCGGGTCGCCGAGGACGCGAGCCGCGCGAAGTCGGAGCTGCTCTCCATGCTCAGCCACGAGCTGCGCACCCCGCTGCAGGCGATCATCGGGTTCTCGGAGCTGCTCGGCACGCTCGACCTGCCGCCCACCCGCCAGGAGGCGGCCCTCGGGCACATCGACGCCGCCGCGCGTCACGTCCTCGACCTGGTCGGCGACGTCCTCGACCTGGCCCGGCTCGAGGCGCGGGCGCTGCCGCTCGCGCCGGCGACGGTGGATCTCGCGGAGCTGGTCCACGAGGTGCTCGACCTGCTCGAGCCCGTCGCGGCGCGCCGCGGGATCCGCCTGGGTACGGACCTGCCGCCGCGCGGCGGGCCGACCGCCTGCGCCGACCCCCGCCGCGTGCGCCAGGTGCTGATCAACCTCGTGACCAACGGGGTGCGGCACAACCACGTCGACGGCTGGGTGCAGGTCAGTGCCGACGAGGCCGAGGACGGGGCCGCGGTGCGGGTCTGCGACGGCGGCCCGGGCATCCCGGCCGGGCTGGCGGACCGGTTGTTCGTGCCGTTCGCGCAGCTCGGCGGCGGTGAGGGCGACGACTCCGGTGGCGGCACGGGCCTCGGGCTGGCCCTGGTCCGGGGGCTGGTCGAGGCGATGGAGGGCACGGTGACGATCGACAGCGCCCCCGACGAGGGGACGACCGCGACGGTGCGGCTGCCCCGGGCGGGCGGGGCGGACGGCGCCGAGGACGTGGCCGCCGCGGCCGGACCGGGCGTACGTTCGGGCCGTGGCTGATCACTTCGGTGGTGCGGCGCGCGGGGGCGCCCCACCCGACGACGGCGCGCCCACCGACCCCGCCGCTGACGACCTCTCCCGGGCCGACGTCGACACCGTCGTCGCCCTCCTGTCCGCTCGCGGGCCGGACCTCGACGCGCTGCTGGCCCGGGCCGCCGCGCGCCGCGACGCGCACCTCGCCGCCCAGGGCCGGGCCGGGATCGTCACCTACAGCCCCAAGGTGTTCGTCCCGCTCACGCGGCTCTGCCGCGACCGCTGCCACTACTGCACGTTCGCGACCGTGCCGGGGCGGGTGCCCGCCGCGTACCTCGAGATCGACGAGGTCCTCGACATCGCCCGCGACGGTGCGGCCCAGGGCTGCACCGAGGTGCTGTTCACCCTCGGGGACCGCCCCGAGGACCGCTGGCGGGCCGCGGGCGGGTGGCTCGAGGCCCGCGGGTACGCGTCCACCATCGACTACGTGCGGGCCTGCGCGCAGGCGGTGCTCGACGAGACGGGGCTCCTGCCGCACCTCAACCCGGGGGTGATGAGCCCGGCGGAGCTGGCCTCGCTGCGCTCCGTCGCGCCGTCGATGGGGATGATGCTCGAGTCCACCTCGACGCTGCTGATCGAGCCGGGCGGGGCCCACTTCGGGTCACCGGACAAGGACCCCGAGGTGCGGCTGCGCGTGCTGGCGGACGCCGGACGCGCCCGGATCCCGTTCACCAGCGGCATCCTCGTCGGGATCGGCGAGACCCGGCGCGACCGTGCGGAGTCGCTGCTCGCGCTCACCCGCCTGGCCCGGGAGCACGGGCACCTCCAGGAGATCATCGTCCAGAACTTCCGCGCCAAGCCGGACACCGCCATGCGCGGCGAGCCGGACGCGGAGTTCGACGAGTTCGTCGCGGCCGTGGCCGTCGCGCGGCTCGTCCTGCCGCTCGGCGTCACCGTGCAGGCCCCGCCGAACCTGGCGGGCGAGCTCGGTGACGGCGCCACGGAGCACAGCGCCCGCGACGACCAGGCCCTCCTGCTCCGCGCGGGCATCGACGACTGGGGCGGCGTCTCCCCGGTGACCCCCGACCACGTCAACCCGGAGCGCCCCTGGCCGGGACTCGACGACCTGGCCCGGGTCACCGCGGACGCGGGCTTCACGCTGCGCCCGCGCCTGACGGTCCACCCGCGCTACCTCGGCGACGGCCACCGGGGCGGCGGCTGGATCGACCCCGCCGTCGCGCCCGCCGTCGCCGCGCTCGCCGACGCCGACGGCCTGGTCCGCGACCGCGACCGGGTGGGCTCGCCGTGACCGCTCCGGCCGCCGTGCGCTCCCGGCTCGCCGTGGCCGAGCGCGACCCGGCGGGCCTGCCCGACGACGGGTACGTCGAGCTGCTGGGCGCGGACGGCGACGAGCTCGAGGCGCTGTGCGCGCTGGCCGACGGGCTGCGCCGCGACACCGTCGGCGACGCGCTCTCCGTGGTCGTCAACCGCAACCTCGACCCCGCGCTCGTGAGCGACCCGGAGCATCTCGACGCGCTGGTGGACGAGGCCTGGGAGCTCGGTGCCACCGAGGTCTGCGTGCAGGGGCCGGTCCCCCGGGACGCCGGGCCCGACGCCGCGCTGGAGCTCGTCCGCCGCATCACCGCACGCAGGCCGGTGCACCTGCACGCGTTCCGGCCCGCCGAGGTGGCGCAGGCGGCGGCCCGCGGTTCCCGGACGCCCCGCGAGTTCCTCTCCTCGGCGCGCGCGGCGGGCCTCAGTTCGGTGCCCGGCACAGCGGCGCGCATCCTCGACGACGACGTCCGGCGGCTGCTCACCGACGGGGCCGACATCCCCGCGGCGCGCTGGATCGAGCTGGTCACGACGGCCCACGAGGTGGGCCTGCGCTCGACCGCGACGATCGTCTACGGCCACGTCGAGACCCCCTCCCAGCAGGTCGCGCACCTGCGGGTCCTCGCGGCGATCCAGGACCGCACCGGCGGCTTCACGGAGCTGATCGCGATGCCGCTGGTGGACGTCCCGCCCCACCTCGTGGGGCGGGTCCGCGGCGCCTCGGCCCGCGAGACCCGCGCGCTGCACGCCGTCGTCCGCCTGCTGCTGCACGGCCGGGTCGACCACGTCCAGGCGGCGTGGCCGAAGCTGGACCGGAGCGTCGTCCTCGACGTCCTGCGCGGCGGCGCCGACGACCTCGGCGGGCTCCTGCTCGACGGCACGCTCGACCCGCAGGCAGGCGCGGAGGCCGGGCGGGCGCTCACCGCCCACGATGTCTCCGCGATCGCCGGCGAGCTCGGCAGGCCGGTCCGTCAGCGCACCACGCTCTACGACGACGTGCCCGCCGACCGCGTCACCGTGGGCCGGTCCCCGTGACCGGCGGGAAGGTGGACGTCGCCATCGTCGGGGCCGGCTTCGCCGGGCTGGGCCTCGGGATCCGGCTCGCCCGCCGGGGCCACGCGGACTTCGTGGTGCTCGAGCGCGCGGACGACGTCGGCGGGACGTGGCGGGACAACCGCTACCCCGGGGTGTCGTGCGACGTCCCCTCGCACCTGTACTCGTACTCGTTCCGCCCGGCGCCGGACTGGTCGCGCGTGTTCGCCCCCGGCGAGGAGATCCACGACTACCTGCGGCGGGCCGCGGTCGAGGAGGGCGTCGAGCCGCACGTGCGCTACGGCGCCGAGATGAGCCGCGCGCGCTGGTCGGCGCCCGAGGGCCGCTGGGAGGTGACGACGACCGCGGGCACCTGGTGGGCCCGGGTGCTGGTCGTCGCCGCGGGCCGTCTCGCCGAGCCGCGCGTGCCCGACGTCGAGGGGCTCGACGACTTCGACGGCCCGGTGATGCACACCTCCCGCTGGGACGACGACGTGGCGCTCGCCGGCGCCCGCATCGGGGTCGTCGGCACCGGGGCGTCCGCGGCGCAGGTCGTCCCTCGCCTGGCCGGCCGGGCCTCGCAGCTGGTGGTCTTCCAGCGCACCCCGACCTGGGTCGTGCCGCGCGGGGACCGCCCGTACACCCACGGCGAGCGCCGCAGGCTCGCCGAGCACCCGGAGGCCGCCCGGGCCCTCCGCGAGGAGATCTTCGACGACGCCGAGCGGGCCGTCGACGCGCGGCGCCGCGTCCGGCCGGCGATCGACGAGCTGCGGGAACGGGCGCGGCACCATCTGCGCGACCAGGTCGGCGACCCGGCCCTGCGGGCGCGTCTCGAGCCCGGCTACGAGATCGGGTGCAAGCGCATCGTGCTCTCCGACGAGCTCTACACGGCGCTCGCGCGCGACGACGTGACCCTCGAGGACTCGGCGCTCGCCCGGGTCGAGGGGCGTACCGCGGTCGCGGTGTCCGGCGCGCGGTACTCCCTCGACGCGCTCGTCCTGGCCACCGGGTTCCACGCCGCGCGCCAGCCCTACGCGCCGCGGGTCCACGGCAGGCGCGGCACCCTCGCCGAGCACTGGGCGGACGGGATGACCGCGTACGCCTCGACCACGGTGCACGGCTTCCCCAACATGTTCGTGCTCGACGGCCCCAACGCGAGCCTCGGCCACAACTCCGCGATCTACATGATCGAGACGCAGATCGAGTACGTGCTCGGCGCGCTGGACCACCTCGCGCGCGCGGGCGGACCGCTCGAGGTCTCGGCCGCCGCCGAGCGGGACTACGTCCGCGACGTCGACGCGGCCGCCCGGGACACCGTGTGGCTGCGCGGCGGGTGCCGCAGCTGGTACGTCGACGAGGCCAGCGGGCGGCTCACCCTGCTCTGGCCGGGCTCGGCGCGCTCGTTCCGCGAGCGCAATGCCCGTTTCGACCCCGCGCCCTACCTGTCGCGAGGCGTGTCCGGCGCGTCCTGACGTGTGTCCCGGTGCGGACGCGGCGTGATCGTCGGCTCCGGTGGGTAGCTACCCCTGGTGCATGCCCGCCGGGCCGGGGTCGCCCCGGTGGCGGGGTGTGCGTCGGGGACCAGCGCCCACCGGGAGGTCCCGGGGGGCACGAGAGGGGCGAGCGCGCCATGACAACCGCCACCGCCGGCACCACTGCCGACGGCACGTCCGAGCCGACCAAGTTCGAGCAGATACGTGCGCGCTACCCGTGGCTCGACCATCTCGTCCGCGCGGGCGGGCGCTACACCGAGAAGCACGGCGACCACTACGCGGCCGCCATCACCTACTTCTCCATCCTGGCGCTGGTGCCGCTGCTCATGATCGCCTTCGCGGCGGCGGCGTTCGTGCTGGCCAACAACCAGGACCTGCTCACCGAGATTCAGACCAGCATCACCCAGGCCGCGCCGCAGGGTCTCGGTGACCTCCTGAACAGTGTGATCACGCAGGCGATCGCGCAGCGCAACGCCGTCGGCATCATCGGTCTGCTCGGCGCGCTCTACTCCGGCCTGGGCTGGATGGGCAACCTGCGCGAGGCGCTCTCCGAGCAGTGGGACCAGCGCGACGACCCGCCGGCGATCCTCAAGCGCTACGGGGGCGACCTCGTCGCGATGATCGGGCTCGGCGTGGCGCTGGCGCTGTCGTTCGCGGTGACCGCGCTCGCCACCGGCGGCTCGCACGCCATCGCCGAGGCCCTCGGGCTCGCCGGGCAGCTCTGGGTCCGGGTGCTCCTGTCCATCGCGGGCATCGTGATCACGCTGGCGGCGAACTGGCTGGTGTTCGTCTGGGTGATCGCGCGGCTGCCCCGCGAGCCGGTGACCCTGCGCTCCGCGGGCCGGGCCGCGATCCTCGCGTCGGTGGGCTTCGTGATCCTGCAGCAGGTCATGACGGTCTACATCTCGAGCGTGACCAACTCGCCCGCGGGTGCCGCGTTCGGTCCGATCATCGGCCTGCTGGTGTTCGCGAACTTCGTCTCACGGTTCATCCTGTTCGTCACCGCCTGGGCGGCCACGCTCAGGGAGAACGAGCGCGAGGACATCCCCGAGCCCGCGCCGGTCATCGTCCGCCCCGAGGTGACGGTGGGTCGCACCCCCGGGGCCCGGACGACGGCCGGGCTGCTCGGGGCCGGGGCCGTGCTCGGTGTCGTCGGCAGCATCGTGGGCGTCAACGGGATGCGGCGCGGGCGACGCTGACGGCGGGCCGGGCGTCAGCCCCGGCGGCGTAGCCGCGCGGCGAGCACGATGAGCCCGAGGACGACGACGGCGCCGATCGCCAGCGGGGTCTCCCAGTTGGTCGTGCCCGTGGCGGGCGAGGCGGCGCCGTCGTCGAGCGACGCTCCCGCGGCCGGGGACGGCGCGGTGGTGTCGCCCACGGTCTGCCCGGCGGGCGGTTCGGTCAGCTGCCCGACCGACGCGCCGCGCGGCAGTTCGAAGCCGTAGTCGAGCAGCGCGATCCCCTGCTCGTACATCGGCACCGGTCGCTGCTCGCCGTGCATGAGCACGACGACGAGGCGGCGGCCGTCCCGCTGTGCGGACCCGATGTAGGTGTGGCGGGCGTCGTCGGTGAACCCGGTCTTGCCGCCGAGCGCGCCGGGGTAGCGACCGAGGATCTTGTTGTCGTTGCTCACCGGGACCGGCGGGTTCGGTCCCCAGCCCGGGATGACGGTCTGCTTGGTGCCCACGGCCTGCGCGAACGGCTCGTGCTGCATGCCGAGGCGGAAGATGCTGGCGAGGTCGTAGGCCGACGACGACTGGCCGGGACCGTCGAGGCCGGACGGGGTGGCCGCACGGGTGTCGAGGGCACCGATCTGCGTGGCGGTGCGGTTCATGAGGTCGACGGTGCCGGGGACCGAGCCGGTCAACTGCAGCGCGAGCGCGTGCGCGATGTCGTTGCCCGAGGCCATGAGCATGCCGTGGAGGAGCTGGTCCACGGTGTACTGCCCGCCCGGGCCGATACCGACGCGGGTGCCCTCCTGGTTCGCGTCGTCCTGGGTGCCCACGACCCGCTGGTTCATCGGGAGCTTCTGGGCGACGAGCAGGCCGGTCAGGGTCTTGAGCAGCGACGCCGGCCGCAGGCGCGCGTGCGGGACCCGCGCGGCGAGCACGGCCCCGGAGTCGAGGTCGGCGACGACGTAGGACTGCACGCCCACCTCGGGCGGCGCGGGGGCACCCTTCGGGACGACGGTGCCGCACGTGCCCATCTGATCGCCCCCCACGGGCCGGGCAGGGACCGGGAGCGCCTTGGGCGCGGACTGGCCGGGTCGCGGGGCCTCGGACTCGTCGATCGGCGGTGCGGGGCGGTCGACCCCGGTGCACGGCGCCGCGGCGGCGACGCCCGGCGCCGACTCGCCGGCGACCGCCCCCGGTGCGGCTCCCAGCAGGAGCAGGCCCGTGGCGATCGTGGTCGCGGTCAGCGCTCGCGACCAGCGGGCGGCCCGCGTCGTCGGTGACATCGGGCACCGAGACTAGTCGGCGACGATCCGACGACGGAGGGCCCGCCCACCCGATGGGTGGACGGGCCCTCGCGCGCGACGTCGGGGAGGCCTCAGGCCTCCGCGCCCTCCTCGTCGGGGGCGTGGTCGCCGTGGCCGTTGAGGCTGGGCTCGCGTCCCGAGGTGAGCGCGGGCTTGCGGGCGCTGCGGCGGGCGGCCGGGCGTGGCGGCGGGGACTGCTGCTGCTGTCCACCGGAGCCCAGGATGATCTCGGCGAAGGTCGAGAGCGCCTCGTCGAGCTGCCCGGCCTGACGGTGCTCGGACTCCTCGTTCGAGCGGTTCACGAGGGCGACGACGGCCTCGTGGTCGGGCCGGTTCACGAGGGTCCCGTCCAGCTTGTCCAGCGACGCCTCGAGCCCGGACGCGACCGTGGAGACCCGGTCGGACAGGCTCGACTCGACGCCGTCGACGCGGGCCGTGAGCCCGGACAGGCTGCGCTCGACTCCGTCGACCTTGCCCGAGAGCGTGCTGTCGAGGCCCTCGATCGCGGCGCTGACGGTGCTCTCGACGTTCTCCACGCGGCCGGAGAGGTTGTTCTCGACGCCCTCGACGCGCGTGCCCATCCCGTCGAGGCGCTCGGTCAGCGCCTCCAGGCGGCCGGTCAGGTCGCGGACCTGCTCGGTCGACTGCTCGCGCGTCGACTCGGCGTCGGAACGGGCGGCCTCGCGCGAGCCCGAGATCTCCTCGGAGAGCGACCGGGAGGTCTCGGTGAGCGCGCGGGAGGTCTCCTCGACCTGGCCGCGCAGCGACGACTCGACGGACTCGAGGCGCTCACGGACCGGGCCGGTGACGGCGGCGGGGAGCTGGTCGAGACGCATCTCGTGGCGGTCGAGGCGGTTGTCGAGGTCGTCGAGACGCTTGTGCAGGCCCCCGACGCGGTCCTCGAGGCCGTCCATCCGCCCGGCGACACCCTCGAAGCGCCCGGCGACGCCGTCGAGGCGGCCGTCGAGCTGGGCGAACGGGGTGGCGAGCCGCTCGGAGACGCGGTCCACGATGCCCTCGACCAGGCGGGCCAGCGAGGAGACGGCCGACTCCTGGGCGTCGAGCTTCGCGACGGTCTCGTCGAGCCGCTCGGCCAGCACGCTCATCTCGGTGCGGTCGGGGACCTCGGCGAGCCGCTTGCGCATGGCCCCGAGGGCGTCCAGCGCGGCGAGGCGACCGTGGATCTCGTCGAGCGAGTCGAAGATCTGCTGCTGCTCGCTGTCCCTGACCTCCGCAGCCCGGACGAGCATGCTGCGCATTCGGTCGAAAGACATGGTCTGATTGGAGTCGATCACGCGGAGGCCCACTCTCTGCGGGGATGACGGGCAGTGGGAGACGTCGCGGAGGGGAGCTCGACCCCGAACGTCGTCCGAGGCAGGCTAACCAGGGCCGATGACCCGATCGGACGCGCCCCTGGCTCCGGGTGGCGACGAAGTGCCACGTCCGTCACACCGGTCACGGATGACGCAAGCGCCCCAGGAATCGGTCCTCCAGCTCACGCCACCGGGTCGCCTCGCGCTGGAACGGCGGCGACGGGGTGAGCCGGTTCGGGTCCGGGCGCAGGACGAACGAGACCAGCCATCCGAGGGACTCGGAGGTCGCGAGCGCCTCGCGGGTGACCTCGTCGCCCGCCCAGTCGGCCGAGTCGAGGAGCAGCTCGACGGCGAGCTCGAGCTGCGCGGGGTCGACCGCCTGGGGGCCCTCGAGCAGGTCGTCGGCGAGCCCGACGAAGGCGTACCGGTTCTCCGGGGCGATCTCGACCTCGAGGTCCCCGCCGATGGCCGCCGTCGTCACCTCCGACCACGTCGAGACCTCCGCGAGGTCGTGGCCGTCCGCGCCCTCGCCGGCGATCCAGGAGCGCAGCGCCCGGGCGTTGGGGAAGACGTCGATGCGCCCGCCCCGCCCGAGGAACACCGGCTCGTCGTCGAGGAAGCACCGCAGGGTGATCACCTCGCCCTCCGCGGAGAGGATCGAGATGGGGTCGACCCCCACGTCCTCCCAGAAACCGGGCGCGGGCTCCTCCGAGGCGTCGGCGAGATCGCTGTGCAGGGACTCCCCGGCGGTGTCGGAGCGGAGGTCGTCGGGGGCGTCGGCGAGGGGGCCCGAGACGGCCGAGTCCTGGGGGTCGGCGGCGACGGCGTCGTCGTCGGCGGGGAGGTTCTCGGCGTTCTCCCGGCTGCCCGAGCGCGGCTCGTCCTCCGGACCGTCCGCGTCGTCGTCGATGTCGTCGGACGTCGCCGCGTCGAGGTCCCCGCCGGTGGGGGTGGCCGTCGCGCGGAGCTTGGCGGCCAGTTCGGTATCGACCTCCGGCACCCGCACGAGTGCGTCGAGGGCGTCGAGCACCTCGTCCCAGCGCTCGGCGACGACGTCCGCGAGCTCGGTCCACAGCGTGGCGCCGTCCCGGCCGCCGAAGGCGAGCACGCCGCCCGCGAGGGCGGCGAACGCGGGGGTCGAGTCCAGGATCTCGGTGACCGTGCCGAGGTCGCAGACGTCGGCCAGGGACCGGACCATCGCGGTGATCTCCGCGAGGTCGTCGACCGACCAGGTGTCCGGCTCGTCCGCGACGAGCTCGGGAGCGCCGATCACGTCGTAGCGCTGGATGTCCTCGGGGGTCAGTTCGTCGACGGAGAGGCCGCCGACCACCGCCCAGGCCGGGTGGTCGAGGAGGTCGTGCGGGGTGCCGTCGGCGTCGCTCGTGCGGATCCAGGCGGCGAGATCGGCGGCGTCGGCGAAGGCGAACACGTGGTCGTCGTCGCCGAGGAAGGCCTCCCACTCCTCGCCGTCCTCACGCCAGCGGGGAGCCCACAGGGTGACCAGATCCCCCTCGGTCAGGGCGAGGGTGATCGGGACGATGTCCTGGGCCACGGTCGGCCTCCGGGTCTTCCAGCGGGTGATCACGTGCGCGGCCACCCTAGGGGTGACGGGGTGACCAGGCCGTTCGGGGACACCGACGGGCTCCGGTGATGGCACGCTGCGGGCCGTGCGACTGCTGCGGACCCCTGACGAACGCTTCACCGGTCTCGATGGTTTCGGCCACCCTCCCCGCTACGTCGAGGTGGCCGATCCGGACGGATCCACGCCGGTGCGGGTGGCCACCTACGCGGTCGGGCCGCAGGACGCCGGCCCGACGGTGCTGCTCCTGCACGGCGAGCCGACCTGGTCCTACCTCTACCGCCACGTCCTCGACGCGCTCGCCGGCGCGGGGGTGTCCGCCGTCGCGGTGGACCTCGTCGGCTTCGGGCGCTCGGACAAGCCCGAGGAGGTCGGCGATCACACCTACGCCCGTCACGTCGCGTGGGTGCAGGAGGCCGTCGGGGCGCTCGGCCTCGACGACCTCGTGCTCCTCGGGCAGGACTGGGGCGGGCTGATCGGGCTGCGGTTGGTCGCCGCGGCCCCCGAGCGCTTCCGGGCGGTGGTCGCCGCGAACACCGGGCTGCCCACCGGCGACGTCGACATGCCGGAACCGTGGTGGCAGTTCCGCCGGGCCGTGGAGCGGGCCGAGACGCTCGACGTCGGCCGGCTCGTCGCCTCGGGCTGCGCCCGGGGGCTGGCGCCGTCGGCGCGGGCCGCCTACGACGCCCCGTTCCCCGACGAGTCCTACAAGGCGGGCCCGCGGGCGATGCCGCTCCTGGTGCCGACCCGCCCCGACGATCCGGAGACGGAGGCGAACCGGGCGGCCTGGGCGTCCCTGGCCGACTACGGGCGCCCGTTCGTGACGGCCTTCTCCGACTCCGACCCGATCACCGGGCCCATGGGACCGGTGCTGCGCGACCACGTGCGCGGCGCGGGTGCCGGGGGCGGTGCGGACCCGGGCCACGCCGTCCTGGGCGGGGCCGGCCACTTCCTCCAGGAGGACGCGGGGGCGGAACTGGCCTCGATCGTCGTCGGCGTGGTCCGCAGCCTCACCCACTAGAGCATCCGGAGTAGCACTTGAGGCCAAAAATCAAAGAACGCACGAACGAATGAAGCAACGCCTGGAGCCGTGACCCGCGATCCGGGGTCCCGTTGGACCTGTTGTGACAGCTGGACCCGTGTACCTGCGGGTCCGGATTACCTGGGACCCCTGGAGAAACGATCGTGTCGATGATCCGTAAGACCGTGCTGGCATCCGCAATCATCGGTGTCGGCCTCGGTTCCATGACGGGTGCGGCCTTCGCGGGCGACGACCCGAGCGACGGCGGCCACGGTGGCCACGAGGGCCACAGCAGCTCGTGGGGCCACGACAAGGGCCACGACAAGTCGTCGTCGTGCAGCAACGACGTCAAGGCGGCCAACGAGACCAAGGGCGGCGGGCTCGCCGACGTCCTCGGCGGCGACCAGATCCTCGCGCCGATCAACGCCTGCCACATCCTCGACGACAACAAGCTGCTCAACGGCAACAACGTCGCGCTGCTCGGTGGCTCGATCCACAACGGCGACAGCAGCGGCTCGTCGAACCCGCTGACCGACCTCGCCGGCTGAGGCTCTCCTCACCGCCGACCACGGGCCGGCACCCCCGGGACATCACGTCCCGGCCGGGTGCCGGCCCGTTGTCGTGTGTCCGGGGTTAAGTCCCGGTTACTGCTCCAAGCGGGTGATTCCCGCCCGCGTTCCTCCTGCTCAGCGTCGATCTCCTCCCGCCGACCACGCGATCTCCGAAACTCGGCCGTGACCTTCACTCGATCGAGGCGTTGAAGTCACCAAGTCGTGATCCCGTTCGTGGGTTCCGACCGACGCGGCGTGATCCCTCCGATCGCGCCCACCACGACCAGGGGAGAAAGCGTGTCGACCTTCCGCAAGACCGTCCTGACCACCGCGATCATCGGCGCCGGCCTCGCGACGACCGCCGGCTCGGCCTTCGCGACCGACTGCCACGACGGCGGCCACAAGTCGCACGAGTCGAGCTCGTCGTCGAAGGGCTGCAGCAACACCGCCCTCGGCAAGATCGACAACAGTGACTCGAAGACCCTCATCGGCGTCGTCGACGGCAGCCAGGGCGCGCTCGGCGCGAACATCTGCGACAACCTGAACAACAACAAGGTCCTGAGCGGCAACCACGTCGCCATCCTCGGCGGAGTCGTCTGAGACTTCGTGCCCGAGCGGTTCGCACGACCGCGTCCCGACGACCCCCGGATGCCGGGGCACGACGGCGGCGAGCCGCAGGATCGAAGCCTCACGGCGTGATCGACGCCCACGTCGGCCGGACCCTCCCAGGTCCGGCCGGCGGGGCGATCCGCCCGCCCCGCACGAACGGCGGGCATCCCCCCAGCATTCGCGAGCAGGAGAAGAGTCCAGCGTGTCAATGATCCGTAAGACCGTGCTGACCACCGCGATCGTCGGCGCCGGTCTGGCCTCGACCGCCGGTGCCGCGTTCGCCGGCGATGCTCCCGACAACAGCGGTGGCGACAGCTCGCACTCGTCGCACTCCCACTCGTCGCACAAGTCCTCGTCCAAGGGCTGCAGCAACACCGCCGTGGGCGAGATCGACAACACGGGCGCGAAGACCCTCGTCGGCATCCTCGACGGCAGCCAGGGCGCCCTGGGTGTGAACCTCTGCCACAACCTGAACAACAACAAGGTGCTGAGCAACAACCACGTCAGCATCGCCGGCCAGGACCTTCCGACCGAGGTCCCGTCGGTGCCCGGCGCCCCGACGATCTGACACGTCAGGCACCTCGCACAGCACGACCACGGCCGGCCCCGGCCTCCCGCGAGGGAGGCTCCGGGGCCGGCCGTCGTCGTCTCCGAAACCTCCACGAACGGGCGAAGGTCGTAACAAGGCCGTGACCCGGCCCGGCCGCCCGCGTTGGAGCGGTGTCATCAATCGGACATGGAGCACCCGTTCCGTCCGGTTCACTTTCTCGACACTGCATCGGGGGATACATGTCGATGTTCCGTAGGGCCGCCGTCGCCACCGCCATCCTGGGCGCCGGGCTCGCCTCCACGACCGGGGCCGCGTTCGCGACCGAGTCCCACGGTCACGGCCACGACTCCGGTCACGGCTGCTCCAACGACGTCGCGGCCAAGAACAAGACCGAGGGCGGCGCGCTGAGCGTCCTCGGCGGCGACCAGATCGCGGCGCCGATCAACGTCTGCCACATCCTGGACGACAACAGCCTGCTCAACGGCAACAACGTCGCGGCGCTGGGCACGATCACCAACGGCGACACCACCTCGTCGACGCCGGACATGTCGGTGCCCATCGGGACCGACACCGGCGACTCGGGCAACGAGGTCAGCTGAGCGTTCGCTCTCCCGGCACGACAGGCCGGGCCGCCCCGTGGCATTGCCACGCGGAGCGGCCCGGCCGTCGTCGTTTCCGGGGTGTTCACGGTCACGAGAAACGCGACCCGACCTTGCCGGAAAACTGTCGACCCCTGATTGGGGGAGTCAATTCTCGACACTTTTCACCGCATCGGAAGGCAAGGCTCTGAGCTGCGATGATGCGCCGAACGAGCCGATGGGCCGCTTTTTCTCGGTCACGAACGGGGGATCGTCGTGATTGGGCCGTGACCTTCGCTGAGCTGATCGCGTTGATGAATGCGTCGCCGGAGCGACGTGATCGTGATCCGGCAATCGACGTCACCGAACCTCGGGGGAACGAGACCACATGAGCATGCTCCGCAAGACCGTCCTCACCGTCGCGATCGCCGGCACCGGCCTCGGCGCGATGTCGGGCGCCGCCTTCGCGAACGACTCGCACCACGGCGACTCCCACGACAAGCACTCGTCCTCCTCGGAGGGCTCGTGCTCGAACAAGGTCAAGGCGCTGAACGAGACCAAGGGTGGCGGCCTCGCCGA
>NZ_DASXJS010000285.1:0-20939 GCF_036497245.1 Actinomycetospora sp. | reverse complement strand
GTCCATCAGGGTCAGGTAGTGCTCCCACATGGAGCGCATGGAGGTCTCGTCGGTCGCGGTGCCGATGGTGAACCCGTCGTCGTCGGTGCGTTCGCGCCCGAGCCCGCGGCGCAGGTCGAGCCACTCCGGGCGGAGCTGCGCGACCCCGCGCTGGTTGCGCTCGTACATCTCGGCGTCGTCGGCCAGCAGCATCCCGGCGGGCCCGACCGAGCCGACGCACTGGGTCACCAGGCGGCGGTTGAGGTCGGGGGCGCCCTTGAACTGGATCGCGGTGACGTGCTGGACGGTGCGGTCCACCGCGAGCGGCTGGATGGCGAAGAGCTGGATCTCGGCGACGAACAGGTTCGGGAAGATCATGATGTGCGGCGAGCCGTTGATCATGATCTCGTCGCCGGTCTCGCGTCCGTACACCTCGCGCATCTGCGCGACATAGTCGGGGATCTTCGCCTCGGGGGTGCCCGCCCAGCCCATCGGGACGCCCATACGACGGAACTCCGGAGCCAGGTCGTTCTCCGAGTGGCCGCCGCCCAGGGCGCGCGTCACGGCGGTGGACTTGTCGCTGTACAGGTCGCCGATGCTGCTGCCGGAGATCGAGAAGATCGAGGAGTGGACGAACTGGGGGTGGTAGCCGTCGGTCTCGTTCTCGACCAGCATCTTCCAGTTCGCCTCGACCTCGTGCGCCACGAAGCCCGCGGTGAGCTCCACCTCGCCCTCGGGGGAGAGGCTGACCAGCCGGTCGAGGCGCTCGGCGGCGGCGCCCAGGTGCTCCTCGAGCGTGGGGCCCTCGGCGGCGAGGCTGCCGAAGACGAAGCCCTGGTAGATCCCGACGCGCGGCACCGGGGCGAGCCCCCCGAGCGCCTTCAGTCCCTCCTTGCCGCCGTAGCCCTGGTTGAACGGGGCGCCGAGCAGCTCGCCGGTGTTCGAGAACGTCCACCCGTGGTACGGGCAGCGGAACGAGCCGGAGTGGCCACGGTCGGCCTCGCAGACCAGGTTGCCGCGGTGGGCGCAGCGGTTCTGCAGCAGGTGGACCCCGCCGTCGTTGTCGCGGGTCATGACGATCTGCTGCGGGCCGATCGTCTTGCGGACGTAGTCCTTCGGGCGCGGAATCTCGCTGACGTGTCCCACGTAGACCCAGGTCGTGTACCAGATCTGCTCGAGCTCCCGCGCGAAGATCGCGGGGTCGGTGTAGAGCGACCCGTGCACCCGGTCGGGTTGCACGAGATCGCGCAGGCCCTCGGGGGCCGGTCGCGACGTCGGCGCAGTGGTGGTCATCGAGGGTCCTCTCGCAGGACAGGACGAGTACGCGGACCACCTTCCCGCGAATTTAATCCAGAGTCAAGATGGTCTGTCTGGACACGGTGTCCGATCAGGCGTGCGCGCGGGCGTAGAGCATGTTCCAGACGACCGCGGTGAACGCCTCGACGGTCCGCTCGGCACCCTCGTCGTCGGCGCCGCGCAGCATCTGGTCGAGGCCCCGCTCGGCCATGCACGTGAGCATCTCCGCGGTGCCCCGCACCGGCAGGTCCCGGTGCACGGTGCCCGCCCGCTGGCCGCGCTCGATGTGGTCGGCCAGCTCGTCGACGTAGCGGTCGGTGAGGGCACGGAACGCCTCGTGGACCTCGGCGTCGTGGCTCGAGGTGTCGGTGAAGGCGCGCATCAGCTCGGCGTGCGGGCGGTAGGTCGCGACGATCACCGCGGCGCGCTCGCGCAGCTCCTCGCGCGAGGCCGGGGCGTCCCCGCCCCACCATCCCCGCCCGGCGGCGAGCAGTGCCTCGACGATGTCCGCGGTCACCTCGCGCAGCAGGGCACCCTTGTCGGCGAAGTGGACGTAGAACGTCGACCGTGAGACCCCCGCACGCGAGGCGAGCCGCTCGACCGGCAGCTCGGTGAAGCTCGTGCCCTCGGCGAGGAGCTCCGAGAGCGCGCCCAGCAGCCGGCGCGCGTTCTCCTCGCGCCGCTGCGCCCGGCTCCCGGACGTCCTGCGCGTCACCGACGCCATGGACGCGCACCCTACGGCGCCGGAGCGCCGCCGTTGCGCGGGACGAGCGATTCTTCTAATGTCCGTTAAAACCCGCCGTCGGTGACGTCGCGGGCGTGGAGCGTCGAGGGAGGCCCGTGGACGAGCCGGTGCACGCCGAGGCCGACGGACCGGTCGGGCGGATCACGCTCAACCGCCCGCACGCGCGCAACGCGGTGACCGTCGAGCTCGGGCGCGCCCTGCACGACGCGCTGGTCGACCTCGCGAGCCGGACGCGGGTGCTGGTCATCCGCGGCGCAGGCGGCCACTTCTCCGCGGGGGGCGACTTCGCCGAGGTCTCCCGGCTGCGCGCCGAGGGGCCCGAGGCGCTGCGCCCGCTCTTCGACAACTTCGGCGCCGCGTGCACGGTGATCGGTGAGCTTCCGGTGCCGGTCGTCGCGGCCGTCGAGGGCTACGCGCTGGCCGGCGGCTTCGAGCTGATGCAGTCGTGCGACGTCGTCGTCGTGCGCGAGGACGCGAGGATCGCCGACAACCACCTCAACTTCGGGCAGGTGCCCGGCGGCGGCTCGTCCCAGCGGCTGCCGCGGCTGGTCGGCCGCCAGCGCGCCCTCGCACACATCCTCACCGGGGACCGCCTCTCCGGGCTCGACGCCCTCGCCTGGGGGCTGGCCCACCGGGCCGCGCCCGCCGAGACGTTCGACGCCGCGGTCCACGAGGTCGTCGAGAACCTGGCGAGCAAGGACCCCGCCGCGCTCGCCCGGGCCAAGCGCCTCGTGCGCGACGGGCTCGAGCTGCCCCTCGCCGAGGGTCTCGCCGCCGAGCGCGACGCCGTCGTCGCCCACCTCGGCGGCGACTCCGCCGCCGAGGGCATCGCCGCGTTCGACGCCCGTGCCCGCTGACGGGAGCATGTCGCGCTTCCACCCCTGACGGCGCTCCGCGTCGTCACGTTCGTCCGTGTGTGAGGAGGTCCGTGTGTCCGGAGTCGAGGGACGCGTCGTCGTGGTGACCGGTGCCGGGGGAGGGCTGGGGCGCGAGTACGCCCTGCTGCTCGCCCGCTCGGGGGCGAAGGTCGTCGTGAACGACCTCGGCGGCGCGCGGGACGGCAGCGGAGAGGGACACGCCGCCGCGGACACCGTGGTGTCCGAGATCCGTGACGCGGGCGGCGAGGCGGTCCCGTCCTACGACAGCGTCGCGGACGGGGCAGGCGGCACGGCGGTCGTCCAGGCCGCCCTCGACGCCTTCGGGCGCATCGACGGCGTCGTCGCCAACGCGGGCATCCTGCGCGACTCGGCCTTCCACAAGATGACCACCGAGGCGTGGGACGCCGTCCTCGCGGTCCACCTCGACGGCACCTACCACGTGGTGCGGGCCGCCTGGCCGCACTTCCGCGAGCAGCGGTTCGGCCGGGTGGTCGTGGCCGCCTCCACCTCGGGGATCTACGGCAACTTCGGGCAGTCGAACTACGGCGCCGCCAAGGGCGGGATGATCGGCCTGATCAAGACCCTCGCGATCGAGGGGGCCCGCTACGACATCCTCGCGAACGCCGTCGCCCCGATGGCCGCGACGCGGATGACGGCGGACATCGCGCCGCAGGAGGTGCTCGACTCGCTCGGGCCCGCCCACGTCGCCCCGGTGGTCGGGCACCTGGTGTCGGAGGAGTGCACCGACTCGGGCTCGGTGATCGTGGCGGGCGGCGGCCAGGTCCACCAAGTCACCCAGTTCATGACGAAGGGCGTCACCTTCTCCGAGGTCCCCACCCTGGAGCAGGTCGGCGACCGCTGGGCCGAGATCACCGACCATTCCGGGGCCGTGCCCGGCGTCAACCCGGTCGGCTGACCCGTGACGACGATCCGCGGGGTCCGCGAGAGCGCACCCCCGACCGCGGCCCCCCGGGGGCTCACCGAGCACCGCATCCAGACCTGGTGCGTGTGGTCGGCCCCGCTGTTCGTGGTCCTGCTCTTCGCCGGACTCCTGGTGGCCGGATGGGTCCCGCCGCCCTCGCCGTCGCTGACCGCGGACCAGGTGGCGGCGATGTACGCCGAGCACACCGATCTCAAGCGGCTCGCGTTCATCCTGCTCTTCCTCGGGGGCGGCCTCACGGCGCCCTTCGTCGTGGCGATCCACCACCGGCTCCGCCGCATCCCCGGGGCCGGGCCGCTCGCCGTGCTCCAGCTGATGGGCGGGACCCTCGGCGTGATCGCGGTGTCCGGCCCCGCGATCGTGTTCATGGCCGCGGCCTACCGCCCGGAGCGGGACCCGCAGATCACCCAGGCCCTGCACGAGCTGGCCTTCATCCCCTTCATCGGCAACCTCGTGCCGTTCGTGATCCAGGCCGTGGCGATCGGGCTGGCGGCCCTCATGCAGGACCCGGGTGCGCCGGACGAGGCCGGCGCCGAGCTCCCGCGCTGGCTCGGCTTCTACAACCTCTGGACCGCGTTCCTGACGCTTCCCGGCCTGTTGCTGATCTTCTTCCGGACGGGGGCGTTCGCCTGGAACGGCCTGCTCGTGTTCTGGGTGGTGGCGACGGTCTTCGGCGGCTGGTTCCTCGTGATGTTCGCGGTGCTGCGCGGCCGGTTGCGGGAGGAGGCCCGATGAGCGCCCCCGCGCTCGAGAGCGACCGGTCGCCGGACTCGACCCGGACCCCCGGCGAGGCCGGGATCTGGGTGTTCGTGCTCGGCGACATGGTCGTGTTCGCCGTCTGCTTCGTCGTGCTCGCGGTGACCTACGCCCACGACCGGGCGGCCTACGCGCTCGACCAGGACGCCCTGCACCTGGGCCTGGGGATCGTCAACACCGTCGTGCTCGTGACGAGCTCGCTCACCATGGCGCTGGCCGTGCGCGCGGCCCGCCTCGGCCACCCGCGGGCGGCGGTCCGGCTGGTGGCGGCGACCATGGCCGGCGCCGTGGTGTTCGTGGCGGTGAAGGTGGTCGAGTACACCGACCTCGTCGCCGCCGGGCACACCGCGCGCTCCGACGACTTCTTCCTCTACTTCTTCACCTTCACCGGGCTGCACCTGCTCCACGTCGTCATCGGCCTGTGCGTGCTCGGCGGCGTCCTCCGGATCGTGCGCAGGCCCGTGCTCGGGCGCGCCGATCTCTCCCTGGTGGAGAGCGGCGCGAGCTACTGGCACATGGTCGACCTGCTCTGGCTCGTCCTCTTCGGCCTGCTCTACACCCTGGGGTGATCGCTGTGTCCGCCATGCACGACCGCACGCTCGTCGCCGTCTGGGCCGCGCTGCTGCTCGCCACGGCCGTCTCGGTCGCCGTCCACGAGGGGCTGGGTCTCGGCGCGACCACGGTCCTCGTGGTCGTCGCCGTCGCGTTCGTCAAGGTCTGGCTCGTCGGCCGCTACTTCATGGAGCTGCGCCACGCACCGCCGGTGCTGCGCCGGGCGTTCGACGCCTACGTCGTCGTCGTGCCGGTCGTCCTGGCGGCGGTCCTGCTCGCCTGACGGGTCAGCGCGCGGCGGCCGGGGCCAGGCGCTCGGCGACCTCGCCGGCGACCAGGGCCGCGGTCTCCGCGCACGCCGTCGTGCCGCCGTTGGCGTACTCCTTCACCGCGTCGCCCACGTTCCACAGGTTCGCGACGGGGGTGGTGTGCGGGAGATCGTGCCCCGCGACCGCCCGCTGCGGCGGCCAGCCGTCGCGCCACACCGAGGTGGAGAGCACCCGGGCGTCGGCGAAGCCCGGGATCTGCTCGTGCAGGTCGGCGTGCAGCAGCTCGATCTCCTCGGCCTCGTCGAACCCGCCCGTGGCCGGCACCGGCACGGAGCTGCCGTTGTACAGGTGCCAGCCCTCGGGGGCCATCTCCGGGCAGGTGGCGGTGAAGTTCGCGACGTAGCACATCCGCCGGGTCTTCGCGAAGCTCAGCAGCCCCGGTGCCTCGGTCAGCGGCGTCCGGCTCGCGAAGTTCACGACGATCATCGAGCAGGGCGTGGTGTCGACCGTGGCGGTGTGCGCGGCGGGCAGCCGGTCGCGTCCGACGAGGTCGGCGGTGGTGGCGGGCCCCGCGTCGCTCACGGCCGCCCGGCACGCGACCTCGACGGTCTCGCCGGGCCGGGCCACGGTGGCGCCGGTGACGAGGCCGTCGTCGCCGAGGTGCAGGCCGCGGACCTCGCTGTCGAGCCAGACCTCGCCTCCGGCCCCTTCGATGACGTCGGCGAGGGCCCGCCACACGCCGATCGTGCCCTCGGGGCAGAAGCCGAACTTCTTGAACGCGCTGCGCCGGGTGAAGTAGGTGAGGAAGACCTTCGCGGGCAGTTCCTCGGAGCCCACCGCGAAGATCGACCCGCACATGTTGCGGAAGATCCCGTGGACGTTCTCGTTGCTGGTGAACCGGCGGATCCAGTCCGCGGTGGAGAGCTCGCCCTCGGGCAGGCCCTCGTCGGTCCGGGCGGCGCCGAGCCCGTCGAGGAGCTTCGCGCCCTGCCGGGTGAGCTTGGAGAGCAGGAAGCCCCAGCCGCCGCCGGTGACGTCGACGTCCTTCCCGCCGATGCGGTAGAGCACCGGGGGCGTCGCCCGGCGGACGTCGAAGCGGGCGCCGACGTCGGCGAACGTCTGCTCGGTGATCCCGCCGACCTCGATCACGATGGCCCCGTTGTTGACCGTGAAGCCGTCGATGTCCTCGGTCGAGGCGCGCCCCCCGACGCGGTCGAGCCGTTCCACGACGAGGGTGCGGTAGCCGCGGTGCGCGAGCCGCGCGGCGGTGAACAGCCCGCCCGCACCTGCGCCGACGACGAGCACGTCGAAGGTCTTCTCGGACATCGGTGTCCCCTCTGGGGTCGGGAGGTGGCCTCCGGCCTCGTGAGCACTTTCCGGGGCTATAGCCCCGGAAAGTGCTCACGAGGGCTCCGCCCACCTAGTACGAAGCCGGCAGGCCCAGGCTGTGCTGGGCGACGAAGTTGAGGACCATCTCCCGGCTGACCGGGGCGGTCTTGAGCATCCGCGCGAGGAACCAGTAGTCGGACAGGCCGTACTCCAGGGCGAGACCGTTGCCGCCGTGGGTCTGCATCGCCTGGTCGAGGGTGCGCAGCGAGGCGTCGGCGGCGGCGAACTTCGCGATGTTGGACGCCTCGGCGGCGTCGGCGCCCGCGTCGAACAGCTCGCCCGCGCGGGCGGTGAGCAGCCGCGCCTGGGCCACCGCGATGTAGCACTCGGCCAGCGGGTGCGCGACGCCCTGGTGGGCTCCGATGGGGACGCCGTGCCACACGGCGCGCTCGCCCGCGTAGCGGGTGGCCTTCTCGAGGGCGTAGAGCGAGAGCCCGTTCGAGATCGACGCGGCGGTGATCCGCTCGGGGTTGAGCCCCGCGAACACCTGCCGCAGCCCGGCCCCGTCGTCGCCGACGAGGGTCTCGGGACCCACCAGGACGTCGTCCAGGAACACCGTGAACTGGTGCTCGGGCTGGACGAGGGCCGCCTCGAGGTGCTGCCAGGACAGGCCGGGCGCGTCGGTGGGGACGACGAACAGCGAGAGCGGCCGGCGCCCGCTGCTGCCGGGGACGGCCGACCCGCTGCGGGCGACGACGAGGACGGCGTCCGCCTCGTCGATCCCCGAGGTCCAGTACTTGGTGCCGCGCAGCCGCCACCCCTCGCCGTCGGGGTGCGCGGTGGTGGTGATCTCGTGGCTGTTCGAGCCCGCGTCCGGCTCGGTGATCGCGAACGCCATCTTGAGCGAGCCGTCCGCGATGCCGGGCAGCCAGCGGGCGCGCATCTCCTCGGAGCCGTGCCGGGCGATGATCGTGCCGCAGATCGCCGGGGAGATCACCGTCATCAGCAGCGGGCAGCCCGCGGCCGAGGCGGCCTCCACGACGACCGACAGGTCGCCGAGCGTGCCGCCGCCACCACCGTGCTCCTCGGGCAGGTGCACCCCGAGGAAGCCGCCCTGACCGAGCTCCTTCCACAGCGCGGTGGGCTGCTCGTGGGCCCGGGAGCGGGCCACGAAGTAGGGGTGTCCGTACGCGGAGACGAGCTTCGTGACGCTCGCGCGCAGCTCGGCCCGTTCGGGGCTCTCCGGGACGATCGACGACGGGTTCACCGGTTCTCCTTCTCGTCAGCGGCCGTGGAAGACCGGGCGCTGCCCGGCGCGGAAGGCGGGTACGCCGGTTGCGGCGTCCTCGTCGGCGGCCGCGTCGACCATGGCGACGACCTCGGCGCGTGACTGCGCGGGCAGCGGGGTGGCGTGCGACTCGCGCAGCAGCCGCTTCATCCGGCCCAGGGCGCGGGTCGGTCCGGCGGCCAGGCGCTCGGCGAGGGCCCGGGCGCGCTCCTCGACATCCGCGGCGGGGACGGCCTCGGTCGCGAGGCCCCACGCCACGGCCTCGGCGCCGCTGAACGGGCGGTTGAGCAGGAACAGCTCCTGGGCGCGGCGGAGGCCGACGGTCCGGGGCAGGTACCAGCTGTTCAGCCCGTCGGCGACCAGGCCGAGCGCCGCGTACCCGACGGCGAGGGACGCGGCCTCGTCGACGACGACCACGTCGGCGACGTGCAGCATCCCGAGTCCGCCCCCGGCCGCCGCCCCGCGCACCGCGGTGACGACGGGCGCGTCGATCTCGGTCAGCCGCTCCAGGGCCTGGTGGTAGGTGTCGATCATCTGGCGGAGCACCGCGGGGAGCGCGTCGGGCTCGAGGTCGCCCAGCACGGCGAGGTCCCCGCCTACGCTGAACCGCGTCCCGTCCGCGCACAGCAGCACGGCCCGCACCGCGGGGTCCTCGGCCGCCCGGAAGGTGGCCTCGTCGAGGTCCTCGGTGAACCGGGGGTCGATGGCGTTGCCCGCCTCCGGGCGGGTCAGCCGGATCGTGGCCACCCCGCGCTCGTCGGTCTCGTAGGTCATCCGGCGCAGCGCCCGCCGGCCCGCCCGCGGCCGGCCGGGGTCGGGCAGCGCGTCGGCCCATCCCGCGGAGTCGGTGTACTGGGTCAGGGCGGCGATCCGGCCGTCGTCGGCGAAGCGCAGGACGTGCGCGAAGGCGGCGTCGAGATCGCCGCCGCCGTCGCGCGCCGTGCCCCGGTAGCGCCCGAGGACCACCAGCGCGCCGTCGTCGGTGGTCAGGAAGCGCTCCGGTTCGGCCCGCGCCGCGTACTGCCGCCCGATCGCCCACCAGAAGCCCGCCACCGCGGCGTCGCGCCCGTGCCGGATCTCGCCGAGCTCGCCGGGCATCCCTGCCGTGGGTTCGACGACGACGTCCGGGTCGAGGAGCTCGGCCAGAGCGTCGACGTCGCCGGCGGCCAGCGCGGTGTAGAGCGCCCGTGCCTGGGCCTCGGCGTTCGTCGTGATCACGTGCCCCCGGTCTCCCTCCGTGTCGCGTTTTTCTAGTACTTACTAGAACATGCTGGTGAGGGCCGTGCAAGAGCGGGTCCGGCGACACCTGGCCGGTGGCGGGACGGCACCGGGCCGGCGTGTCGACGGTTCCGTACCGCGCCGTCCGGATGGTTTAATCGAGATTCGAATAAGCTCGGCCCGGAAGGGGCGCCCCGTGCAACTCGTGCCGACGATGGACTCGGTCTACCTGTGGGGCGAGGGCGGGAACAGTCCCTGCCACGTGATCGCCCTGCAGCTGTTCAGACCGCCCGAGGGGTCGGGGCCCGAGCTGGTCGACGAACTCTACGAGCGCATGACCGACCCGGTGCACGTCAAGCGCTCGTTCCGGCGCCGGCCGGTGCGCAGCTGGGCGAGCGGCGGGCAGTTCGCCTGGGAGATCGACGACGACCTCGACATGCGCCTGCACGTGCGTCGCGTCGGGCTGCCGCGTCCGTCCCGCATCCGGGAGCTGCTCGAGTTCCTCGGCGACTGGCACGCCGTCCCCCTGGCCCGGGACCGCCCGCTGTGGGAGGCCCGGCTCGTCGAGGGGCTGGAGGACGGCCGCTTCGCGCTCGCCACCAAGATGCACCACGCGTCGCTGGACGGCGTGAACATGGGCCGCCATCTGCTCGGCGGCTTCTCCACCGACCCGGAGCACCGCGGTGGCACCGCCCCGTGGATGGTGCCGACCGACGAGCGTGCCCGGCCCCGCCGCCGCCGCCCGATTCCGTCGTGGTCGGACTCCGCCCGGACGGTGGCCGGCGCGACCGGGGCGTTCGTCCGGTCGCTGCCCCGGCTGGCGGGCGCCGGCGTCGCCGCGGTGCGCGAGGACTCGGTGGCGCTGCCCTACGAGGCGCCCGCGACCCGGTTCAACGCGCCGGTCAGCTCCGGGCGCCGGTTCGCGGGCGACCGATGGCCCCTGGAGCGCCTGCGCGCGGTGGCCAGGCGCGCCGGGACGAGTTCGAACGACGTCGCGATCGCCATGTGCGGCGGCGCGCTGCGCGGCTACCTCGACGAGCGCGGCGAGCTCCCCGAAGACCCGCTGGTCACGATGGTGCCGGTCTCCCTCGCCGGGACCGACCCCTCGAGCGCGGCGACCGACGGGAACTCCTGGGCCGCGGTCCTCGCCACGCTCGCCACCGACACCGACGACCCTGTCGAGCGCCTGGGCCGCGTGCACGCCGCGATGGATCGCAGCAAGCACCTCATGGGCTCCCTCGACGCGGTCTCGGCGACCGCGATCAGCGCGGTGAACCTCGCGGGCTCGGTCCCGATCTCGATCCCCGGCGTCCCCTCGTTGCCGCGCCCGCCGTTCAACGTGATCTGCTCGACCATCCCGGCGACCCGCGAGCCGCTCTACCTCGACGGGTGCGAGCTCGAGGAGATCTATCCGATCTCGATGGTCCTCGACGGCCAGGCCCTCAACATCACGATGGTCTCCTACGTCGACCACCTGGCCTTCGGGATCACCGGCTGCCGCCGTTCGGTGCCCCGCCTGCAGCGCCTGCTGGTCCACCTCGAGAACGCACTCGTGGATCTCGAGAAGGCCACCGCACGATGATCAGCGATCACGGGGCCCGGCGGAGGGTGAGATAGCGTCGGGAGGGTGACGACGAGCGGCGACCGGGTCGAGGCGCGCCCCGGCTCGCCCCAGCAACCAGCCCCGCCCCGGCGCCGTGGCCGTCCGGCCGCCTCGGGCGGCCCGAGCACGGAGGCGTCGATCCTGCGCAGCGCGCGGGAGGTGTTCGCCGAGTCCGGCTACGAGGGGGCGACGTTCGCCGAGATCGCCGCGCGCGCCGGCGTCACGCGGCCCGCCGTCAACCACTACTTCGCCGGCAAGCCCGCGCTCTACGCCGCGGTCTTCGAGGCCACCCAGGACGGCGTGGTCACCGTCGGGCTCGCCCGGGCCGCGGAGGCCACGACGTCCACCGAGCGGCTCGGACTGTTCCTGGAGACCGCGGCGCAGGCCGACGCGGGCGACCGGTCGTTCGCCCGGTTCATCGCCGCGTCCCTGGTCGACGCGTTCCGTCATCCCGAGCTCGCCGACCACGCCCGCCGCCAGATCGACGACGTGCGCACCTTCGTCCGCGGCACCCTCGAGACCGGGATGGCCGCGGGGGAGATCCGCGACGACCTCGAGCTGGAGCCGGTGACCGAGCTCCTCGTGGCGGTGATGTGGGGGATGGGCCTCTACGCCGGGTTCGTGGGCACCCACGACCAGCTCGAGGCCGTGGTGGCTCAGTTCGAGCGGGTGCTCGAGTCGGTGCTCGTCCCGTCGGCGCCCGGCTGATCGGCCACCAACCGGTCGCGGAGGGCGAACTTCTGCACCTTGCCGGAGGCGGTCATCGGGAGCTCGTCCACCACGAACCACCGCTCCGGCACCTTGTACGACGAGAGCCGCTCCCGGCAGTGCGCCCGCAGCGACTCCTCGATGCCGGAGCTGTGATCGTCCCGGAGCACCACCGCGGCCGCGACGATCTCGCCCCAGTGGTCGTCGGGCAGGCCGACCACCGCCGACGTGAGCACGCCCGGGTGCTCGGCGAGCGCGATCTCCACCTCGGCCGGGGCGATGTTCTCCCCGCCGCGGATGACCAGCTCCTTGAGCCGACCGGTCACCGCGATCAGGCCGCGCTCGTCCATCGTCCCGAGGTCCCCGGTGTGCACCCAGCCCTCGGGGTCCACCGTCGCGGCCGTGGCCTCCGGATCGTCGTGATAGCGCAGCAGCTGGAGGTAGCCCCGCGCGCAGATCTCGCCCTGGACGCCCAGCGCCACGACGTCGCCGGTCGTCGGGTCGACGACGCGCGCCGCGGTCTGCGGCAGGGGACGCCCCACGGTGGTGGCGAGGTCCTCGGCGGTGTCGCCGCGCCTGGTCAGGGAGAGCACGGGGGAGAGCTCGGTCTGGCCGAACAGGTTGTGCACCGCAGCCCCGAAGATCTCTTGTGCGGCCGCGATGGTCACCGGGGCGCAGATCGACGCGCCGACCAGCACGGTGTCCAGCCGCGGCGCCTGCTCGCCGTGGCGTGCGGCCTCGAGCAGCGCCGAGAGCACCGTCGGGACGGAGAAGAGCAGCCGGGCGTCCTCGCGGACCGCCGCGGCGAGCACCGGGCCGGGCTCGAAGCGCTCGATGAGCACCTGCGTCCCGCCGACCCAGGCCGGCCCGAGCGTCGAGATCACGCAGGCCGCCGTGTGGAACATCGGCAGCGGGGCGATCCCCACCGCGCCCGGCTCGACCTCGGCGGTGATCATCGTGAGCCGGGCGTTGTTGACCAGCGACCGGTGGGCGAGCACGACCGCCTTCGGCCGCCCGGTCGTGCCCGACGTGAACTGGATCATCGCCGGGTCCTCCGGCGCGACGTCGTCGGGCTCGGGGCCCGGCTCGGCGTGGAGCCGGTCGGCGTGGGCGAGGCTGACGGTCTCGCGCAGCGCGGGCAGGTCGGTCCGGATGCGGGCCACGGCGGCGGCGAGGTCGCGGTCGCGGCTGGTCTCGGCGTGCACGAGCACCGACGCCCCGGACAGACGCAGGGCGTAGGCGAGCTCGTCGTCGGTGAGGACCGGGTTGAGCGCGACGAGGACGAGGCCGGCCAGCGCGGCGCCGTACTCGATCACCGGCCACTCGGCCACGTTGGGGGCCCAGAGCGCCACGTGCTCGCCCGGCTCGGCGAGCGCGAGCAGGCCCGCGGCGACGCCACGGGCCTCCGCCAGCAGTTCGGCGTAGCTCAGCCGGGCCTGCGACCCGTCGTGGCGGGTGCCGATCAGCGCGCACACGTCCGGCGAGCGCTGCGCACGGTCGCGCAGCAGCCCGCCGATCGTGGCTTCGGCCAGGGGCACCGACTCGTCGGGTTCCCACTCGGCGCGCTCGAGGCGGCGCGTGGACGCGGGCAGGGCGACGGGAGGAGCGTCGACGGTGACGGCGGTGCTCATGACGGGCGACCTCAGGCGACGACGAGGTCGTCGCGGCCGTCGGCCTTGAGGTTCTCCACGTAGATCGGGAAGAGCTTCTTCGACAGCGGCGCGAGGGAGAGCAGCTTGCTCATCTCGCCCTGGACCTTCACCTTCCCGCGGGCCATCGCGAAGGGGAGGTTGACCTTCCCCTGCCAGTAGGCGTTGGCGGTCTCGGTCGACATGACCATGGTCGCGCCCGGCTCCGGCCCCTCGTCGCCGGAGTACACGACCTTCCCGGGCAGGTCGATGGTGAGCTTCGAGTCCGGCTCGGTGCAGTCCATGCGGAGCACCAGGCCGGTGTCGGCCAGCTTCGGGCCGGTCTCCGGATCGGCCATCGCGGCCTCGAAGATCGATCCCACGTAGCGGCGCAGCTCGTCCTCGTCGGCGAAGCCGGGCATCTGATCTCCTCCTGTGGTCGTGCGGCGTGACTCATCTAAGGTAGATTAAATTCAGCGGCGGCGACACCCAGCGCGCCGACCACGGACCCGTCCCCACCGACAGGAGCCCGCGATGGCCGCGCCGACGACGAGCCGCCCCGGAGGCGACTCGCTCTACTCCGACGACCACCAGGCCTTCCGCGAGGTCGTCCGGACCTTCATCGAGCGTTCCGTTCTGCCCCACGACCGCGAGTGGGAGGCACAGCACCGGCCGAGCCGCGAGCTGTTCACCTCCGCGGGCGCGCAGGGCCTGCTCCTGTTCGCCGCACCCGAGGAGCACGGCGGGGCCGGGATCGAGGACTTCCGGTTCAACGCCGTGGTCTCCGAGGAGTTCGGCCGCCACGGCCTCTCGGCGCCCGGCCTGGCGCTGGCCCTGCAGAACGACGTGCTGGGACCGTACTTCCTCGAGCTCACCAACGACGAGCAGAAGGCGCGCTGGCTTCCCGGTCTCGTCTCCGGGGAGCTGGTCACGGCCATCGGGATGACCGAACCGGGCACGGGCAGCGACGTCGCCGCGATCCGCACCCGCGCGGTCCGCGACGGTGACGAGTACGTGGTCGACGGGGCCAAGACGTTCATCTCCAACGGCCTGAACGCCGACCTCGTCGTCACCGCCGTCCGCACCGGCGACGACCCGCACAAGGGCCTGTCCCTGCTGGTGATCCCCACGGATCTTCCCGGCCTCGAGCGCCATCTGCTCGACAAGATCGGGCTGCACGGCCAGGACACCTGCGAGCTCGCCTTCACCGGGATGCGGGTGCCCGCGGCCAACCTGCTCGGCGCCGAGGGCGACGGCTTCCATCACCTGATGCGCAACCTCGCCCAGGAGCGCCTCTCGCTCGCCGTGCTCGCCCTCGCGGCGGCCGAGGGCGTCCTGGAGAACACCCTCGACTACGTCCGCGAACGGACCGCCTTCGGTCGGACGATCGGCTCCTTCCAGAACAGCCGGTTCGTGCTCGCCGAGGTCGCGACCGAGATCGACGTGACCCGGTGCTTCGTCGAGGACTGCCTCGCCGAGCACCTCCGCGGCGAGCTGGACGCCGCCCGGGCGGCCAAGGCGAAGTGGTGGTGCACCGACGTGCAGGCCCGGACCGCCGACCGCTGCCTCCAGCTCTTCGGCGGCTACGGGTACATGAGCGAGTACCCGGTCGGCCGGGCGTTCGTGGAAGCCCGCGTCCAGAAGATCTACGGCGGGACCAACGAGATCATGAAGGAGATCGTCGGCCGGGATCTCGGGCTGTGAGTGAACTCGGCCCCTGCGGCGTCATCTGCTGAGCAGAGAGCGCCTCCGGACGCCGGCCGGGGAGGACCGACCCGCGGCGCACACACTGCGGCCGGCCGAGTTCGATGCGGGGAGAACCGACGTGTCGCGCACACGGTTCGCGGCCCGGACGACCGTTCCCGGCGCAACGCCGGGTCTCCTGCCAGGTGGTGGTGTGCGCGCCGCGTCGGTGTCCGCAGCATCGTTCACCGGGGTCGCCGGAATGTGTGTGTCGCGCGCCGGTTTCCGGCTCGGGCCCACCGCAGTTCTCCGGGCACCTGGGCACCTGGGCACCGCGGTGTGCCGGGGCGGTCCGCCTCGGCACCCGCGATCGTCGTCAGCGTCGGTCGATGATCAGAGTCGCTCGATGATCGTGACGTTGGCCTGACCGCCGCCCTCGCACATCGTCTGCAGGCCCCAGCGACCGCCGGTGCGCTCCAGCTCGCCCAGCATCGTCGTCATCAGCCGGGCCCCGGTCGCGCCGATCGGGTGGCCGAGGGCGATGGCGCCGCCGTTGGGGTTGACCTTCGCCGGGTCGGCGCCGGTCTCCTTGAGCCAGGCCTGCACGACGCTGGCGAACGCCTCGTTGATCTCGACGGTGTCGATGTCCCCGATGCGCATCCCGGTCTTCTCCAGCGCGTACGCGGTGGCCGGGATGGGCGCGGTGAGCACCATGACCGGGTCGTCGCCGCGGGCGGAGACGTGGTGGATGCGGGCGCGCGGGGTCAGCCCGTGCTCGCGGACGGCCTTCTCCGAGGCGACGAGCAGCGCGGCGGAGCCGTCGGAGATCTGGCTGGACACGGCCGCGGTGAGCCGCCCGCCCGGGGCGAGCGTCTTGAGCCCGGCCATCTTCTCCGGGGTGGTGTCCCCGCGCGGGCCCTCGTCGGTGTCGACGCCGGCGACCGGGGTGATCTCCTTCGCGAACCGGCCGTCGGCGATCGCGGCGAGCGCACGCTGGTGGCTCTGGTAGGCAAAGGCCTCCATCTCCTCGCGGGAGATCGCCCACTTGTCGGCGATCATCTCGGCGCCCCGGAACTGCGAGATCTCCTCGCCGGGGTAGCGGGCCTCCCAGCCCTCGCACCCGGTCCACGGGTCAGGGTCGCCGAACTCCTGGCCCGCCACGAACCCGGCCATCAGCGGATAGCGGCTCATGACCTGCACGCCGCCGGCGATCTGGACGTCGGACTGGCCGCTCATCACGGCCTGCGCCGCGAAGGACACCGCCTGCTGCGACGACCCGCACTGCCGGTCGATGGTCACGCCCGGGACGTGCTCGGGCAGGCCTGCGGCCAGGGCGGCCGTCCGGGCGATGTCACCGGCCTGGGCGCCGATCTGGTCGAGACAGCCCAGGATCACGTCATCGATGGCGGCGGGGTCGATGCCGCTGCGGTCGACGACCTCGCGGATGGTGTGCGCGGCGAGGTCGGCCGGGTGGATCTGCGCGAGCCCCCCGTTGCGACGTCCGACCGGCGTGCGGACGGCCTCGACGATGTAGGCCTCGGACACGGGCCACCTCCCTGTCGGGTTCGGGTTTCTTAATCGAGAGTAGAAGACCGAGGCTGCGAGCGGGGAGTGACGTCGTCGGCGATCCGGGATCTCAGCGGCGCCGGAACGCTCACGTGCCTCGAAACGCTCACCTGCCTCGAAACGCTCACCTGCCTCGAAACGCTCACCTGCCTCGAAACGCGACGGGGCGCTTCTCGACGAACGCGGCGCGGCCCTCGGCGTAGTCGTGGGTGGTGGCGTGACGCTGCTGGAGGTCCGCCTCCAGGGCGAGCAGCTCGTCGAGGCGCGGCTGAGCGGCCCGCGCGAGCACCGTCTTCATGCTGGCGTAGGCGACCGTCGGGCCCGCCCCGAGCCGTTCGGTCAGCGCCACGGCCTCGTCGAGGAGCTCGTCGCGCGGGTGCACCGAGGTCACCAGGCCCCAGTCGTGGGCGCGGGCGGCGGGCAGCTTGTCGGCCAGCATCGCCAGCTCGGCCGCCCGCGTGAGCCCGATCCGCTCGGCGAGCGCGGGCAGGACGCCGCCGTCGGGCATGACGCCGATGCGCGCGAACGCCAGCAGCAGGTAGGCATCGTCGGAGGCCAGCAGCAGGTCGCCGGCCAGCGCCAGGGAGACCCCCAGGCCCGCGCACGCGCCCTGGACGGCCACGACGACCGGCTTCGGCGCGCGGCGCGCCGTCGTGATGATCGGGTTGTAGATCTCGCGCAGGCGTCCGGACAGGTCGGGCGCGCCGTCGGCCGTCGTCTCGCGGGCGTTCTTGACGTCGGCCCCCGCGCAGAACGCCCGACCCGCCCCGGTGATCAGGATCGCCCGTACCTCGGGGTCCTGCGCGGCGTCGGTGAGGGCGTCGAGAAGTTCGCGCCCCATCTCCGGTGTCCAGGCGTTGAGTGCCTCGGGCCGGTTCAGCTCGATCCGGCGGGCCCCGGCCAGCTCGGACACACGGACGGTCTCGTAGGTCGGCATCGACGCCCTTCCGGGGACGGACCCGAGTGGGCGGCGAGCCCCCGGGGCTGACAACGGCACTGTGGCATTCTATGGTCGATTAAAAACGCGGACCAGTCGGTGGTACGCCCGAGGAGGATCCCCATGCCCGAGGCCGTGATCGTCGAGGCCGTCCGGACCGCCGTCGGCAAGGCCAGGCCCGGAGGAGCGCTGGCCGGCGTGCACCCCGTGGACCTGCTCGCCGAGGCCTACTCGGCGCTCGTGGACCGCACCGGTCTCGACCCGGCCCTCGTCGACGACGTCATCACCGGCTGCGCGCAGCAGGTCGGCGAGCAGTCCGGGAACATCGGTCGCAACGCCGCGCTCGCGGCGGGCTTCCCGGAGGCCGTGCCCGGCACCACCATCAACCGCCAGTGCGGATCGAGCCAGCAGGCCGCCGCCTTCGCCGCGCAGGGCGTCATGGCCGGGGCCTACGACGTCGTCGTCGCCGGCGGCGTCGAGTCGATGAGCGTGGTCCCGATCGGCAGCTCCCGGCCGCGCAGCCGCGGCGACCGGGTCGCCGAGCGCTATCCCGAGGGCCTGGTCGACCAGGGGATCTCGGCCGAGCTCGTCGCGCAGCGCTGGAAGCTCGACCGCGAGGAGCTCGACGTGTACTCCGCCGAGTCGCACCGGCGGGCCGCGTCGACGGCCGCGGCGGGCGGCTTCGATCGCGAGATCATCCCGGTGCCCGTCGAGGGCGGCGTCCACCGTCGCGACGAGACGGTGCGCGACGGCACCACCGCCGAGAAGCTCGGCGGCCTCGCGCCGTCGTTCCGCACCGACGAGATGGCCGCCCGCTTCCCCGAGATCGACTGGCGGGTCACCCCGGGGAACTCCTCGCCGCTGACCGACGGCGCGTCCGCGGTGCTGATCATGAGCGACGTCCGGGCGGAGCAGCTCGGCCTGGTGCCGCGGGCGCGGTTCCACGCCTTCTCCGTGGTCGGCGACGACCCGCTGATGATGCTGACCGGGCCCATCCCGGCCACCCGTCGCCTTCTCGACCGGACCGGGCTCGACCTCGCCGACGTCGACGCCTACGAGGTCAACGAGGCGTTCGCGTCGGTCCCGCTGGCCTGGCAGCGCGAGTTCGGCGCCGACCCGGCCCGGCTCAACCCGCGCGGCGGGGCGATCGCCCTCGGCCACGCGCTGGGCTCGTCCGGGACCCGGCTGCTCGTCACGCTCCTGCACCACCTCGAGGACACCGGCGGCCGGTGGGGGCTGCAGACGATGTGCGAGGCGGGCGGCATGGCCAACGGGACGATCATCGAGCGGCTCCCCCGATGAGCGGCCCCCTCACCGGGACCACCGTTGTCGAGCTCGCCGGGATCGGGCCGGGGCCCTTCGCGGCCATGCTGCTCGCCGACCTGGGCGCCGAGGTGGTCCGCGTCGAGCGGCCGTCGCGTGGCGGGGTCCCCTCGGCCTCGCCCGCCGACGCCCTCAACCGCGGGAAGCGCTCCGTCGTCCTGGACCTCAAGGACCCGGCGGCGGTCGAGGCGGTGCTCGCGCTCTGCGCGGACGCCGACGTCCTGATCGAGGGCAACCGGCCCGGGGTCACCGAACGCCTCGGGCTCGGCCCGGAGGACGTGTGGGCGCGCAACCCGCGCCTGGTCTACGGCCGCATGACCGGGTGGGGCCAGGACGGGCCGCTCGCGTCCCGCGCGGGCCACGACATCGGCTACATCGCGGTGACCGGTGCGCTGCACGCCATCGGTGAGCACGACGGTCCCCCGCAGGTGCCGCTGAACCTGCTCGGCGACTTCGGCGGCGGATCGACCTACCTCGTCGTCGGCGTCCTCGCGGCGCTGCTCGAGGCCCGCGGCACCGGGCACGGCCAGGTGGTTGACGCCGCCATCGTGGATGGCACCTCGCACCTGCTCGCGGCGATCCACACCCTGCTGGGCTCCGGCCGCTGGCGCGACGAGCGGGGCGTGAACCTCCTCGACGGCAGCACCCCGTACTACGCGGTCTACGCGACCTCGGACGGCGGCCACATGGCCGTCGGGGCCATCGAGGCGAAGTTCTACGCGCAGTTCGTGGAGCTGCTGGGGGCGGACGCGGACCCCGCGCTGCAGAACGACCGCTCGACCTGGCCCGAGACCCGCGAGCGGGTCTCGGCGGCGTTCGCGACCCGGACCCGGGCCGAGTGGACGGCGGTCTTCTCCGACACCGACGCCTGCGTCGCGCCGGTCCTGAGCCTGACCGAGGCGGCGAGCCATCCGCACGTCGCCGCGCGCGGCAGCATCGTGGAGCGCGACGGCCTGCTCCGCCCCGGGCCCGCCCCGCGGTTCCCCTCTCATCCCGGGGACGCCGACCGGCCCGCCTACGCGCCGGGCGCCGACACCCGCGCTCTGCTCACCGCGGCCGGGGTGGACGCCGAGGCGCTCCTGAGCGCCGGCGCGGCGGTGCAGGGATGACGGCCGACGTGCCCGCTCAGCGCTGAAGCGTCGACCCGCGGCCCTCGACCGAGCCGACGAACTCCTCGATCAGCGCGTCGACGACCCCGGGTAGCTCGAGGTTGGCCAGGTGCCCGGTGCGGGGCAGCACCGCCAGGCCCGCGTCGGGCAGCGTCGCGGAGAGCATGAGCGTGGCGTCCAGGGCCTCGGGATCGGTGTCGCCGACGAGCAGCAGCGTCGGGACCGCCATGCCCGCGAGGTCCTCGCGCAGGTCGAACAGCGAGGGGCGGGCGGCCTGCACCCCGCGCATGGTCAGTGCCGCGCCCACCGGGTCGTGCTCGGCGAGGATGCGCAGGTGCTCGGCGTGGGCGGCCGGGTCGCGGTGGCGCAGCGGCGCCCGCGCGGGCCGGTTGCCGTAGTCCCGGGCGACGGCCTCGCTGCCGTCGCGCTCGTAGGCGTCGGCGAGGGCCACGGCGTCGGCGCGGAAGGCCTCGGCCCGCTCCGGGTGCGCGCCATAGCCGCACCCCGCGACGACGAGCGCGACGCAGCGGTCCGGATGACGCAGGCCCACGTGCAGCGTGGCGAACCCGCCCATGGAGTTCCCGACGACGACCGCCCGGTCCAGTGCGAGCGCGTCGAGCACCGCCACGGCGTCGGCCACCGCCCGGCCCTGGTGGTAGGCGGCCGGATCGGCCGGGACGTCGGAGGGCGGGTAGCCGCGGGCGTTGTAGGTGACGCAGCGCCGGGTGCGGGCGAAGTGCCGGACCTGCGGCGCCCAGGAGCGCTGGTCCCCGCCGAACTCGTGGACGAAGAGCATCGGGGCGCCCGCCGGGGACGGTGGCTCGCCGTGGTCGGTGACGTCGAGCCCGACGCCGTCGTCGGTCGTGATCCTCACGAGGCCGACCGTGCCGCGCTCTCGACGGCGTCGACGATGCCCACGTAGCCGGTGCACCGGCAGATGTTGCCCGCCATCTCGGCGCGGATCCGCTCCCGGTCGGGCGAGGGCTCGCGCTCGAGCAGGTACGCCGCGGTCATGAGCATCCCCGGGGTGCAGGCCCCGCACTGCAGGCCGTGGCAGACCGAGAACGCCTCCTGCAGCGGGTGCAGGGTCCCGTCGGCGTCGGCCAGCCCCTCGACGGTCGACACGGCGCAG
>NZ_DASXJS010000284.1:0-10232 GCF_036497245.1 Actinomycetospora sp. | reverse complement strand
CTGTCGTCGGGATCACTCGTGCCGCCACCGGAGGTCCGCACGCCTGCCGATCGCGCGAAGCGGCGCTCGATCTGACGCGCTGCCGCGGTCAGCGTGGGGAGATGCCCGCGGGCGTGCTCGTCGTTGGGCACGATCACCGACACCGCCGCGGCGACCTGGCCGAACTCGTCGCGGACGGGGACCGCGATCCCCGTGGCGTCGGCGTGCAGGTACCCGGGGCACACCACGAAGCCGTCGCGCCGGATTCCGGCCAACCGCCGGCGCAGGTCTGCCGGGTCGGTGATCGTGGCGGACGTGAACCGGGGCAGCGCCCCGGCCAGGATGCGCTCCTGCAGGACGTCCGACCCGTAGGCCAGCAGCACCAGCCCCGACGACGAGGCGTGGATCGGCAACCGGGCCGCGATCCGGGTGTAGTTGATGACCGCGCGCTCCCGGGAGAGGCGCTCCACGAACAGCACCTCCTCGCCGTCGAGCACCCCGAGCTGCGCGTGGTGCCCGACCACCCGCAGCAGTTCCTCCAGGACCGGCATCGCCAGCTCACGCAGCGACATCGTCGGCGACGCCCGCGACGCCAGCTCCCAGAGCCGTGTGCCGACGCGCACCCGCCGGTCCGCGTCCCGGGTCAGCAGCCCGTGCTCCACCAGGTCGGCCACCAGCCGCGACCCCGTCGCGGACGGCACCCCGGCACGACGGGACACCTCGCTCACCGTCAGCGCCCGGTCCTCGGGGGTGAACGCCTCCAGGATGCGCACCACCCGCTCCAGTACCGACTCCCCCGACGATGAGTGCGCCATGCGCTCAGTGTGGTTCGTCGCCGCTCGACGGAGCGGGAGCGACGGTCCGCTTGCACCGCCGACGCGACGGTGACGGCTTCACCTGCCTGTCACCGAACGGGTACGCGGCGTGCCGTACCTTCGGGGGCGAGTCGCTGCACCCCGGACCCCGGTGTCACTCGGCCGCTGACGGACCGACCCGGGGGTGCCGAAACCCATGTCTGCGTCTGACCCGCCGTCCACCGCCCGCAACAGCCCCGCGGACATCGGCGGCGTACTCGCTGCGGCCTTCCGCTCCCTGCTCGTGATACGGCGCCCCGCCGAGCTCCTCGGCGACACCGTGATCGCAGTGATCTGGCCGATCGAGATCGCCGCGGTCGTCATGAATCGCGCTGTCGAGGGCGACGGGACCGGCCGGATGTGGACGCTGCTCGACCCCACACCGGACCTGTCCCGAGGCCGGCACCTCGACGCCCTCGTCCGCCGGCCGGACCGACCGGCCACGCCGGGCAACGCGTACGGGTCGGGGGGTGACGGTCGGGACGACTCGAGTCAGTGACCGCTGACGTGCAGGGTGGGCCGGTAGACGAGCTCCTGGGTGTTGCCGTCGAGCGTCCGGTGCTCGAGCAGCTCGAGGTCGAAGTCGGCCGCCCCGCCGAGGACCGGGTCCGTGCCGGTCCGCCCCGTGATCACGGGGAAGATCGTCACCTGGATGCGGTCGACCAGCCCGGCGGCCATCAGCGCCCAGTTCAGCGACAGGCTGCCGTGCGAACGCACGGGCACGTCGGACTCCTCCTTGAGCCGGGCGACGATGTCGAGGGCGTCGCCGGGCACGACGGTGGCGTCCGGCCAGTCGAGGGGTCCGTCCAGCGTGGACGACACCACGGTGGCCGGCATGCTGCGCATCCGGGTCACCCACGGGTCACGCACGTCGGACTCTTCGGTGCTCGCGGCCAGCATCTCCACGAACTGCCCGAACGTGGTGGCCCCGAAGACCATCCGCTGCTCCGCCTGGAACGAGGCGAGACGGTGGTCGAGCAGCTCGGGGCCCTGCTTGCCCCAGTAGCCGCCCCAGTCGCCGTCGCCCCCGTAGGAGCCGTAGCCGTCGAGGCTGGAGAAGACGTCGAACGTGTAGGTGGCAGTCACGGTGACCTCCGCTGGATGGTCGACCGGCCCGCTGCCGGTCTCTCACCCTGGCGACGAACGGGCCCGACGTCGTTCGACATGTGCCGCGGAACTGCTCGCGGAGCAGTCGGGCTGACGCTGAGCCCGAGGTCCGACGGCGCTGGTGGCGGATCGGGCGGCCCGACGCGGTGGGCGTCCGGTCGTCCACGGGGTGGTCCCCCAGGGCTTCGCCACCGAGGCCCACGTCATGAAGAGGAACGCCACGATGTTCAGCCCGGCGCCGTAGGCCAGAGGTCCCGCCACGTCGCTCTGCTGGGCGCCCGTCGCGGTCGCCTCGATGCTCTCGGCGACCCAGACCCCCAGCCCGAGCGTGCTGTACACGATGACCGCGACGGTGATCACGAGCTTGACCAGCACCCACCAGTACCGTGCGAGCCCCCAGGGAGTCACCAGCGACAGCACCAGACCGGTGGCCAGGGCGGCGAACGCGCCGGGGATCACGACGAACACGTCGACCCGGTCGATCATGTAGTAGCTGACCCGACGGATCTCGGCGCTCGAGGTGTAGCCCGCGGTCATGGCCAGCACGACGTTGGCCGCCCCGGCGCCCATCCAGCCCAGTGACACCGCGACGTGGACGAAGACGAGCAACTGCCGGGTCCGCTTGTTGACCAGACCCCGCGCCACTCGCTCAGTGTGCGACGCCAGAGCGCGCGGCGCCGGACGCCGATGACCGCGGCCGACCCTCCCGACATCACCGCGACGATGCGCCACCATCCACTGCCGCTCCCTCCGGCGACACCCCTGCCATCGCCGACCGACCCGGCGGGAGGAGACGCACGTCTCGCCGGTGGGCCCGCTACCGTGCCCGTCGCCCTGACGTGGCGATGGTGGAGTCTTTGCCTCTACCGGACGATGGCGGACGACTCGAGGAGATGGCGTATGCGCGGCCGGGGCCGGCAATTGGCTTCGATGGTGCTCGCGAACCGGCCGTGGCGACTGATCCTCGGCCTCCGCAGTGCTTTGGCCGCGGTGCTGGCGACCAGCCTCTATCTGATCATCACGTCGACGATCTGGCAGCTCGCGAGCCTGCTCGGGTGGACGAAGCTGATCGCCACGACCGTCGTGTCGGTCGCCCTCATGGTCGTGTGGATCCTGAACGCGCACGACCTCTGGTTGCGACCCGGGGACGTGCGCGAGGACGACGACGTCTCGCTCCAGAACGCCACCACCGTGCTCACCCTGACCATCGGCGTGACCGTGATGGCCGCGACCGTGTTCGTCTTCAACCTCCTCCTCGCGCTGTTCTTCCTGCAGCCTCCGCTCTTCACCGGCACGAGCAGCGACTACATCCGCCTGGCCTGGCTCGCCACCGGTTTCGGCACGCTCGGAGGCGCTCTGGGATCCGGTCTGGACAGCGACAGCGCCGTCCTCGAAGCCACCTACTCCGACCCCCAGCAACAGGAGCTCCGCTCGGGCGACGACGACGGTTGACGGCGACGGCTGACGGCTGACGGCTGCCCACTCCTGCGTCTCCACCGACCCCTGCTGCGCCGCGGGCCACGCGCGTCACCGGGCGCTCCGTCCGAGCGTGTGAGTCCCACCATCGGCCGGGTAAGCCCCGTTCAGCACCGGCTGCGAGCCCCCGGGGATTCGGTCGATGTGAGGTCCTGGCCGGTGCAGACCGCGTAGCCGTCAGGACCGTCCCATCCCTCGGCCGCCACCGACGATCGCCGTGTGCAGGACGCTCACGTCGGTCACGCTCCGAGAACCCGAGGAGACCCAGCATGTCCGACCGTCACGTGATGCCCGCTCCCGACGGCTGGCAGGTCGAGAAGGACGGCGGCCGGCGCCCCAGCGCCAAGGCCCCCACCCAGGTCGAGGCCATCCGGCGCGCGGTGGAGATCGTCGCCAACGACGGCGGCGGGCAGGTGATCGTCCACGGCACCGACGGCGAGGTCCGCGAGAACCGCACCGTCGAGGCCGGTGCGGAGAACACCACCTCCACCGCTGCCACCACGGCGGCCACCTCCGCCGCCCGGGGCGCCCGGGCGACCGCCGAGGACGCCGCCGACGAGGTCGCCGGGACTGCGGGCGGCATCGCCGAGGACGCGACCGTGACCGGGCGCGAGGTCGCCGGCCAGACCCGTGAGGCCGCCGAGAAGGTCGCCGCCACCGCCGACGCCGCGACGACCGGGATCGAGCGCGAGGTCTCCGCGGTCGCCGGGGGCGACAAGCCGCCGAAGGCGGCCGCCCGCGACGTCGCGAGCATCGCCGAGACGACCGGGAAGCAGATCGGGGACCGGGCCTCCCGCACCGCCGCTCAGGTCGCCGGCGAGACCGCAGCCGCGGGTCGCCGCGCCCGGTCCGCGGCCGCCGACACCGCCGACAAGGCCGGGCGCACGGCGGTCACCGGCGCCGACCGTGCCGCCATCATCGGGGCCGGGGTCGGCGACGAGCTGGAGGCGTCCTCGGACCGCGCCGGGCGTCGTATCCACACCGTCACCGAGCGCGTCGCCGGCCCGCTGGACCAGGTGACCGATCAGATGCTGATCTCGGTCGGCCGCGCCGGCCACGCCCTGAACCCGGTCCGCGTCACCGGCCGCACCGTCGGCGTCCTCGTCGCGGGCGCACTGCACCTCGGCGGTCTGGTCGCCACCCGAGGCAGCCGCGCCGCCCAACAGGGCACCCGCCAGGTCGCCGGCAAGCGATGACCGAGCGTCGGGTCGGCCCGACGCCACCTTGAGCGGCGGACGGACTCAGCGATCCGGCTTCGGTGTCGGCGGCGCGGACGAGCCGCCTCGACCGGCCTGGGGCGGGCCGCCCGCCGCCGTGCCCGTCGGCTGGTCGGAGCGCAGATACCAGGCGAAGAAGTCACGGCTCGATCGCTGGAGGTAGTGCTCGGCGCCGATCTCCTCGTCAGGGAACAGCTTCGTGGCCTGCGGCAGGCCCTGGGGGCGAGGCCGGAAGTAGGCCCCGGAGACCCAGGCGGGATTGATGTCGAGCTCCATGCCCCGCACCACCCCCGCCGAACGCAGAATCTCCCCGAGGCTGCACACCGACAGCGACGGGCCGCCGACGTACACCTCCGCGCCCTGGGCGGTGACCCCGAACCCGGATCGATGGATGTATGCGGCCTGTCCGACCGTGGAGCCCCATTCCGCGGTGCCGCCCGTGGCGCACGTGGGGTTCACCCGGCCGCCGTCGACCAGGGGGACGAGGTTCTGGCGCACGCTGGCCACCTCGGGGCCCATCCGCACCTCGGTGCCCCAGGCCCCGACGTCGGCCGTGCCGTCCCGCCGCAGGACGAGGCTCGCGGCGCCGGGGACGAGGGGCCGGGCCTCACGCCCGTCGGCGTACCAGCCCCCGTCGCTGTCGGCGAGACGGAAGCCGGCGCTGAACACCGCGGCCACCGTCCGCTGCAACGTGGGCGTGACCGAGGTCGGCGTCGACCAGGAACCCCCGGGGTCCTGCGTGCCGGGATGCAACCGGCCGGTCACCAGAGTGGGGTCGAGCCA
The DNA here is from genome assembly GCF_036497245.1 of Actinomycetospora sp. GTDB lineage: Bacteria > Actinomycetota > Actinomycetes > Mycobacteriales > Pseudonocardiaceae > Actinomycetospora. Next base: position 4,816 of record NZ_DASXJS010000284.1, on the reverse strand, counting down.
CATCACCCCGACGATGACCGAGGTGTGCGTCGCGTCGGGACGCACGTAGGCGACCCGCACGGCGTCCCCGGCCGGCGTGGACACGACCGGCTGCCAGAGCCCCTCCTCCGGCAGGCGGGACACGCCGGGGTGGACGGGGAGCGAGGCGGGCTCCGGCAGCCCCCGAACCGGCACGGCGGACCGCGCCGGCGAGACCGGCCCGGCGCTGACGGGGACGCGAGGAATACCCCCGGCGGGAACGCCTCCCACCGGTGGCGGCGCCAGGTCGTACTGCCGGGCCTCGAGCCAGGTCACCGTCGAGCCGAGCCCGTGGTCCCGACCCCATTCCGCCAGTCGCGCCGCCACCGAGTCCGCGCCGGGTGCGGTCAGGGCCGTCACCAATGAGGGCGCCACGACCACCCCCAGCACCAGCAGCGCGACCACCGCCGCAGCGGCGAGACGACGCGGAACGGTCGCCGGGAACCTGACCGGTCCGCGCGTGAGGGAGGCGGCCCTCGTCGACCATCGCGAGAACGGTCGCTCCGAACGTCGCGGCGCCTCAGCGCGCGAGAACGCCATGCCCGCCGCACAGCGCCGACCGCACATCACACGACCCGATCGACATCCGTTGCCCCCCACGACGTCAGTTCTCTCGTCGGGTCCGGGACGAATGGCCACCGCCGAAGCGGGCGCAGCTCCGATTCTAGAAATCGCCGAGGCCCGGGCGCCAGTCACGGCTCGGTCACCGACGCGTCGGCGCAGTCGGTCTGCTTCGCCACTCCTTTTCCGCTCGGAATCCGTGCGGATGCTCCTACTGCTCCTGGGGGTGGACGTCGAGGCGCACATCCGATATGCGTCCGCCTTACCCCGCACCGACCGACTCCGTCGGACGCATTTGCATCTCGAAATGTGGTCGTCGATCGAACCGGGTGAATGGACGAGCCCGGAGCCGCCGGATCGGGGGTTCGCGGGTGCGCCTCATGCCGACCCGGTCGCCCCCTCCGGCTCGAGCACGACGACCGGGATGTCGCGCTCGGTGTAGGTCGCGTAGGTCGCGTAGTCCGGGAAGAGCTCCACCAGCCGCGGCCACAGATCGGCCTTCTCCTCCGAACCCGCCACGCGCGGGCGCACCGTCCGGGAGATGCCGCCGGGCAGGTCGACGAGCGCGGTGGTCATCGCCATGAGGTTGTGGAACCACGCGGGATGCCGGTCCGTGCCGCCCTTCGAGGCCACGATCACCAGGTTCGGCGGACTGTCGAGGTAGATCAGCGGTGTCACGCGCTCCTGCCCCGAGCGCCGACCGACGTCGTGGAGAACGAGGGTCGGTGCGCGACTGATGAAGCTGCGACGACCCCCCGTGGCGCGGAGGAGATAGGCGTCGAGCCGGGTGGCGAAGCGGAACACCCGCCAGAACGGGGACGTGGACGGAGGGGGTACTGGCACGCTGGTCACCTCGGTGTCTCGAGTCGGTCCGTGTCTTCCTGCGGGACGAGGTGCCGGCGACCGTCATGCTGGGCCGGTGCTGATCGCCCACCTGTCGGACCTCCACCTCGATCTCACCGAGCACAGCATCCGGCGGGCGCGCAGCATCGTCGACCATGTGCGTTCCCTGACCACCCGCCCGGACCTGGTGCTCGTCACCGGCGACATCGCCGACCACGGCAGCCGCGAGGAGTACGAGCAGGCCGCCGAGCTGCTCGCCGGGCTCGACGTCCACCTCGTGCCCGGCAACCACGACTTCCGCCCGACCATGCGCACCGTGCTCGGGCTCCCCGGTCGGGACGCGATCACCTCCACGATCACCGTCGGAGGCATCGTCGTCGTCCTCGCGGACTCGCATGTCCCCGGCCACGACCACGGTGAGCTCGCCCCGGAGAGCGTCGCCCTCGTCGAGGAGGCGGCGGCGCACTCGCGGCCGCTGGTCGTCGCCCTGCACCACCCGCCGATGACGATCGGCAGTGGCCTGCTCGACCCCATCCGCCTGCTCGACCCCGAACCGCTCCTCGCGCCGCTCCGCGGCCGCGCCGCCCCGAGCGTCGTGCTCTGCGGGCACGCCCACACCCCGCTGCGCACCACCGTCGACGGCATCCCGGTCTCCATCGCGCCCGGCGTGGCGTCCACCCTCCGCCTGCCCTACGAGCCCGAGCCCGACACCCTCGACCGAACCGCACCGCCCGGGTTCGCCCTCCACCACCTCGACGACGAGACCGGCACTCTGCAGACCCACGTGCGCGCCGTCGCCCCCTGAGCCGTCCTGGTCCTCACCGCCCGGGGCATCCACGAGCGGGTCGTCCGCCGAACGCTCAGCTGGGCTGCCACAGCTCGATGCGATTGCCCTCGGGGTCGGTGACCCAGCCGAATCGACCGACGCCGTCCATGTCCTCGGTCTCCTCGGCGACGTCCGCTCCCGCGGCGCGCAGCTGCACGAGCATCGCCTCCAGGTCGCGGACCCGAAAATTGATCATGGTCTGCTGGGCGCGTGCCCCGAAGTAGTCGGTCTCGGACCCGAAGGCCGCGAACACCGTCGCCCCGGCCTCCGGACGCCACATGCCGTTCTCGTCGGGTTCCAGCCCCAGGCAGTCCCGGTACCAGGCACCCAGAGCCGCGGGGTCGGCGGCGCGCACGAAGTAGCCGCCGATTCCGAGCACACGTTCCATGTCACGATCTTCCCTGACCGTCCGGCGGCTCGACGCCGCCTTCGGCCCCATCCGGTACGACCCGACTCCCGCGCCGATCGATGGGCGGGACCATCACTCCGCCCCGGGAAGGCGGGCCTGCTCGCCGGCCTCCTCGTCGTCGCTCGTCGCCTCCTGCGTGGCCGGCTGGGGCCGAGGCCGGGAGACGATGATCTGCACCATTCCGATGAGCAGGACGCCGATCGTCAGGATCCGCTCGGCGGGAGGGAGCACGCGGACGTAGCCGTAGATCTGGGTGGCCACGGCGAAAAGCTGGGCGCCGACGGGAAGGGCGATCGCGGGCCAGCCGGTGATCTCCCGCGAGGCCCGGGGCCGGGCGGGGAGCCGGGTCGCGCCGACGGCCATCGCGAGGGCGCCCATGCTCCAGAGGAAGTCGTACGGACCTTCGTGGGACACCGCGAGGGTGGCCGACACGCTGTAGATCGCGTCGGCGACAGTGAGGCAGAGCAGCCCGGCCCCGACCCAGGGCCAGCTGCCGTGGAGGCGCCACGACATCAGCGGGAGCGTCCCGAGCAGGGCCCCGAGCAGCAGGACGTCGCCGAGGGGATAGGCGACGGTGACGATCTGCCCGAGGACGTCGACCGGCGAGTTCTGCAGCACCGGCACGATCACGAGCGTGACGCCGGGGGTCGCGACGATGAGGACCACGACGAAGCCGTCGAGCCAGCGGTGCCACGGGACGTCGAGGACGCGGGCGCGCACCATGAGCACCAGACCCGCCAGGAACAGCGGGTAGGTGGCCAGGTAGAGCACGTCGGTCGGGTTCGGGGTCGGCACCGCGCCGCCCTGCGAGTACAGCGCGCCCCAGGTGATCTCGGCGATCGCGAACAGCAGCAGCGCGGCGGCGAAGCACCACCAGGCCGCGCGGCTGGGGCCCGGAAACCGCCGGACGGCACCGCGGGCGCAGATCGCGCTCGAGGCGAGGATGAGCGCGGCGTGGAGCCAGTCATCAATGATCGGCAGGTCCGGCGCGCCGTTGCCAGCCGAGATCTGGTGGACGGCCTCGACGAGCAGGCCGGCCAGCAGGACCACCGCGAGGAGCCACGGCGGGGCCCGGCGGCGGCGGCCCGCGTCGGGCGAGGGCCCCGGCGGCACTCCGGGCGAGGTCACCGGGGCTCAGCTGTCGTCGGCCGCGGGGATGCTCCGCGTGCGCTCGAAGCGCTCGTCGGCCTGGGTGGTCACCCAACGGGCGACGTCGACGAGCTTGAGGTTCGTGTCCTGGGAGGACCGGAGGAGCATGTGGAACGCGCCGTCGGCGTCCACGGTGAACCGTTCCATGAGAATGCCCTTGGCCTGCCCGATCAGGTCCCGGCTCTCGACGGCACGTTGCAGATAGCCGGCCTGGGCGCTCCCGTACAGCAGCATCGCGGCCTGCACACCGAACAGCGCGGCGATCAACCGGGCTTCCTCGTCGAAGACCCCCGGCTCGACGGCGTAGAGGTTGAGCGCCGCGCGCACACTGCCGTCGAGCGAGAGCTGCGCGGACAACAGCGACCGGTATCCGCACTCGACGGCGAGCGGAGCGAACTGCGGCCAGCGTCGGGCGTCGACGCCCGCCAGGTCGTGGGCGACCACGACGCCGTCCTCGGGGGGCTCGATCGTGGCGGTGATGCAGGGTCCCTCACCCAGCTCACTCTGGAGGCGGTCGAGCTTGCTGACCGACTCGTGGGTGGGAGTGCGGGAGGTGAGGGCGTCGTTCACGGTCATGGTGACCCCGCCGGCGTCGACACCGGGCACGGTCGCCACCGCGGCGGTCACGATGTCGGCCAGGGACCGTTCGAAGTCGCGGAGGTTGTGGCGCGCGGCCAGTTCGGTGGCGGCGTTCCGCAGCGCCACCACGAGCTCCTCGTTCGACGACATCGACCGGGTACTTCCTCGCGGTTCGCCGGATAGCGGGATACGGCGCACCCCGAGCGAGTAGTCAGACTGGCAGAGCCGACACGGCGGGCGCCATCCGCCGCGGCACCGCGTCGACCACGCGGGGTGATCATCCCGGGAGCGTCTCGCCGCCGATGGGCGCGAGGACCTCACCGCTGTAGTACGAGGACAGACGCTCCGAGGCGAAGAACACGAACGACGGCGCGATCTCATCGGGGTCCGCGACACGGCCGATCGGAGCCTGTGCACCGAACGAGTCGACC
>NZ_DASXJS010000283.1:0-13677 GCF_036497245.1 Actinomycetospora sp. | reverse complement strand
GGCCGACACCCCCTTCTGGACCGACCTGCTGGGGCTCGAGACCGCGATGGACCAGGGCTGGGTCGTCAACCACCGCGCGGTCGGGGTGACCATGCCCGTCCAGGTCCAGCTGGTCTCCCGGGACGCCACGGCGCCGGTCGACGCGGCGGTCTCGGTGGAGGTCGAGAGCCCGGACACCGTGGACGCGCTGCACGCCCGGGCCGTCACCGCCGGGCTGCGCGTGGAGCACCCGCCGACCGACGAGCGGTGGGGCGTGCGGCGCTTCTTCGTGCGCACCCCGGGCGGGGTCGTGGTGAACGTCCTGGCCCACCGGTGACCGGACGTGCCGCCGCTGACCCCGACGTCCCGCCGGAGATCCGCCGGTCCATCGGTGATCTGATGACCGGGTGCGCACACTGATCACGGGAGCGAGCTCGGGACTGGGCGAGGGGATGGCACGCGCGTTCGCCGCCCGCGGCCACGACGTCGCCCTCGCCGCCCGCCGCACCGACCGCCTCGACGCCCTCGCCGCCGAGCTGACCGCCCGGCCGGGCGCGTCCCAGGTCCTGACGGCCGCCCTCGACGTCACCGACGACGACGCCGTCGGGGCGGTGTTCTCCCGGATGCGCGAGGAGCTCGGCGGGCTCGACCGCGTCGTGGTGAACGCCGGGATCGGGGGCGGCCGTCCGGTCGGCAGCGGGAAACCGGACGCCAACCTGGCGACGGCGCGCACGAACTTCGTCGCGGCGATCGCCCAGTGCGAGGCCGCGATGGAGACCTTCCGGGAGCAGGGGTCGGGGCACCTCGTCGTGATCTCCTCGGTGGCCGCCGACCGGGGGCTGCGCGGCGCCCAGACGGTGTACTCGGCGACGAAGGCCGGACTCTCGACGCTCGCCGAGGGCATCCGTTCCGACGTCGTAGGCACTCCCATCAACGTCACGACGATCGCCCCCGGCTTCATCCGCACCGATCTCAACGAGGGCATGACGATGCCGTTCGCGGTCGACGGGCCCACCGGCGTCCGCGCCCTCGTCGAGGCGATCGAGCGCCGCCCCGCGCACGCCTATGTCCCCCGCTGGCCGTGGTCGCTGCTCGGCCCGGCGCTGCGCTTCATGCCGATGCCGGTGGTGCGGGCACTCACCTGACGGGGTGGACCGCCCGGACTACGCTGGGAGCGTGCTTAAGGACAGGCTGCGCAGCGACCTCACGACCGCGATGAAGGCCCGTGACCAGGTGCGGGTCGCGACCCTGCGGATGGCGCTGACCGCCGTGACGACCGCCGAGACCTCGGGCGACGCCCACCACGACCTCTCCGACGACGACGTCATGGGCGTGCTCACCCGCGAGACCAAGAAGCGCCGCGAGTCGGCCGAGGCGTTCGACGGTGCCGGGCGTGCCGAGCTCGCCGAGCGGGAGCGCGCCGAGGAGCAGGTCCTCGCCGAATACCTGCCGCAGCCGCTCTCCGACGACGAGCTCACCGCCCTGGTGTCCGCCGCCATCACCGAGACCGGCGCCCAGGGCCCCCGCCAGATGGGGCAGGTGATGAAGGTCGTGCAGCCGCAGGTCGGCTCGCGCGCGGACGGCAAGCGGATCTCGACCGAGGTGAAGCGCCAGCTCTCGGGGTCCTGACGACCGTCGGCTCAGCGCACGGCGTCGACGAACAGCACCACCGCGAGCCCCAGCCCGGCGACGGCGATGCCGACCCGCAGCACGGCGGGCGGGAGCCGCCGCGCGATCACGGGCCCGGTGTAGTTCCCGACGAGCAGCCCGGCCGCCAGCGGGAGCGCGGCGCTCCACACCACGTCGCCGAACACGACGAACCCGATGGCGGCGACGGCGTTCGAGGCGCCGAGCAGCACGTTCTTGACGGCGTTGACCCGCACCAGGGTGTCCGCCAGCAACCGCGAGAGCAGAGCCAGCATCAGTACTCCGGCGGCGGCGCCGAAGTACCCGGAGTAGACGCCGATCGCGATCGCGCCCAGCACTGTCGCGGCTCCCGGCCTGCCGTCGGCGGGCGCCGTCGGGGCGGCCGGGTCGTCGCCCTGCGCGGGACGCGGCGGACGCAGCAGTACCAGCGAGGCGCCGGCCACGAGGAACGGGACGATCAGAGCGAAGGTGTCCGAGGGCGTCACGAGCACGAGCGCCCCGCCGATCACACCGCCGAGCACGGTGAGCGGGAGCAGCCGCAGGACCCGCGCGCGCTGGCCGCGCAGCTCGGGCCGGGAGCTGACGATCGCGCCGACGCTCGACGTCGCGAGGGCGATGGTGTTCGTCTGGTTCGCGACCGTCGGTGGGAGCCCGACGGCCAGCAGCGCGGGGTAGGAGAACAGCGACGCGAGGCCCGCCATCGATCCCGAGAGCCCTGCCGCGACGCCGGCGAGGACGAGCAGCACGGGGGCCGGGGGCACACCCGACATCCGAGCAGACCCGGCTGGGAGACTGCGCCGGTGGGTGAGCGCACACCGGTCCGGGACGTCGAGGTGGCCGGCACGATCCGGCTCGGCCAGTTCCTGAAGCTGTCCGGCCTGGTGGAGCACGGGGCCGACGCGAAGGACGTCGTGGCCGCGGGCGAGGTGACGGTGAACGGTCGGGCGGAGACGCGCCGTGGCTGCCAGCTCACCCAGGGCGACGTCGTGGCGTTCGGGGGAGACCGCGCACGGGTGGCCGCCGACTGATCGCGGATCTTGTGAGCATGTGCAACGAAGCCCGGGGACGACGTCCCGGCGGACCGGGTGGAACGACGACGACCCCGGGCTCCGCCGAGATGAGCCCTACCGAGAGGTCAGAGGCAGGGCCACCTGTAGCCTAGCGCTCTCCGGGTCCGGAGCGTGGCGTGAGCCACCCCGGGTCACCGGAACGGCCGAGGACGTGAGCCCTCGGTGTCGGTGCCGTTCGGTGGTCCTCCGTCGGCACCAACACCGTCGCCCGTCCGGCCTAGCGTTGCGCATCGGCGCGTGACACGGTCAACGCAGGGTTACTCAGAGCAGCCTCAGGTCCGTACCGTGACGTGATCCGTTCGTGTCTCGGCGACGGGTCATCACACGGAGCACGGGAAGCGGGCACTCGGCGTGACGGACGAGAGCAGTGAGGCCGGGCGCCGCCCCCGCCTGCGCCGTCGTCAGGGTGTCGGCCGCACGGGGGCACGGTTTCCGACCTTCCCCGACGCCGGGCCCGCGTCCGACGCCGACCCGCCGCCCGCTCCGGAGGCGGCTCCGGTCCCCGCGGGCGGGAGCACCGAGGCCGATTCCTACCTCGGCCGGACCGGCGCCCGGTTCGACACCCGCGCCCGTCGCGGCCGCCGCGACGCCGAGCGCCAGGCGGCCGAGGACGCCGTCGTCCCGCGCCAGGCGGCTCCGGTCGCCCGCCGCGGCGAGATCACCGTCCCGCCGGGGGACGACGCGCCCACGGCCCCGCTGCACCTCGCCGAGCTGCGCGACCGCATGGAGGGGATCGAGTCCCGCGTCTCCGTGCGGCCGTACGTGCGGACCCGCGGCCGCACCCGCGCGCGGGCGGACCTCCGGGTCGAGACCCTGGTGTCGATCCCGTCGCCGCGTCCGCCGCTCGAGGACCCGGAGCACCGGGCGATCGGCGATCTGTGCGACGGCCCGCGCTCGGTGGCCGAGGTCGCCGCGCTGATGCGGGTGCCCCTCGGCGTCGCCCGCATCCTCATCGGCGACATGGCCGACGAGGGCACGCTGACGGTCCACCCGACGGTCGACGGGCTCAGCGCGGGGCCCGGTCCGGACAGCGCCGTGATGGACCGCGTCCTGCGCGGGCTGCACCGCCTGTAGGGCGCGACGTGCCGGGGTGCCCCTCGGCGCGGCACGATGGAGCCCATGGGCACCGCGACCTCCCTGCGTCTCACCGGATACGCGCACGGCGGGGGGTGTGCCTGCAAGATCCCGCCGGGCGAGCTGGAGTCGGTGGTGCGTGGGCTGCAGCCCTCACCGTCGGCCGAGCGGACGGGTGAGCTCGTCGTCGGGCTCGAGGACGGTGACGACGCGGCGGTGGTGACGATCCGCGACGGCCTCGCGCTCATCGCCACGACGGACTTCTTCACCCCGGTCGTCGACGACCCGTACGACTGGGGCCGCATCGCGGCGGCGAACGCCCTCTCCGACGTCTACGCCATGGGCGGGCGGCCCGTCGTCGCCCTCAACCTGCTCTGCTGGCCACGCGACGTGCTGCCCTACGAGATGGCCGCCGAGGTCCTGCGCGGCGGGCTCGCCGTCGCCGACCTCGCGGGCTGCCACGTCGCGGGCGGGCACTCCGTCGACGACCCCGAGCCCAAGTACGGCATGGCCGTCACCGGGACCGCGGATCCGGCCGGCCTGATCCGCAACGACGCCGGACGCGCGGGCCTGCCGCTCTCGCTCACCAAGCCGCTCGGCCTCGGCGTCCTCAACAACCGGCACAAGCAGACCGGCGAGGTGTTCGCACACGCCGTCGAGACCATGACGGCCCTCAACGCCGAGGCCTCGACGGCGGCCGTCGCGGCCGGGATCGTCGCGGGCACCGACGTCACGGGGTTCGGGCTGCTCGGCCACGCCTTCAAGCTGGCGCGGGCCTCGGGGGTGACCGCGGTGATCGACAGTGCCGCGGTGCCCTACCTCGACGGCGCGCGCGAGGCGGTCCGCGAGGGGTACGTCTCCGGCGGGACGCGGCGCAACCTCGACTGGGTCGCGCCGGAGACGGACGCCGGGTCGGTCGGGGACGACGACCGGCTCCTGCTCGCGGACGCCCAGACCTCGGGCGGGCTGCTGCTGGTCGGCGAGATCCCGGGCGCGCCGGTGGTGGGGGAGCTGGTGCCGTTCGACGGGACGAGGCTGCGTCTGCGGTGATGGGCGGGCCCGGAGGCCCTATCGTCGGTGGACGTGAGTGAACGCGCTGCCATCGTCACCGGATCCGCCAGCGGCATCGGCCGCGCCGTCGTCGACCGGCTCGTCGCCGACGGCTGGCAGGTGCTCGGCGTGGACCTCGAGGAACCGGACCTGAAGGGTGCGGAGGGGCTCGGCGCCGACCTCACGACCCGCGAGGGCAATCGCGCCGCCGTCGACGCCGCGCTCGAGCGCTTCGGCCGGATCGACCTCGTGGTGCCCAACGCCGGGTTCCAGCACGTCTCGCCGATCGAGGAGTTCCCCGAGGACCGCTGGGACGCGCTGCTGGCCATCCTGCTGACCAGCCCGTTCCTGCTCGCGAAGTACTCCTGGGAGGCGCTGCGCGTGGCCCCGGAGGGCGGGCGGTTCATCCCGATCGCCTCGGCGCACGCGCTGGCCGCGAGCCCGTACAAGGCCGGGTACGTCTCGGCGAAGCACGGCGTGCTGGGCCTGGTGAAGACGCTCGCGCTCGAGGGCGCCACGGACGGGATCACCGCCGCCGCCGTCTGCCCCGGCTACGTGCGCACGCCGCTGGTGGAGAAGCAGATCGCCGATCAGGCGAAGGCGCACGGCATCAGCGAGGACCGGGTGCTCGAGGACGTGATCCTCACCCCGCACGCCCGCAAGCGACTGATCGAGCCCAGTGACGTCGCCGACGTCGTCACCTTCCTCACCACGCCCGCCGGCCGCACCTTCACGGGCGCGCCGGTGACGATGGACATGGGCTGGACCGCGCGCTGAGCCGGTCTGCGCCAGACTGCCCGCCGTGACGATCCGCGAGATCGCCGCCGAGCGGTGGCTGACGGTGCCCAACCTGCTGTCGGTGATCCGGCTGGCGGGCGTGCCGCTGTTCCTGTGGCTGCTGCTCGGGCCGCGCGCGGACGGGTGGGCGCTGATCGTGCTGGTGATCTCCGGGATCACCGACTATCTCGACGGCAAGTTCGCCCGCTGGCTCGACCAGTACAGCCGCCTGGGCGAGGCCCTGGACCCGCTCGCCGACCGGATGTACACCCTGGCGGCCCTCGTGGCCTTCGTCGTGCGCGACATCGTGCCGTGGTGGGTGGTGGCGCTCATCGTCGGGCGGGACGTCGTGGTGTCCGCGGCGCTGCCGCTGCTGCGCCGCAAGGGCTACCTGGCGTTCCCGGTGCTCTACCTCGGCAAGGCGGCCACGCTGTGCCTGCTCTACGCCTTCCCGCTGCTGCTGCTCGCGCAGATGGACTGGCCCGGCGCCGAGGCGACCCGGCCGTTCGCGCTCGCGTTCACGGTCTGGGGCATCGCGCTGCACCTCTACTCCGGGGCGCTCTACGTCGTCCAACTGGTCCGGACACCTCCACGGACGGCCCCCGCCCCCGCCTGAGGGTGCCGATTGCCCCGGTCAACGGGTCCCTCTACGCTCGCCGCCGCCGTTGACGATCTCCGTCAACACCGAGCACGAGGGAGTCGAGCGTGGTCCCCGAGGGTCTGCAGTACACCGCCGAGCACGAGTGGGTCGCCCCGGCGGAGGACGAGGGGACGGTGCGTGTCGGGATCACCGACTACGCCCAGGACCAGCTCGGCGACGTCGTGTTCGTGCAGCTCCCGACCGTCGGCGACACGGTCTCCGCCGGCGACTCGATCGCCGAGGTGGAGTCCACCAAGTCGGTCTCGGAGATCTACGCGCCGCTGGCGGGCGACATCACGGCGATCAACGAGGCCCTCGGCGACACCCCGGAGCAGCTGAACTCCGACCCGTACGGCGCGGGCTGGATGTTCGAGATGCGTCCGTCCGACCCGGGCGCGCTCTCCGAGCTGCTCGACGCGTCGGCGTATCAGGCGATCATCGACGGGGAGTGACTCCCGGTGGACAACGGTCGACGGTCGGTGACCGAGTCGGTCACGGGCTGCCGACCAGGGGCCCGGCCTGCGCGGGAGCCGCGAGGCGGGACCGACCCACGGGGCGGTGGTGACGCACGGTACCGTGACCACCACCTCGTCGCGGCGCCCCGAGGAGGCCGTATCACGGGACGTGGGACTCACCCCGGGCTCTGCCCGGTGAGGCCCCGAACGGCAGTGGCAGCAGCGAGCATCGACGGAGGAGCACGGTGAGCACAGGCGGTCCGGTCCCCCCCGAGCGTCAGGGTGAGACGACGTCGGTCTTCCGGGCCGACTTCCTCGCCGAGTCCGATGCGGACACCCGTGGAGGCGGTGGCGTCTCCGGCGTCGACGCGCTGCCCTCGGGGTCCGCGCTGCTGGTGGTCAAGCGCGGCCCGAACGCAGGATCCCGCTTCCTGCTCGACCGCGACACCACCAGCGCAGGTCGGCACCCCGACAGCGACATCTTCCTCGACGACGTGACCGTCTCCCGGCGGCACGCGGAGTTCCGACGGGACGGCGCGGAGTTCGTCGTCGTCGACGTCGGCAGCCTCAACGGCACCTACGTCAACCGGGAGCCGGTGGACACCGCGGTGCTCGCCAACGGCGACGAGGTGCAGATCGGCAAGTTCCGCCTGGTCTTCCTCACCGGGCCGCGCGACGCCGGCTCGACCGGCCAGGGGGCCGGACCGGAGTTCTCGTGAGCGGGGCGAGCGAAGCGACGGGGAATCGATGACGGCCGCCGGGGCGCGCGGAGCGGCGGGGTCCATGTCCGGTCTGCCCCACGGCGACCAGGACGGCGGTGCGCTGTCCATCGGGTCGGTCCTCGACGCGCTGCGCGAGGACTTTCCCGAGATCACGATCTCCAAGATTCGGTTCCTCGAGTCCGAGGGCCTCATCTCGCCGGCGCGCACGCCGTCCGGCTACCGGCAGTTCTCGCACCCGGACATCCTCCGGCTGCGGTTCGTGCTCTCGGCCCAACGGGACCACTACCTGCCTCTCAAGGTCATCCGCGCCAAGCTGGAGGACTTCGACCGCGCGCCCACCGCGGACGGCCCGGTGCTCACCGCCTCGACCGACACGGTGAGCCCGGCCGGGGTCCTCACCGGGACCGAGATCGCCACACCCGAGACCGGCGGTCCCGGTGGCGGCGGTCCGGGTGGCCCGGGCGGCGGCTCCGGCGGGGGTGGCTCGGACGGCGGTGACGGGCGCCGGTTCGGCCGGGCCCCCGACCCACGGGCGATGCGGCCCCGCGGCGGTCTCATGGCGGTCGGCCCCACGGGGGACCCCGTCGACGACGACCCGGACCGCGCGATCCCCGCGGACGCCGGCGCCGGTCCGGACGCCGTCGAGGGCGTGGACCGCGACACCGTGCTCGCCGAGGACGGCGTCGACGAGGCGCTGCTGACCTCGCTCGAGCACCACGGAATCCTCCGTCCCGACGTCACCGGGCGCTACGAGCCGGAGGCCCCGGTGATCGCCCGGACGGCCGCGTCGCTGGCCGCGCTCGGCGTCGAGCCCCGCCTGCTGCGCGGGCTGCGCGCGGGGGCCGACCGCGAGGTCGGTCTGCTCACCCAGCTGGTCACCCCGGTGGCGCGCGGGCGGGCCCCGGAGGCGTCCCGGCATGCCCGCGAGCTGTCCGGGGAGCTCGCGAGCCTCTCGGGTCGACTGCACGCGCTGCTGGTCGGCTCGGGGCTGCGGCACGGCCTGCGCCGCTGACCGAGCGGGCCCCCCGCCCGGCTCGCGTCACCGCCCCTGAACCCCTCCGAGCGTGTAGCGTTCCCCGAGTCGACGGGGCCGCCCCAGCACAGTTCGCGGAGCGCCGGGCGCGACCTTCGCTCGACCGGGATCCGACGGTGCGATCACGCGCCACGTGGGAACAGGGAGGCGACGCATGAGCGAGATGCGTGTCGTGGGGGTACGGGTCGAACTGCCCGCGAACCAGCCGATCCTCCTACTGCGGGAGTCCGACGGTGACCGCTACCTGCCGATCTGGATCGGGTCGGTCGAGGCCACCGCGATCGCCCTCGAGCAGCAGGGCGTCAAGCCGGCACGGCCGCTGACGCACGACCTCCTCAAGGATGTCCTCGGGGCTCTCGACCGGCGGCTCGAGCAGGTCCGGATCACCGACCTGCAGGAGGGCACGTTCTACGCGGAGCTCGTCTTCGACGGCGACGTCCGTGTCTCCGCCCGTCCGAGCGACTCGGTCGCGCTCGCCCTGCGGGTCGGCGTGCCGATCCACGCCGAGGAGGGTGTGCTCTCCGAGGCCGGGCTGATCATCCCGGACGAGCAGGAGGACGAGGTCGAGAAGTTCCGCGAGTTCCTCGACACCGTCTCGCCCGAGGACTTCGCGGGGACCTGATCGGCCCGCCCCGAGGGCGGTCGGCGCGTCCCCTGGTGACACGCCGTTCGTCTCACCCTGAAGTTCAGGTACAGAGTTGGCCGCGCGTCGCGTTGACCCCTGTGGATGCCCCTCGTACGGTCGTCTGACCAGGGCCCGACACGGGCAGGATCGGGCGTCGAGGAGGCAGGTGTGGCGGGAGCCGGAGAGCGGCCCGGGGCCGGGGGGACGTCCGGCGCACGGGACGCGTCTGCCCCAGCGCCGTCGGCGCAGGGCGCATCGGTACCGGGCCCGTCGGCGCCTGCCCCGGGTGCCGCGGCGCTCCAGCCGCTCGGGCCCGCGGGCGAGCAGGGCTCGCTGTTCCCGGACGAGCTGTTCGGGGAGAGCCCCAACGACGAGGTCCTCGGCTACCGCGGTCCCGCGGCCTGCCAGATCGTGGGGATCACCTACCGACAGCTCGACTACTGGGCGCGCACCAAGCTGGTGGTGCCCAGCATCCGTACGGCCACCGGGTCCGGGTCCCAGCGGCTCTACTCGTTCAAGGACCTCGCGGTGCTCAAGGTGGTCAAGAACCTCCTCGACACCGGGGTCTCGCTGAACAACATCCGCTCCGCGGTCGAGCAGTTGCGACGACACGGCGTGCGGGACCTCGCGAAGATCACGCTGTTCTCGGACGGCGTCACGGTCTACGAGTGCACCTCGCCCGAGGAGGTCGTCGACCTGCTCCAGGGCGGCCAGGGCGTCTTCGGCATCGCCGTCGGCGGGGCGATGCGCGAGCTGTCCGGTTCCATCGCGCACTTCCCGGCCGAGCGGGCCGGGGCGGGGGCCTCGATCGTCGACCAGTCGCCCGAGGACGAGCTCGCCTCGCGGCGCAACCGCGGGACCCGTACGGCGGGTTGAGGTGACGTGGCCCTCTCACGGGGCTGACACCCGGAGATCACCCCGGTAAGATGTCCAGGGTCGGTCAACGACTCCACGCGGGAGAGACCTGCAGTCAGAAGCCTCTGGACGCAGGCGCCGAAGGAGCAACTCCTCCCCGGAATCTCTCAGGCATCGAGTACCGCATGGATGAGACGACCTCTGGAAAGTGGTGATCGCAAGATCACCCGCCGATGGTGCAAGCCGGCCCGAGCAGTCGGGGTTGAGGACCGGTGAAGCTCTCAGGCGCTCGCGCAGGTGGCGGGCAGCGGCAGAGGGGGAGGGACCCGGCGCGTCCGTCGAGGCACGCGTCGGAGTGACCCTGACCGAGTCCGGTCGCGGCCGGCACCCCGGTCCGCCCGGCAGCCACCGGGAGGCCCCGCGTGAGCTCTCTTGACCGCCATTCACTCGCCGCGCTCGAGCACGGCACGCCGTTCACCGAGCGCCACATCGGCCCGGACGCGGCGGAGCTGGCTCGGATGCTCTCCGAGATCGGCGTCGGATCCCTCGAGGAGCTCGCCGATCGGGCGATGCCCACGTCGATCCGGTCCGACCCGGCCGACTGGGACGCCGAGCGTCACGGCGACAGCGTCGACAGCGCGCCGCCGCCCGCGGCGACCGAGGAGCAGGTCCTCGCCGAGATGCGGGCGCTCGCCGCGTCGAACACCGTGCTCACGCCGATGCTCGGCCTGGGGTATCACGGCACCGTCACCCCGCCGGTGATCCGCCGCAACGTCCTCGAGGACCCGGCCTGGTACACCGCCTACACGCCGTACCAGCCCGAGATCTCCCAGGGCCGGCTCGAGGCGCTGCTGAACTTCCAGACGGTCGTCTGCGACCTCACCGGCCTCGACGTCGCGGGCGCGTCCATGCTCGACGAGTCCACCGCGGCCGTCGAGGGCATGATGCTGCTGCGCCGCGTGAGCAAGGCCAAGACCGATCTGTTCCTGGTCGACGAGGACACCCTCCCGCAGACGATCGCCGTGCTCCGCACCCGCGTGGAGTCGCTGGGCCTGCGACTGCAGCTGGTCGACCCGCGGGCGGCGCTGCCCGACGAGGACTTCTTCGGCATGCTGCTCGCCGCCCCCGGCGCCTCCGGCGCGCTGCGCGACCACACCGCGGTCATCGCGGCGGCCCACGAGCGCGGCGCCCAGGTCGTCGTGGCGTGCGACCTCCTCGCCGCCACCATGGTCACCCCGCCCGGCGAACAGGGCGCGGACGTCGCCGTCGGGTCCACGCAGCGCTTCGGGGTGCCGCTCGGGTTCGGCGGCCCCCACGCCGGGTTCCTCGCGGTCCGTCAGCCGCTCGCGCGCCAGCTGCCCGGCCGCCTGGTCGGGACCTCGGTCGACGCCGACGGGAACCAGGCCCACCGGCTGGCCCTGCAGACCCGTGAGCAGCACATCCGCCGCGACAAGGCCACGAGCAACATCTGCACCGCGCAGGTCCTGCTCGCCGTCATCGCCTCGATGTACGCCGTGTACCACGGCCCGTCCGGGCTCGCCGCCATCGCGCGCCGGACCCACCGGATGGCCACGGTGCTCGCCGCCGGGCTCATCAAGGGCGGGGTGCAGGTCGTCCACCGCGAGTTCTTCGACACCGTGCTGGTCCACGTGCCCGGGGGCGCCGCGGACGCGAGCGCCCGCTGTCGCGACGAGGGCCTGCTCGTCCGGGAGGTCGACGGCGACCACGTCGGCGTCTCCTGCTCGGAGGTCACCGGCCGCGAGCACCTCGCGGCGGTGTGGCGGGCCTTCGGCGTCGACGACCCGGGCATCCCCGACCTGGACGCCGCGACCGAGGACGCCGTCCCGGCCGCCCTGGAGCGCTCGTCGGCCTACCTGACCAACCCGGTCTTCCACCGCCACCGCAGCGAGACCGGTCTGCTGCGCTACCTGCGGACCCTCTCCGACAAGGACGTCGCGCTGGACCGCAGCATGATCCCGCTGGGGTCCTGCACGATGAAGCTCAACGCCACCGCCGAGATGGAGCCGATCACGTACCCCGGCTTCGCGGAGCTGCACCCGTTCGCGCCGGAGTCCGACGCGCCCGGGATGCTGCAGGTCATCCGCGACCTCGAGGCGTGGCTGGTCCACCTGACCGGCTACCACGCGGTCTCGTTGCAGCCCAACGCCGGCTCCCAGGGTGAGCTCGCGGGCCTGCTCGCCATCCGCGCCTACCACCACTCGCGGGGCGACACCGAGCGCGAGGTCTGCATCATCCCGTCCTCGGCCCACGGCACCAACGCCGCGTCGGCGATCTCCGCGGGGATGCGGGTGAAGGTCGTGAAGACGACCGAGCGCGGCGACGTCGACGGTGAGGACCTGGACCGCGTCATCGCCGAGGTCGGCGACGCGCTGTCCGCCATCATGATCACGTACCCCTCGACGCACGGGGTGTACGAGCCGCACGTGCGCAAGGTCTGCCGGGCCGTCCACGACGCCGGGGGCCAGGTCTACGTCGACGGCGCCAACCTCAACGCGCTCGTCGGGCTCGCCCGGCCCGGGCGCTTCGGTGCCGACGTCAGCCACCTGAACCTGCACAAGACCTTCTGCATCCCGCACGGCGGCGGCGGGCCCGGCGTCGGGCCGATCGGCGTCGTCGAGCACCTCGCGCCGTTCCTGCCCAACCACCCGGCCCAGCCCTCGGCCGGCCCGGAGACCGGGGTCGGCCCGGTCGCGGGGGCGCCGTGGGGGTCGGCGTCGATCCTGCCGATCTCCTGGGCGTACGTCCGGCTCATGGGCGTCGACGGGCTGCGTCGTGCGACGCTCACCGCGGTCGCCGCCGCGAACTACGTCGCGGCCCGACTCCGGTCGTCGTTCCCGGTGCTCTACACCGGGCCCGGCGGGTTCGTCGCCCACGAGTGCATCCTCGACCTGCGGCCGATGACGAAGTCCTCGGGGATCACCGTGGACGACGTCGCCAAGCGGCTCGCCGACTACGGCTTCCACGCCCCGACGATGTCGTTCCCGGTGGCGGGCACGCTCATGGTCGAGCCGACGGAGTCCGAGGACCTCGCCGAGATCGACCGCTTCTGCGAGGCGATGATCGCCATCCGCGCGGAGGCGGCCAAGGTCGAGGCGGGGGAGTGGCCGGCCGACGACAACCCGCTGGTGCACGCCCCGTTCACGGCCCGCGCGGTGACCGCGGCCGAGTGGGACCACGCGTACACCCGCGAGGAGGCGGCGTTCCCCGCTGCCGGCCGCCCGGACAAGATCTGGGTCCCGGTGCGCCGGATCGACTCGGCGCACGGTGACCGCCACCTGGTCTGCTCCTGCCCGCCCCTGGAGGAGCTGGCCGAGGCCTAGGTGCCGTCGGCCCGTGAGCACTTTCCGGTGTCATCGGCCCGGAAAGTGCTCACGGGCGCGGAGCGCACCTACGCGCGACGCACACACTTCGGTCCGACGAGGTCGTGGTCGTGGGGACCTGCGCGCGACGCACACACTTCGGTTCGCCCGCTCGGCCCGTTTTGCCTGGCGCGCGGCCTCGGCGGTCGCTTGCGCGCGTGGTGACGAAGGGCCATCTCTGCCACGGGACGCCAGCAACGCCACATCCTCGCGGTCTGGCCGCCACGTTTCGGACCGCTCGGGCCCGGCGGCGTCGCGTCGAGCGGCCGGCCGGGGGAGAGCGCCGACCTGATCGGTCGGCTACCGGCGCGGAGTGTATGCGTGGCGCGTCGGTCCCGGTGGAGCGGTGCGGGGTGGGGGCGAGTGTGTG
>NZ_DASXJS010000282.1:0-8634 GCF_036497245.1 Actinomycetospora sp. | reverse complement strand
GGCACGTGACTCAGAGCAGGGTCGGCGCCCGCCCCGTGAGGGCCTTGCAGTCCCGCGCGAGGTGGGGCTGGTCGACGTAGCCGGCTTCGGCCGCCGCATCCGCCCACGGGTCGCCACGACGGTGCAGCGCGAGCGCCCGCTGCAGGCGCAGGACCCGCCCGAGGTGCTGTGGGCCGTAGCCGAAACGGGAACGGCAGCGGCGCTGCAGGGTGCGCGCCGAGAGCCCCGTCCGGTCGGCGATCGTCGCCACCGGAGTCCCGACGGCGGCTGCACCGAACGCGGCAGGCGCCCACGGGTCGTCGTCGTGCACCGTCGCGAGCCTCCCGATCACCCAGTCCCGCAGCGCCGCCGCGTCACCACCGAGGCCCGCGGCCGCGGCGCGCCCCACGACGTCCGCGAGCGGGACCACCCGACCGGTGAGCTCGTCCGCCGGGACGCCGAGCACCAGCGGCCCGAGACCGTGCGAGAACCGGATGCCCACGTACCGGCCCTCGTCGTCGGACTCGCGGGCCGTCGCGTCCGGTCCCGCCACGACCGCCGTGCCGTCCGGGCGCACGATCACGTCGAGGCAACCGTCCGGGAGGATCAGCGCCGGCCCGGAGGCGTCGCGGGACCAGGGGTGCACTCTCCGGTCAACCATCGCCCACCGCCAGGTCCACGACGACACCCGCGTGGTCCGAGGGCCACACGCCGTCGATCGGACGATTCCCGAACACGGCGGTGTTCTCCACGCGCACCGGCACCGTGCCCCGGTCGAGCCCGACGAGCACGTGGTCGATGCGCGCGGGCGGGGAACCGCTGGGCGCGACGTAGGGGTTCGCCGGGGTCCAGGTCGGCTCGTCCGGGTCGACGGCCCAGCGCCGGGTGTTCACCAGCAGCAGGCCGGGCTCGGCGGGAGCGGTGAGATGGCCCTCGAGCAGGCGCATCTCGTCGGAGTCGGCCTGGGCGTTGAAATCGCCCATCACGAGCGGGGGCAGGTCGGTCGGCGGAGCGGTGACCACGCGCCGGGCGATCACCCGGACCTGCTCGACCCGGCCGCGCGACCCGACCAGCGACGAGTCCAGGTGCACGGACCAGACCGGACACGAGCCCGCCGGGGTGTCGACGACCGTCCCGTGGAGCACCCGCGTCCCCGGCACCCGCCCGGCCGGCAATCCCTCCGTGCGCTCGGCGCGGACCGGCCAGCGGGCCAGCACCGCGTTCCCGATCCCGTAGGTCGGGCCGTCGCGCCCACTCGTCCACGGCGTGGGGTCGGGCGAGCCACCGAAGGCGGCATACATCCCGAGGTCGGCCGCGAGCGCAGACGCGAGGTCGTCGGTGGCCGAGGACCACACTTCCTGCAGGGCGATCACGTCGGCGTCGAGGTCGCGCAGCGCGGCGAGGACCCCGGGGCGGCGCCGTTCGTGGTCGCCGAGTCGCCACCAGAGGTTCCAGGTGGCCACGCGCAGCCTCATCCCGCGACCACGTCCCGGTAACAGCGGTAGGTCCCAGCGTCCGTCGTGACCGTCTCCGCCGCCAGCACCGCGTTCCCGACGGCGCGCGTCACGGCGTCCGCCCCGGCGGTGAGCACGGCCTGGAGCCCGGCGAGGTCGGGGGCCGGGCGCTCGGTGGTGGCGAGGCCGAAGAAGGTGTCGCCGTCAGTCATGCCGTGCACCGGACGGATCGCGCGGGCCAGCCCGTCGTGCGCGACCGCGGCGAGCTTCGAGCACTGGGCCACGGTGAGCGTGGCGTCGGTCCAGATGACGCCGATGGTGGTGTTGAGCGTGGGCGGTGCGGTCGCGGCGGCGAGGCGGTCGCGCAGCGGGCCGCGGTCGGCCGGTAGCTCCGGCGGGACGGCGTCGTCGGCGGTCAGGTGCCGGGCGGACCACAGCTCGCCGGTCTGCGGGTCCACGGCCGAGCCCGCCGCGTTGACCACGCACAGCGCGGTGACCGAGTCGCCGCCGTCCAGGGTCACCGACGCCGTCCCCACCCCGCCCTTGAGCCCGCCGACGAGCGCCCCGGTGCCTGCCCCGACCACTCCCTGCGCCGAGGGCCCCTCGACGGCGGCCGCGAGCGCCGCCGCCCCGAGCGCGGCGTCGGGGCGGGCGCGGAAGTCCCCGCCGCGCCCGAGGTCGAACACCACCGCCGCGGGCACGATCGGCACCACCTCGGTCGCGCGCGCACCGACCCGGAAGCCGACACCGTCGTCACCGAGGGCGTCCATCACCCCGGTCGCCGCGGCGAGCCCGTAGGCCGATCCCCCCGAGAGCACCACCGCGTGCACCCGGTCGACGAGGGTCCGCGGGTCCAGGGCGTCGGTCTCGCGCGTCCCCGGTCCTCCCCCGCGCACGTCGACCCCGGCCACGGCACCGTCGGGACCCGGCAGCACCACCGTCGTCCCGGTCAGGGCCCCGTCGCCGATCCGCCGGGCGTGGCCGACGCGCACCGGATGGGAGGCCACCTCAGATCACCCCGTCCGCGGCGAGCGAGTCGATCTCGTCGGGCCCGAGCCCCAGCTCGCCGTAGACCGCGTGGTTGTCCGCCCCGGGGGCGGTGCCCGCGCGGCGCACGCTGCCCGGGGTGGTGCCGAAGGTCGGGACCACGCCGGGGCCGAGGACGTCCTCGTCGAAGCGCTCGTCGTGGTGCGGGACGAGCATGTCGCGGGCGCGGAACTGCTCGTCGTCGACGACCTCGGCGATGGTGTTGATGGGCCCGACGATCACCCCGGCCTCGTCGAGCATCGTGCGCACCTCGGCAGCCGGCCGGGCCCGGACCCAGTCCGCGACGATGCCGTCGATCTCGTCCTGGTTCTCCCCCCGCGCGGCGTGGTCGACGAAGCGGGGATCCTCGGCGAGCTCCGGGCGCTCCATCACGGCACACAGCCGCCGGAAGACGCTGTCCTGGTTCGCCGCGACGACCATCCAGAGCCCGTCGGCGGCCTGGTAGATGTTCGAGGGGGCGATCCCGTCGAGCCGGGTCCCGGACGGCCGGCGGACGCGGCCGAGCTTGTCGTACTCGGGGATGCACGACTCGAGCACCGACAGGCAGGCCTCGGTGATCGCGATGTCGACGACCTGCCCCGTCCCCGTCACCGAGCGCCGGTACAGCGCGGCGAGCACACCCTGCACCGCGACCATCCCGGCGAGCGAGTCGCCGAGCGAGACCGCCGTGCGCGGGGGCGGCTGGTCGGGGTAGCCGTTGATCCCCCGCAGCCCGCTCATCGCCTCGGCGACGGAGGCGTACCCGGGCAGCGAGGCGTAGGGCCCGGTCTGCCCGTAGCCGGAGACGCGACCGAGGATCAGTCCGGGGTTGACCGCCGCGAGCCGGTCGTAGCCGAGGTTCCAGCGCTCGAGCGTGCCGGGGCGGAAGTTCTCGACGACGATGTCGGTCTGCTCGATCAGGCGCATCAGGACCTCCTGACCGCGTTCGCTGCGCAGGTCGAGGGTGATGCAGCGCTTGTTCCGCCCGATCACGGTCCACATGAAGCGGTGCCCGTGGTAGTCGCCCTGGCCCCACTCGCGCACCGGGTCGGGACGCCCCGGCGGCTCGATCTTGACGACGTCGGCGCCGTAGTCGCCGAGGATCCGGGCCGCGAACGGGCCCGCGATGATCGTGCCCATCTCCAGCACCCGCAGGCCCGCGAGGGGACCGGTCACGGAGGTGTCCGCGGCGGCAGGGGTCGTCGTCATGGTCGACATTCTCGCCCGGCCGCGGAGCGCATGCGTGGGTGGCGCCGTCCGCTCGCCCAGTGACAGCGTCCTACCGAGCACGCCGATAGGGGGCCATTGCTGTCACTGGGCGGCGGCGGATCTGCGGCGGATCAGCGGCGGGCGAGCCGGATGATCAGGAAGATCAGCCCGAGCACGCCGATGCCCGCGGCGACCGGGATCAGTCGCTTGGTGATCGCGTCACCGGAGGCGTCGAGCAGGTCGATCGCCTCGACCGGCTGGCGCTTCGGACGCGCCGCCGTGGCGCCCGCCGCGGACGCCACGGGTTGCGGAGCACTGGCCGAGGGCGAGGCCCCGGGCTTGGCGGCGGACGCGTTCTCCTGCTTCGCGCCGGCGACCGTCGAGGCCATCGGCGCGGCCTCGGGGGCCCCGGACGAGGCGGCGACCGGCGCAGGCGCGGCGGGCTGGGACACCGGAGCGGCCGCACCGGCCGTGGCGGTGGCTGCTCCCGACGAGGCCGCGGGTGCAGCGCCGTTGGACGCCGAGGGAGCCTCCGCCGCGGGCGCGGGGGCCTCGGCGAACTCGTCGGCGAGGCACGACGCGAACTGGCCGAGGATCTTGTCGCCGACGTCGGCCATCACGCCGCGGCCGAACTGCGCGGGCTTGCCGGTCACCTGCATCTCGGTGAGCACGGTGACCGTGGTCTTGCCGCTGCCCGCGTCCTTCATGGTCAGCGTCGCCTTGGCCGAGGCGGTGCCGTTGCCGCGCGAGTCGCGTCCCGAGGCGTCGACGACGACCTTGTGGTTGGTCTTGTCGCGCTCGACGAAGGTGCCCTTGCCCTTGTAGGTCATCGAGATCGGACCGAGCTTCACCTTCACGGTCCCGGTGAAGTCGTCACCGTCCTCGGAGGTCAGGGTCGCGCCCGGGAAGCAGGGGGTCACCTTCTCGGGGTCGTTGAGGGCGTCGTAGACGGTGTCGATGTCCACGGGGACGGTGAACGAGTTCTCCAGCTGCATAACTTGCCTCCATACGGCATGAGGGACGACATGCGCGAGGCCCGTCGCCGCCCCTTTTTCCAGGGGCGGAGACGGGCCTCGTAGCGGTACGGCGAGGGCTCAGCCGGCCGCGGCGAGAACCGCCCGGCCGGTGAGCACCCTGGCGAGGTGCTCGCGGTAGTCCGAGCCGGCGTCGGCGTCCGACGTGGGGCTGGTGCCCTCGGCGGCGGCCTGCGCGGCTGCGCGGACCGTCTCCTCGGCCATCGACTGCCCCACCAGGGCCGATTCCACACCCCGCGCCCGCACCGGGGTACCCGCCATATTGGTGAGGCCGATGCGCGCGTCAGTGATCGTCCCGCCCTCGACCTTGACCGTGGCGGCGACCGCGACGATCGACCAGGCCTGGGCCACGCGGTTGAACTTCTCGTAGCGCGCGCCCCAGCCGGTGTACTTCGGGAACCGGATGGCGGTGAGGATCTCCGTTGGGCCGATGGCCGTCGTGAAGTAGTCCTCGAAGAACTCCGCCGCGGGCACGCGACGCTCACCGGACGGGCCCACGACGACCAGTTCGGCGTCGAGCGCGAGCGTCGGCGCGGCCAGGTCGCCCGCGGGGTCCGCGTGCGCCAGGGCCCCGCCGAGGGTCCCGCGGTGGCGGACCTGCGGGTCCGCCACGGTCCTCGTCGCCTCGCTGATCAGCGCCACGTGCTGGTTCAGCAGGTCGTCGCGGGTGACGTCGTGGTGGGTCGTCATGGCCCCGACGACGATCGCGTCGCCCTCGTCGCGCACACCGCGCAGTTCGGCGACGCCGCCGAGGTCGACGACCAGCGACGGGTCACCCATGCGCAGCCGCAGGACGGGGATGAAGCTCTGGCCGCCGGCCAGGATCTTCGCGTCGTCCCCGCCGTCGGACAAGGCCTGCACCGCCTCGCCGACCGTCGTCGGCCGGACGTAGTCGAACGATGCCGGGATCACAGCGCGCCTCCCTGGTTCTTCACCGAGCTGTCCTTGGCGTTGGAGCCGAGGCCCGCACCCGGCGAGGCCACGTTCGCCTCGTCGCCACGGCCCGCGGTGCCCTTCGCGGAGTTGATCGCCGTCCACACCCGGTACGGGGTGGTCGGCATGTCGATGTCGGAGACACCGTACTGGCGCACGGCATCGAGGACGGCGTTCACGACGGCGGGAGTCGAGGCGATGGTGCCCGCCTCGCCGACGCCCTTGACGCCCAGCGGGTTGGTCGTCGAGGGGGTCGTGGTGTTCGCCGTGTCGAAGCTGATCAGGTCGGCCGCCGAGGGCAGCGTGTAGTCGACCAGTGTGCCCGAGAGGAGCGTCCCGGACTCGTCGTAGGCGGCCTCCTCGAAGAGGGCCTGGGCGATGCCCTGGGCGAGACCGCCGTGGACCTGCCCCTCGACGATCAGCGGGTTGATCACGGTGCCGACGTCGTCGACGCAGACGTACTTGTGCAGCTGCACGAAGCCGGTCTCGGTGTCGACCTCGACCGCGCACAGGTGGGTGCCGTGCGGGTAGGAGAAGTTCTCCGGGTCGAACGTCGCGTGGGCGTCGATGTCGGGCTCGACGCCCTCGGGCATGTCGTGCGCGGCGAACACGGCCAGGGCCACGTCGGCGATGCCCACGCCCTTGTCGGTGCCCTTGACGCTGAACGTGCCCGCGGTGAACTCGAGGTCGTCCTCGGAGGCCTCGAGCATGTGCGCGGCGATCGGCTTGGCCTTGTCGACGACCTTCTCGGCCGCCTTCACCATGGCGATGCCACCGACGGCCAGCGAGCGCGAGCCGTAGGTGTCGAGGCCGCGGTAGGACGACTGGGTGTCCCCGTGGAGGATCTCGACGTCGTCGAACGGGATGCCCAGCTTGTCCGCGATGATCTGCGAGAACGCGGTCTCGTGGCCCTGCCCGTGCGGGCTGACGCCGACGACGACCTCGGCCTTGCCGGTGGGCAGCATCCGGATGGACGCGGTCTCCCAGCCGCCTGCGCCGTAGTCCAGCGAGCCGAGCACGCGGGACGGGGCGAGGCCGCACATCTCGGTGAAGGTCGAGATGCCGATGCCGAGCTGCTTGACGTCGCCGCGCCGGCGCCGCTCGTCCTGCTCACGACGCATGCCTGCGTAGTCGAACATGGCCATGGCCTGGTCGGTCGCGACCTCGTAGTTGCCCGTGTCGTAGGTCAACGTGCTGACCGTGGTGAACGGGAACTCCCCGTGGGTGATCCAGTTCTTCTTGCGGAACTCCATCGGCTCCATGCCGAGCTCGAGCGCGACCTCGTCCATCATCCGCTCGATGCCGAAGGTGGCCTCCGGACGGCCGGCGCCGCGGTAGGCGTCGGTGAGCGTCTTGGTGGTGAAGACGTTGGTGCAGTCGAACCGGTAGGCCGGGACCTTGTAGATCGCGTTGAACATGAACGCGCCGAGGATCGGCACGCCCGGGCCGACCAGGCCCAGGTAGGCGCCCATGTCCGCCAGGAGCTTCACGTCCAGGCCGGTGATCCTGCCGTCCTTGGTGACGCTGACGGCGAGGTCCTGGATCTGGTCACGGCCGTGGTGCGCGGTGAGCAGCGACTCCGAGCGGGTCTCGGTCCACTTCACCGGCTTGCCCAGCTTGCGGGCCACCAGCAGCGTGACGACCTCCTCCGGCGCCACGGCGATCTTGCCGCCGAAGCCGCCGCCCACGTCGGGGGCGATGACGCGGAGCTTGTGCTCGGGCAGCCCGAGGGTCAGCGCGAGCATCGTCTTGAGGATGTGCGGTACCTGGGTCGACGACCACATCGTCAGCTGCTCGCCGTTGGGGTCCACCACCGTGGAGCGCGGCTCCATGAACACCGGCACCAGGCGCTGCTGGCGGAACCGGCGACGGACGACGATCTGGTCGTCGGCCTTCTCGGCGGCCGCGATGGCCTCGGTGGCGGAGCCGCCCGAGCCCGCCTCGCCCGAGTCGAACACCCACTGGGCGTTCTGGTTGGTGCCGAGCTCCGGGTGGACGAGGGTGGCGCCGTCGGCCAGCGCCGCCTCCATGTCCAGCACCGGCTCGAGCTCGTTGTAGTCGACCTCGACGAGCTCGGCGGCGTCCTTCGCGATCGCCGCGGAGCGCGCGACGATGACGGCCACTCCCTCGCCGGCGAAGTTCACCCTGGTCCCGGCCAGCGCCGGGCGCTGCGGGGACTTCATGTCCTTGGTGATCGGCCAGGCGCAGGGCAGCTGGACCGCGTCGGCGCCGAGGTCGGCCGCGGTGTAGACCGCGACGACGCCCGGGACCTGCTTCGCGGCGCTGGTGTCGATCGCCTGGATCTCGGCGTGCGCGAACGGGCTGCGCACCACCGAGATGTGGAGCAGGCCGGTGATGGCCTGGTTGTCGGTCCAGCGCGTGCGCCCCGTGATGAGGCGGCGGTCCTCCTTGCGGCGGCGGTCGCGCCCGATCTCCTGGACCGGGGGCTTCTTCTCCGTCGTGGTCATCAGGCCCCCCCGCCCGCAACGGACTGCGGCGTCTGCTGTGAGGGCACCGTGTTCCCGGCGCCCGGCTTCATCTTCTGCGCCGCGTCCTGGACCGCGCGGACGATGTTCTGGTAGCCGGTGCAGCGGCAGAGGTTGCCCTCGATGCCCTCGCGGACCTCGTGCTCGGAGGGGTCCGGGTTGTCGCCGAGGAGATCGATCGACTGCATGATCATGCCCGGCGTGCAGTAGCCGCACTGCAGGGCATGGTTGTCGTGGAACGCCTGCTGGACCGGGTGCAGCTGACCGTCACGCTCGAGACCCTCGACCGTGAGCACCTCGCTGCCGTTGGCCTGGACGGCCAGCACGGAACAGGACTTCACCGAGAGACCGTCGAGGTGCACCGTGCAGGCACCGCAGTTGCTGGTGTCGCAGCCGATCACCGTGCCGGTCTTGCCGAGGCGTTCCCTCAGGTACTGCACGAGCAGCATGCGGGGCTCGACGTCGTCCTCGTAGACGAGGCCGTCGACGGTGGTCCGGATGCGTGCCATGGAT
>NZ_DASXJS010000281.1:0-8412 GCF_036497245.1 Actinomycetospora sp. | reverse complement strand
CCGACCATCGGAGTCGTGCCCGATTTGGTCACCGCTCGTCACCGAATGGGGCGGATTCGGTGGGTTACTCGTGAGTCATCGCTGCTGAGCGGGGGTAAGGGTGATCTTCAGATCACCGTTCGTGGTCGCGGAACGTGGCTGAATCGGAACCTCGGATCACAGTGTTGGGGAGCCGTTCGAACGCGCGACACGTCGTCGTCGGCCGTACGGATTCCGTGAAGGGAACGGTCGCGACGTGCGCGTCGCCGTCGTCACCGAGTCGTTCCTGCCCGCCGTCAACGGAGTCACCAACTCCGTCCTCCACGTGATCTCCCACCTGCGGGCCCGCGGCCACGAAGCGCTGGTCGTGGCCCCGGGCGCCGGTCCGGACGAGGTCCCCGACACCGACGTGCACCCGTCGGGCGGTCGGCGGGTCCCCGTGGTGCGCGTCCCGGCGGTCGACCTGCCGGTGGTCGACTCGCTGCCCGTCGGGGTGCCGACGCCCGCCGTCCGGGCCGCCCTGGCGGAGTTCCGACCCGACGTGGTGCACCTCGCGTCGCCGTTCGTGCTCGGCGCCCGGGCCCTGACCGTCGCGCGCCGGATGCGCATCCCGACGGTGGCCGTCTACCAGACCGACGTCGCCGGGTTCGCCGCGTCGTACGGCGTCGGTCTCACCGCCCGCGCGGCGTGGCGCTGGACCCGGCGGCTGCACGCGCGCGCCGACCGGACCCTCGCGCCCTCGTCCTGGGCGGTCGACGCGCTGGAGGCCCACGGGGTGCCCCGGGTGCACCGGTGGGGCCGCGGGGTGGACACCTCCCGGTTCCGTCCGCTCGCCGAGCACGCCGACGGCGGATCGGCGGCCGCGGCGCTGCGCCGCGAGCTGGCCCCCCGGGGGGAGATGCTCGTCGGATACGTCGGGCGGCTCGCGGCGGAGAAGCAGGTCGAGCGCCTCGCCGCCCTCGCCGACCTGCCCGGGGTCCGGCTCGTGGTCGTCGGCGACGGACCGGCGCGCGAGCGGCTCGCCGAGCTGCTGCCCGGGGCGGCGTTCCTGGGCTTCCGCGGCGGCGACGACCTCGCGACGGCCTACGCGGCGCTCGACGGGTTCGTGCACACCGGCCCGTTCGAGACCTTCTGCCAGGCGGTGCAGGAGGCCAAGGCGGCCGGACTGCCGGTGCTCGCACCGGACGCAGGCGGGGTCCGGGACCTGGTCGAGCCCGGCGAGACGGGCTGGCTCTTCGACGCCGGATCGGACGCCGCGGCCGCCGGCGGCCTCCGCGAGCGGGTCCGCGCCTGGCGCGACGACCCCGCCCTGCGCCGGCGCATGGGGCACGCCGCCCGGGCCTCGACCCGCGGGCGGACCTGGCCCGCCGTCTGCGATGAACTGCTGGGCCATTACGCCGAGCTGGTGGGGACCGCCGACGATTCACGCGGAGCACACCGCCTCGTCACGCGCGGGTCGGCCGGGGAACGTCCTGGCCCCGTAGACACCGCGGCATGACCAGCACCGAGGTCCTGCTCACGACCACGGCCGAGGGTGGCGTACGGCCCGCCGCCCCCGACGACAGCCCCGCGGGCCCGGCATCGGCCCTCGCGGCCTCCGTCGACCCCCGCGTCGCCGGCCCGGACGACTCCGGCCGCTACAGCCTGCTCGTGACCCGGGAGGGCGAGCACGTGCGGGCCGCGCAGCGCCTGCGCCATGACGTGTTCGCGATCGAGCAGGGTGCCCGCCTGGCCCCCGGAGCGGCGGCCGAGGAAGGCCGCGACGAGGACGCCTTCGACGCGTTCTGCGACCACGTCATGGTGCGGGACGACACCGACGGCGCGATCGTCGGGACCTACCGGATGCTCTCGCCGGACGGGGCCCGCGCGGCGGGCGGGCTGTACTCGGACACCGAGTTCGACCTCTCCGCGCTCGACGACCTGCGTCCGCTTCTGGTCGAGGTCGGCCGCTCCTGCGTGCATCCCGACCACCGGACGGGGACGGTGCTCTCGCTGGTCTGGGCCGGGATGTGGCGCTACCTGATCCTCACCGGACACCGCTGGCTCATCGGCTGCGCGAGCGTCCCGCTCACCGGCGATGGCGCCCTGCCGGGGTCGGTGTGGTCGCTGCTGGAGCGCAGGCACCTCGCCCCCGACGACCGCCGGGTCGTCCCGCGCCGTCCCGCCCCGGTGGGCGCCGAGGGCCTCGGTGACCTCCGGCGGGCCCGCGCCGAGACACCGCCGCTGCTGCGCGGATACCTGCGCCTCGGTGCGCAGATCGGCGGTCCGCCCGCTCTCGACCCCGACTTCGGGGTCGCCGACCTGTTCATCCTGCTCGACCACACCGCCATCGATCCGCGGTGGCGGCGGCACCTGCTCGGGGAGGAGGCGTGACCCGGGCGAGCGGAGCGACGGGGAAGGTGAACAGCTTCTTCCCCACCTCGCCGTGCGTACCGGAGTGCCTGCCGCTCCCCGCCCCCGACGCCGGCCTCGCCCGCATGCGCCGCGTCGTCCGCACCACGGGGCGGCTGACCGCCCTGGTGGGCACGCTCCTGCTCGGTGCCGGGCTGGCGTTCCTGGCGCCGGTGCTCGGGCCGTGCCGCGTCGGGCGGCTCCAGGCCGTCTGGTCCGGGTGGCTCCTCGCGGCCGCGGGGGTGCGCGTCGTGGTGACCGGCCCGCGCCCGCGGCCGGGGTCGCTCGTCGTCGCCAACCACGTGTCGTGGCTGGACGTGCTCGCGCTCAACCGGGTCGTGGGGGTCCGCATGCTCGCCAAGGCCGAGGTGCGCGACTGGCCGCTCGTCGGCCCGATGGCGGCCCGCGCCGGGACGGTGTTCCTGGACCGCGACCGGCTGCGCGCGCTGCCCGGGGCGGTCGCCGCGGTCGCGGGCGAGCTCCGCGACGGTGCCTGCATCGGGGTGTTCCCCGAGGGCACCACCCGGTGCGGTCGCGACCTCGGCCGCTTCCGGCCCGCCGCCTTCCAGGCCGCGCTGGACGCGGGTGCCCCGGTCGTGCCGGTCGCCCTGTCCTACGCCGACGCCGACGACGCACCCGATGCCGCCGCGGCCTTCGTCGGGGACGACACCCTGCTCGCCTCGCTGATCCGCGTCGCGGCCGCGCCCCGCACCGTCCTCACGGTCCGGGTGCTGCCGGTCCAGGTCCCCGTCCCGGCCGCGGTCGGCGACTCCCGCGCGCGGCCGCGCCGGGAGGCCGCCCGGCGCGCGGCGACCGCGATCAGGAGCGCACTGCCCGACGCGACGTCCGACGCCCGCCCGCGGCCTGCCGTGCACGCCGACCAGGTCCCCGCCCGTCCGGTGCCCGCCCCGCCGCTGGTGACGGTCGCCGCGAGCGGGGACCGCGATGCCGAGGAGGTCACCCGTGTCGCCTGAGGAGACCGACGTCGACCGGCCCGAGCCGCGCCGCGACCGGGGGGCCTGGACCGACGCTGCGCGGTTCTCGGCAGCGTTCCTCCGCTCCCCGGTGGCGACCGCCTCGGTCTGGCCGAGCTCGACGGCTCTGGCCCGCGCGGTCGCCGACGCGGCGCTCGCGCGGTGCTCGCGCCCCGATCCGCTGGTCGTGGAGCTGGGCGCCGGATCCGGGGCCTTCACGCTCGAGCTCGCCCGCAGGCTGGACCGGCGCGCCCGCCATCTCGCGGTGGAGCTGAACCCGGGCCTGGCGCACCGACTGGCCGAGCGGCTCCCGGAGGTCGACGTCGTGCCCGCGGACGTCGCCGAGCTCCCGACGCTGCTGGCCCTGCGCGGGCTCTCCGGCGCGCGTGGGGTGGACGTCGTCGTCAGCGGCCTGGGCTGGTCGGCGACCCGGCCGGGCCGGGACGACTCGTTGCTGCCGACCGTCGCGTCCACCCTCGCCGACGACGGCGTCTTCGTGCAGTTCGGCTACACCTTCACCCGCTGGGCGGCTCCGGCGCGCGCCCTCGAGCACGAGCTGCAGGAGCTCTTCTCCGAGGTCACGACCACGCCCACGGTGTGGCGCAACCTGCCGCCGGCGATCGTGCACCGGGCCGCCCACCCCCGCCGCTGACGACACGACCCGGCACCGGGGAGCCGTGGCTCCCCGGTACCGGGCCGGCGCCCCCCTCGGATCAGCCGCCGACGGCGGCCGTGGCTGCGGTGACCATCGCCTGCGAGTCGGTCTGCAGACGGTCGGCGGCGCCGGAGAGCCTGCTCTGGCTCGACGACGTCGACAGGGTGTCCAGGTCGGCGAGGACCCGGTCGATCGCGGGCACGAGGTTCGCGTCGACCTTCTGACGCACGTCCGGGGTGACGGCGACCGTGGTGGCCGTCGTCCGGAATCCCGAGATGGCCTCCCGGTAGGCGGAGAAGTCGCCCTGCATGGCGTCGAGGTCGCCGCTGTGGCGGTCCAGGTCGGCCGACATGGTCTCGGCCGCCGAGCCGACCTGGATGAACCCGGCCATCAGCTGGGCCTGGCCCGCGGAGTCGTCGTCGGTGGTGCCTGCGGGCGCCGGGACGGCGGCAGGTGCCTGCGCGGCGGGCGCCCCGGCGCTGACCGCGGGGACGGGGCTCGTCGCGGCGTCGAGGCTCGCGCTGACCTGGCCGGCGAGCAGCAGCACGACGATGGTCGAGGCGATGCCGACGAGGCTGAACACGGCGCCGAGGACCACGCCGAGCGTGGCGAGCCCGCGGCCGCGCTCGCCGGTCCGGGTGATCTGGGTGCGGGCGATGATGCCCAGCACGATCGCGACCGGCGAGACGATGAACGCCATCACGACGGAGAGCCACGACAGGGTGTTCAGCGGGGCCTGGGGCGCCGGGACCGGCGGCATCGGGCCGACACCCGGTGGGGAGGGCGGCGCCGCGTAGCCGGCGGGCGCGGAGGGTGGCCACCCGGCGGGCTGAGCCGGGGCTGGGGCGTCGAACGGCGTGCCCGGGGCGGTCGTCTCCGCGTCCACCGACGAGTCGATGGCGGGGTAGCGGGGGTCGGCCTGCTGGGTCATGACGCTGCTCCTCGGAATTCGGGGCATCCGGCGGCTCCCGGAACCCCGGTACCGTCACTCTTCGTAGATAATTCCGCCAAGCAAATCGGGACAGATGTCACTCATTCGGCTCAGTATTGCTGACACAGCGAGATATCAGCAGGTCAGCGCGTGGTCGAAAACGAGCGGGGTGTACGGTCCCGCTTCGATCGGACCGTCGGGGTCGACCACCTGCCCCCGGCGAATGAGCCCGAGAAGCGGTGCGCCATGGTGTGTCGCAGCCGGTCGGACACCCGTCCCCGGTCACGATGGCACCGTCGGCCCGATCCCGGGACCGGCAGGCACCGTCCCACGACCTGCGCAGGTGAGGAGAGGGAGACTCCCATGGCACTCCCGACGTTGACCCCCGAGCAGCGCGAGGCCGCCCAGGCCAAGTCGCGCGAGGCGCGCCAGGCCCGTTCGGCCCTGCTCGCCGGTATCAAGAGCGGCGACGAGTCGATCCCGGCCGTGCTGGACCGCGGCAAGAGCGACCCGATCGCCGGGAAGACCAAGGTCTCGCAGCTCGTCCGCGCCCTGCCCGGCTACGGCCCGGCGAAGGCGTCGGCCGTGCTCGAGCAGGCCGGTATCCCCGAGGACCGCCGCGTGGCGGGCCTCGGCGCCCGCCAGCGTGAGGCGCTCGTCAGCGCCCTGAGCTGACACCGCACGACGACGGCCCGGTCACCTCGCACGAGGTGACCGGGCCGTCGTCGTGTCCGGGGGAGGCCGGTGTCAGTCGAGACCGGCGGGGAGGTCCTTGCTGACCGAACCGAGGCTCGTGCCGATGGCCCAGCTGCCGAACGCGAGCTTGCCCGCCTGGCCGATCGCGGTGTCCCGGTAGATGCCGGTCTTCACGTAGCTGTCCTTGCCCGCGTACATCGTGCCCGACGGGGGCGCGAAGTCGGCGAGCTTCTGCACGCCGTCCTGCCAGGCGCTCACGGTGCCGTTCGAGGACGAGAACTTCACCTTCAGCACGAGGTGGGTCCACTGGCCCGGCTTCGCGTCGCCGACGACCTGCGAGAACCCGCCCGAGTCGCCGTCGAGGAGGAACTTGCCGTCCTGGACCTTGAGCTCCAGCGGCGGTGACCCGGTGCCGTCGTTCTTGAACTGGGTGATCACCTGCCAGTCCGAGGTGTTCACCGGGAAGTCCGGCGCGAGCTTCACCGAGAACCCGAAGTAGTACTGGTCGCCCTCGGAGAGCCCCTTGAAGTCCGGCTCGACCTCGGAGCGCTTGCCGCCGCCGGGCATCGAGACGTTCAGCAGGCCGGCGCCGATCGTCGGCGACGACGCTCCCTGGTTGTTCCAGGGCGTCGACTTGAAGTTCTTCATGCCCGCGGAGGCGAAGTCCGCCGACCAGAGCGTCTTCCCGCCGTCGCTGCGCGGGGCGGGGGCCGCGGCGCTCGTCGTCGGGGCGGCGGTGGTGGTGCTCCTCGGGGTGGACGTCGCCGTGTGGGGCGCCACCGACGGCGCGTGGACGACCGGCTCGGACACCCCCGCGGGGGCCACGGCGAGGTTCGGGCGGACGAGCTCGCCGGTGTCGGCGGCCGGGTCGGCCAGGAACGTCGGGCCGGAGCTCGCGGCCGCGACGCTGGCCCCGGTCAGGGCCCCGAAGAGGGCGAGCGCGCCCGCGGCGCGGGTCGGGCTCATGAACCGGGTCTCGCGCGGGGCCCGGTGCGAGGCGCGCCCGGGGCCGGGTCCGGGGAAGCCGCCCGTGACGGGGCCGGGCGGCGCGGGCGCCGGACCGGGGCGGCGGGCCGGCGGGGCCTGGTCCGGGAAGCCGCCGGTGACGGGAGCATGAGGCGGCGCGGCGGGAGCCCGGTGGCCTCCGGTGACCGGGCCGGGAGGCGGTCCGGCGGGAGCCCGGTGGCCGCCGGTCACCGGCGAGGGCTGTGCGCGGGTGTCGAGCAGGCCGCCGGTGTCGCCGGTGGCCGGCCCACTCCCGTCCGCGCGGGCCTCGGCGGCCGCGCGGGCGATCGCCGCGAGGTCGAGCGGGGTGGTCGCGGGGTCGTGGCGATGCTTGCCGCGCACGACGTGGGGGCCGGTGGCCGGCGCGTCGAGGGCCGCGGGCCAGGAGCCCGTCCGCGGGGGGCCGTCGGGCCGGGATGCGCCGGGACTCGCCCGGTCGGAGCGGGACCCGGAGCGATGTCGAGCCATGGTGGTCCTCGTTCGTGGCGCCGGAACCCGGTCGTGGGGGAGCGAACCGGTGCCGGGCGGGGACCCGGCGTGTCCACCTGTCCCGCACTCGGGGTTCCGGGGGCCGGACTCGCCGGGACAGGTGGGCGCCTCGAGTCCGGGGCCGGGCGCCTGGACGTCCGGCCGATGACCACCGTAGGGCCCCGGACGGGTGACATCGCGCGGCCTTCCGAGGCCCGGATCCGGGCGTGGTCACGAAATGGTCACGTTCTCGCTGCTCACGGGCTCGCGGCGTCCGCCGAACACCCTGAGCATCGGCCCGGATGCCGATCGTGAGTGACTCACGTCACGGTCAAGTTGCTCCGAACGGCTCCGGCCCTTCTCAGGTCCACGGCCGAGGCTTCTCATCCGGGACCGTACGATCGGTCTCGGCTCCCCCTCGGGCGGGGTGCCCGCCCGGCTCGCCACCGCCTCCCCGGCCCCGACGCGCGATCGAGACGAGGACCATGCGCTTCACGAAGCTGCTCCGCACGCGCCCCCGTCGCCCCGGTTCGGACGGCGAGCACGAGCTCCAGGAGCGGCTCGGGACCAAGGCGCGGGCGGACCGCTTCTACGACGACCAGGTGTGCCACCGGCTGCTGCCGAGCATGATCGAGTTCGTCGGGCGGATGAGCATGATGTTCGTGGCCACCGCCGACGGTAGGGGCGAGTGCGACTCGTCCCTGCGGGCCGGCCCCGAGGGCTTCCTCGCGGTCCTCGACGACGGTCACGTGGCCTACCCCGAGTACCGCGGCAACGGCGTCATGGCCAGCCTCGGCAACATCGCGGAGAACCCGCACGTCGGCCTTCTGATGATCGACTTCGCCGAGGACCTCATCGGGCTGCACGTGAACGGCACCGCCCGCGTCGTCGACGACGCCGACCTGCGCGGGGACCACCCCGAGCTCCCCGTCGACCCGGTCCCCGGCAGGCGTGCCGAGCTGTGGGTGGTGGTCGCGGTCGAGGAGGCCTACATCCACTGCCGCAAGCACATCCCCCGCATGGTCCCGGCCGACCGCATGCGGAGCTGGGGCACCGACGGCGTCAAGGCGAAGGGCGGCGACTACTTCGGCGCCGCGGCCCGCCGTCGTACCGAGGAGCAGCCGGCCGAGCTGGAGCCCGTCGGCGAGGCGCCGGAGCCGCGCACCGAGCCCGAGCCCGTCCGCGGGGCGCCCGAGCCCCGGGCGCGGCCCGACGAGGCTCCCGCGGACCCGGTCGCCGGGCGCGCCGGGGCCGGCGCGGCATCCTGGACGTCGTGACCGACGCCGACGACCGCCACAGCTGGAGCCGCCCCG
>NZ_DASXJS010000280.1:0-2843 GCF_036497245.1 Actinomycetospora sp. | reverse complement strand
GTCGGACGCTGCAGCGTGCCGCGTTCGGGGTCGCCGCCCAGGCCTCGGACAAGCTCGGCGGGTTGTTCGACCGGTTCGGCCGCCCGCCGTCGGACGCGATCGGCCTGCCCGACTACCCCGCGGCCTCCGCG
This sequence comes from Actinomycetospora sp., assembly GCF_036497245.1. Taxonomy (GTDB): domain Bacteria; phylum Actinomycetota; class Actinomycetes; order Mycobacteriales; family Pseudonocardiaceae; genus Actinomycetospora. The sequence goes on along the minus strand of NZ_DASXJS010000280.1, from coordinate 2,712 downwards.
CCGGTTCCCGCGCGGTGATCCGCCGGGCGTGAGTCGTGGATGGTGAAGCGCATGCCGTCTTCGGGGTGGAGCGAGAACCCGGGCGCCCGCCCGGGGACGACGTCGAGGTGGGCGTCCCACCCGGCGCGGAAGTGCGCGTCGGGGCGGCTCGCCTGCTCGTAGACCTCGACGCCGTGCGCGGTCCCCAGGAAGACGTCGCGCGCCCCGACCCGAAGCTCCCCGGCCCCGAAGCACATCGGCGTCCCCGCCTCCTCGGCGCCGCCGGGGATGTGCAGGACGAGCTCGCCGTGCTCGGCCGCCAACTGGTCCATCGCGTCGATCGCGGCGGCCGTCGCGTCGATCCGGCACATCGGCTCCGTCATGGGCTCACCCTGCTGTCGTCGCCGGGGCGGCGGAACCGTCGAACGGGCAGGTCGGGACCGCCGTACCTGACCAACTGCCGGTGTGACGCTGCGCCCGTGACCTCGGGCGGGGCGCCGCACCTGGGCCCAGTCGGTCTCATCCGAGGTCGCCGGCTCCCGCCGCGACCCATCAGCCGCTCGCCCGCGGCCCGTGCGCATCACGGCGCACCCGGGGCAGCTACGGCCAGACCCTCGCTCTGCGCTGCACCAGCGAGCCGGTGGTCGTAGGCGACGAAAGCCATCAGGTGCTCGCTCAGGAGTACCGCCGAAGCCAGATGCAGGGCGTCGAGGGTGCGCAGCAGAGGATCGCCGATGTCAGTGGCCAGGTCCTGGACGGCCCGATCCAGGGGAACCAGGTCGAGGTCACCGAGCAGGACGCGAGCCTCGGCCTGGACCCGTGCTCCAACTCGCCGGGCCGCACGCAAGACCTCCACCCGCCCCACCTCGCTGGTCACGAGGGTGTCCCCCTGATGCAGGGTCAGCCAGTCGCGCAAGGCCGCGGTCTCCTCCTCGACCCGCACCAACTTCAGGAGTGCCGAGGAGTCCAGGTAGATCACAGGCGTTCCTCGCGCTCGGCGTCGAGCAGCTCCGCGTTGGTGGGCTCACCGGCCCCTGGCAGCACGGGACGCGACGACCGCAGGCGCCCCGTCGGGGCCGACGCGGGGATCAGCTTCCCCGCCGCGATGAGCCGATCCCTCACGGAGTCGCCCCGTGGTGCGGGCACCAACAGAGCGATGAGTTCACCCCGTTCGGTCACCTCCACGGTCTCGCCGGCTTTGACGAGATCGAGGTACCGCGACGCGTGCTGCCGAAGCTCGCGAACACCGATGCGCTCCACCGCACAAAAGTAGCACAATACGTGCTACATCGCTGAGCACGTCGCCCTCGCCGTGCTCGCCCGTCAGGTCGAGCGGGTCAGAATCTCGAGGTTGCGGCCGGGCCCACCCCGTCTCACCGACTTTTCCGAAGCGACCCCACGGCCGTCCTTCCTGCGTCACGATCCTCGACGTGCCGGACGGCTTCGACGTGCACCCCGAGCAGCTCCGCCGAGGCGCCGTGGGCCTGCGTGCCGACGCCGACTCCCTCGACGACGCCGCAGTGCAGGCCGGAGCCGCCGTTGACCAGGTGTCGCAGGCCGCCGGCCCGGGCCCGCTCGCCGGAGCGGCGTCGGAGCTTGCGACCAAACTCGACCGCGCCGTCCAGGCGATCCGCACGAGCCTGGCCGATTGCGCCGGCGCCCTCGAGGCATCGAGCGCGCAATACCTGACGAGCGACGCCCGCGCCTCGTCCGGGCTCGACGGGCCGCACTGATGCCCGTTCCCGGCGACCCGGACGCGGTCGAGGAGGCGTGCCGGCAACTCACGGCCGCGGCGACAGCGGTTCAGGCTGCTGGTGAGTCGATCGCCGGCCACGGACGCGCGGCCACTGCCGACTGGACCGGGCTGGCTGCACCGCTCGCCCTCGCTCGGACGCAGCAGGACGCGACGGGCGCGCGGCGGGTCGCGGAGGCGGCGAACACCTCGGTCGGGCCGCTCGCCAGGTTCGCCGAGGAGCTCCGCGCCGCGCAGCAGGACTACGCCCGCGGCGAGGAGATGGCCGCCCAGGGTCGGGCGGCGACCTCGGGCGGGCCGGAAGCTGCCCCGGCCGCCGACGTCGCGCGGGACCGCGCCGAGCAGGCGATGCACGACGGAGCATCTCTGATGCGAGCCGCCGAGGAGCGTGCCCACGTCGCCAACGAGGCCGCGGCGCGCGGTCTCGACGCGGCCACCTCGTCGCTCGCCGGTATCGCTCCACCACCCCCGGCTGCGCCGGCGGCGGCCACGTCTGCTTCGGTCGCCGAGATGGGGAACGTCGCGGCCTCGCTCGGGTACGCGGTCTTCGAGCACCCGGTCGACGGGTGGGCGGTGCTCGGCGGCGGTGCTCTCGCCGCCGTCAGTGCGGCCGGGGGGCTCGCAAGCGTTGTCCTCACGGCCACGGGTGGAGGGGCAGTGGCCGGCGTTCCGGGAGGCGCCCTGTCGGCGGCGGGCGTCGCCACAGGAGTCGGGATCGCCGGTGCAGGCCTGCTCGACCTCGCCTCCCACGCGGCAGGCGACAGCGCCGTCGCGCCGTTCCAGGTCGATCAGCAGCGCGAACCCGTGCAGGGACCGGCCCCGTTCCCACCGCCCTCGGGGATCTCGGGGAAGACTCGGCACGGGGAGGAGCAGGCAGAGTCCAGGAACGGCGGCCACGGGGTGAGCGACGAGGCGATGGAAGATGCAGTCGCGAACCCGGTCAAGCCGCAGGAGTATCGGCCGGGCGACAACACCTACCG
>NZ_DASXJS010000279.1:0-73372 GCF_036497245.1 Actinomycetospora sp. | reverse complement strand
GAGCCGTGGCTCGAGCACGACGAGCGCTACCGGCGCACCGAGGAGTTCATCTCCTGCCTCAAGGGCATCTGGGAGCAGGACCACTTCGAGTTCCGGGGCGACTTCTACCGCTTCCACGACTACTCGCTGAAGCCCAAGCCGCTGAACACCCCGGAGCGCCCGCACCCGGAGATCTTCCAGGGCGGCAACTCGACGGCGGCGCAGAAGATGGCCGGTCGGGTGTCGGACTTCTACTTCTCCAACGGCAAGGACTTCGACGGCGTCACCGAGCAGCTGGACGTCATCAACGCGACCGCGGCCGAGCACGAGCGGACGGTGAAGTTCGGCCTGAACGGCTTCATGATCGTCCGGGACACCGAGAAGGAGGCCCGGGACACCCTGCGCGAGATCGTCGACAAGGCCAACGTCGAGCAGGTCGAGGGCTTCCGGCAGGCGGTGCAGCAGGGCGGCGCGTCGGCCCCGGACAAGAAGGGCATGTGGGCCGACTCCTCGTTCGAGGACCTCGTGCAGTACAACGACGGCTTCAAGACCCAGCTCATCGGGACCGCCGAGCAGGTCGCCGAGCGGCTGGTCGAGTACAAGAAGCTGGGCGTCGACCTGTCGCTGCTGTGCTTCCTGCACGTCAAGGAGGAGATCGAGCAGTTCGGCGACAAGGTCCTGCCGATCATCCGCGAGATGGAGGCCGAGCTGCCGGAGCGTCAGCTCGCGCAGGCGTAGGTGCGCTTCGCGCTCGTGAGCACTGATCCGCCCTATGACACGGAGGAGTGCTCACGAGCGCTCGCGCGCCTCGCCGCGGCACCCAGGCGTATCGCGTAGACGACGGCGCTGCCCAGGAACAGCACCCCGGTGATCAGCAACCAGTGCTCGTAGATGCCCGCCATGCCCAGCCCCGCGGTGAAGCGGAACGCCTCCTCCCCGCGCTGCGTGATCGTGGGGAAGTAGATGAGCCCCAGCACCGCCGAGCCGAGAACCGGCACCCGCACGTGGTTGATCGCCGGGACCAGCGGAGGGCGGCGGGGGGCGACCCTGCGTCGGGCCCACCGGCCGATCGTCAGCGGCTGGTCGGCCAGGGCGTAGAGCGGGTAGAGCACCAGGTCGTGGGCGAGCACCGCCCCGAGGAACCAGATTCCCAGGGAGAGGGCGCTCGGGCCGGGGAACACGAACGAGACGACGTACCCGACGAGGGCGAAGCACGCCACCATGGCCAGCAGGTGCAGCGGGTTCTCGCCGTAGAAGGAGCGCCAGGAGCGCAGCACGGTCCGCATCATGCGCTCCGGAAGTCGATCGAGGCGACCCACTTGGTGTTGTGGACCCCTGGCAGCGCCGGGACGATGACCCGCGCCGGGTAGCCGTGGTCCGCGGTGAGGTCGACGGTCTGTCCGCCCTCGTTGCCCACCCGCAGGGCCAGCAGCGCCTCCGGGTTCAGCACCTGGTTGGACTGCAGCGTCGCGCGGGCGAAGGCCCCCGTCGTCTCGATCGACTGCACGAGGGCGTTCTCCGGTCGGGGGACCCCGGCGAGCGCGGCGAGGTCGCGCAGCCGGACCCCCGTCCAGGTCCGCGTCACCGACCACCCCTCGACGCAGGCGATCGGCAGCGTCGCGGTGTGCTGGGGCATGTCCAGGAGTGCCTGGCGGCTCAGCGAGACCTCGCTCGACCCGCCCGTCAGCCGCAGCCGCCACCCGTCGTCGAGGGCCGTCGGGTTGATCCCGGACCCCGCGAACGTGCGGTTGATCTGGAAGTCGTTCGGACCGGTGCCGTAGGACTGTCCGCGCGGCGAGAGCAGCGCCAGCGGCCGCAGCGCGTCCCAGGTCTGGCCGATGCTCAGCACACCGACCAGGAGGCTGCCGCCGCCGACCATCCCGATCAGCCCACGCCTGCTCAGCGTGGGCTTGTTCGGGGCCAGCGCCGCCAGCCCGGTGTGGTCCATCGGTTCGGGCTCGGTCTCGGCGGGGGAGTCGTGCAGCCAGCGTCCGAGCGCGCCGGTGCCTCCCGGCCCGACACGGAGCGCCCCGAGCATCGTCGGCAGCTTGATCGCCACGTGGACGACGAAGCCGGCGATGAAGACCCAGGCCCCGTAGTAGTGGGCGGTGTAGAAGCTGAAGCCCCACGAGTAGTCGTACTGGCTGTTCATCAGGCCGGTGATGAACTCGAAGAGGATCCCGCCGACGAGGGCGAGCAGGGCGACGCGCTCGAGCAGCTGGGCGGCGCTGCGCACGGGCGGCCAGGCGAAGAGCTTGGGCACCACCGACCACAGCTTGGCCAGCACGACCGGCGTCAGGACCATGCCGAGCGTGACGTGGAAGCCCTGGGTGAGCCGGTAGAACCACGACGGGTTCGACGGCCAGTCGAAGAACGGCAGGTGCAGGTACCCGACGTCGCCGGGGATCGCCTGGCCGAACTGCGGTCCGTAGGCGATGTAGGACATCAGCCCGGTGAGGATGACGATCGGCAGCCCGACCAGGAGCATCGCGCCGAACACCGAGGTCAGCCAGGTCCCGCGCAGCGGGCTGCGCCACGTCCTCGGGTCCGCGGGCGGCGGCACCGGGATGCGGGCGAGACCGCGCCAGAGGGCCCGGGGGAAGCCGTACTCGGGCTCGGGGGCGGCCCGTGGCGGCGCCGGAGCGTCGGCCTGTGCAGGGTCGGCGAGCGCCACGGCCCCGTTCCCGGTGACCGCCTCGCCCGGTGTCGCCGTGACCGCCTCGTCCGGTGTCGGCGTGGCCGCCTCCGACGGCGCGCGCTCCTCGTCGGGGTCGGTCCCGGTCCCGGTGGGTCCCGCGCTCGTCATGCCGGGACCCTAGCGGAGACTGTACCTATCGGTACAATCTCGGTGTGGGTGTCGACGAGGCTTCCCGGTGGAGCCGGCCGCCGACGGCGCGGGGACGTCGGACCCGGGAGCAGATGGTCGAGGCGGCAGCCGGGCTCATGCAGGCCCGCGGGATCGCCGCCACCGGCGTGAGCGATGTGCTGACCGCGACCGGCACGGGGAAGTCGCAGCTCTACCACCACTTCGGGGACAAGCGCGGTCTCGTCCTGGCCGTCATCGACCACCAGCTCGCACGGGTGCTCGGCGCGCAGCCCCGGCTCGGGCCCGCATCCGACGGGGACGTCGCGGCGTGGGCGGACGACCTGCTCGCCGTGCACCGGGGCGGCGACGGCCCGCTGAGCTGCCCGCTCGGGGTGCTCAGCAGCCAGGTCGACGACGACCCGGTGCTGCGCGCGCACCAGGCCGCCGCCTTCGACCACTGGCGCGACGGCCTGGCCCGGCTCGTGTCCCGGGGCCGTGAGCGGGGGACGGTCGGCGCCGTGGGCGATCCCACCGTCCTCGCCGGGGCGCTGCTCGCGGCCGTGCAGGGCGGCCTGATGCTCGCCCGACTGGCCCGCCACGTGGCTCCGCTCGAGATCGCTCTCGACGCGGCACTGCTCCATCTCGGTGTCCACCGCCCCTCCCCATCGGACCGTCCACCTCACGAGGAGCGCGAGGTGTGACGACGGCCCCCATGTGAACGTCCGGGGCTCAGCGGGTACCGGTTCATCGCGACGGGGCGGGGCAACCCGCCCGGGAGACGGTCCCCGAGACGAAGGAGTTCCAGTGGCCGACAACATCTACTCGAAGACGGAGATCGTCGGGACCTCGGAGAAGGGTGTCGACGACGCCATCCAGGGCGCCATCAAGCGCGCCTCGGAGACCCTGCGCGAGATCGGGTGGTTCGAGGTGACCGAGATCCGCGGTCACATCGAGAACGGTGCCGTGCACCACTACCAGGTGACGCTGAAGGTGGGGTTCGCGCTCGAGGACACCAAGTAGCGGAGCTCGCCAGGACGTCGGGTCGGGGCGGCGCGGAAGCGATCGCCCGGCCCGCGTCCGCGAATGTTAGGTAAGCTCAATTCATGTGAGGCAACGGTGACCGCGGGGACGGAGCAACCGGAGTCGTCGACACCGGGCGGCGCGACGATGTTCGCGTCGCTGCGGAACCGCAACTACCGGCTCTTCGCCTCCGGCCAGGTCGTCTCGCTCGTCGGCACGTGGATGCAGCGGGTCGCCCAGGACTGGCTGGTCCTGAACCTCTCCGGCGGCAGTCCCGTCGCCCTCGGCGTCGCCGCGGCCCTGCAGTTCGGGCCGACCCTGCTGCTCTCGCTGTTCGGCGGCGCCTTCGCCGACCGCTACGACAAGCGCAAGCTGCTCATCGCCCTCCAGATCGGCATGGGCATCTGCGCGGTCACGCTCGGCGTGCTCGACGTGTCCGGCACCGCGACACTGCCGATCGTCTACGTGCTGTGCTTCCTGCTCGGCTGCTTCTCCGCGGTCGACGCGCCGGTGCGGCAGTCCTTCGCCGGCGAGATGGTCGGGCCGTCCGCGCTCACGAACGCCGTCGCCCTCAACTCGATGACGTTCAACACCGCGCGCATCGTCGGACCCGCCGTGGCCGGGCTGATGATCGCCGCGGTCGGCACCGGGTGGGTGTTCCTGGTCAACGCCGCGACCTTCATCGCCGTCGTGACCGGTCTCGCGCTGATGCGCCCGGCGGAGATGTTCTCCTACGAGAGGCGGCCGGGACGGGCGCTCGGCGCGGTGCTCGAGGGGCTGCGCGAAGTGCGGCACCGGCCGGACCTCGTCGTGCTCCTGACCGTGGTGTTCTTCGTGTCCACGTTCGGCATCAACTTCTTCATGACGCTCGCGATCACCGCGCGCACCGTGTTCGGGCGTGGCGCGGAGTCCTACGGGCTGCTGACCTCGGCGCTGGCGGTGGGCTGTCTGGCGGGCACGTTCGTCGCGGCGCGCCGGGTCGGGCGGCCGCGGTTGCGGACGGTGCTGCTCGCGGGCCTGTTCTTCGGGGTGGCCGAGCTGTTCACCGGCGTCATGCCGACCTACGCCCTGACCGCGCTGCTGCTGATCCCCACGGGCCTGGGCCAGCTGGTGTTCACGACGGCGGCCAACGCGGCCGTGCAGCTCGGGGTCACCGAGTCCATGCGCGGGCGCGTCATGGGCATCTACATGCTCGTCCTGCTCGGGGGCACCCCCGTGGGCGGCCCGGTGCTGGGGTGGCTCGCGGAGGTCCTCGGCGGTCGTGCGCCGCTGGTGATCGGCGGCGTGGCGACGGTCGCGACGGTGCTGATCGCCGCGGCCCTGCTGGCCGGGCAGGCGCGGCGCGTCGCGCGTCGCCCGGTCGCGCAGGCCTGAGCCCCGCGGCCCTCGATCACGGCCCCTACATCACGGGCCAGGCGTGCACCGGGATGTTGGCGCTCATGTGCGTCACGTACCGCTCCAGCATCCGGCGCAGGGCCATCGGCCGCGGGCACCCGTTCTTCTCGAGCGCGGCCACCATCTGGGTCTGCCAGGACGCCCCCGTGCACCCCGTGCGGCAGCGCGCCTCGATGACGGCGAGATAGCGCTCGGCGACCGAGGGGTCGACGTCCCAGGCCAGCAGGCCCTCCCGCGCGAGCGGGAGCAGCCGGTCGAGCACCAGCCGGTCGACGCCGATCGTGCCCTCGCCCGGCCAGAAGAGCTGGGCGTCCAGCCCGTGCTTCGCACCGGCGACGAAGTTGTCGTGCGCGGCGTCGAACGTCATCGAGCGCCATGGGGGGTGCTCGGAGTCGACGAGCGCCCGCACCAGCCCGTAGAAGAACATCGCGTTGGCCACCGCGTCGATCGCGGTCGGGCCGGCGGGGAGCACCCGGTTCTCCAGCCGGAGGTGCGCGACCCCGTCCGCGACGTCGTACACCGGGCGGTTCCACCGCCACACGGTCCCGGAGTGCAGGCGCAGCTCGTGCAGCGCAGGCGCCTGCCCCGCGTCGAGCGTCTCGACGGGGTCCTCGTCGTCGACCATCGGGAGCAGGGCGGGGAAGTAGCGGACGTTCTCCTCGAACAGGTCGGTCACCGAGGACGCCCAGCGGTCCCCGAACCAGACCCGCGGGCGGACCCCCTGGTTGCGCAGCTCGACCGGACGCACGTCGACGGCCTGCTCGAACAGCGGTACGCGGGTCTCGGCCCAGAGCCGATGGCCGAGCAGGAACGGGGAGTTCGCGGCGAGAGCCACCTGCACGCCGGCGATGGCCTGAGCGGCGTTCCAGTGCGCCGGGAAGGTCTCCGGGGTCAGCTGCAGGTGCAGCTGCAGCGAGGTGCACGCGGCCTCGGGGGCGATCGAGTCGACGTCGAGGACGAGGCGCTCGTCACACGACCCGGTTCCCGCCTGGCCGGGCGCCGAGATGTCCAGGCGGAACGGCTCGCCGCGGGCGTCGACCATCTGGCGGTTCAGCAGGTCGTAGCGGGGGTCGTCGGTGAGCTGGTCGGAGTCGAGGTGCTCCGCGCCCAGGGTCGGCAGGATGCCGATCGTGACCGGGGTGGCCCCGACGACCGCGGCCGACCGGCGGGCGCAGCCGATCGAGGACACGACGTCGTCCTCGAGGCGGCACGCGGCGGCCCCGGGGAGCGTGCGCGGCGGCAGGTTGATCTCGAGGTTCCAGCGGCCCAGCTCGGTGGTGAGCAGGTCCGAGGCGGAGCGGTCGAGCACCGCGTGATTGAGCATCGCCGGTTCCATGCCCTGGTCGACCAGGGCCAGCTCGAGCTCGACGCCGGTGCGCAGCTCGTCCGCGGCGAACTGCCCCTCGGCGACCATGCGTCGCAGGGCCTCGAGGCACCGGTGGACCTTGGTGCGGTACTGGTCGCGATCGGAGAGCACCGCACGGGAGACGACCCGACCCATCAGAGTCGGTTCCCGCCTCCCGGCGACCGGCGGTCGGGAGGTGGGCTGCCCACGAGGACGGCACCGCGGACCGACAGGATGACCGACGGATCGTCGGGAACCTGTGCCGAATTGGTCGGTACGGCGAACGGCCCCATCAGTGCCCGGCTCCCACTCTCGACCCGCACCTCGACGGCTGGACCGCCGCAGAGCCGGGACGCGCTCGCTTACCCCTGACGACCCGAGTCACGGTGACACAACCGTGTGTCACACACCAGGGAAGGCGACCGTTCGCCTCGTCATAGCGTCCGTTCAGCCGATCTTGTAGATCACGGCTGACCGTTGGACGCATGTGCAGACGCGGTGGTCGCACACGAGGGCGCGCGAGAGGTCAGGCGCCCCGCCCGAAGTCCTCCGGGGAGACGTTGTCGAGGAAGGCGCGGAACCGGTCGACCTCCTCCTCGTCGGGCACCGGCGAGGAGCCGTCCTCACCGGGCTCGTCGTCGTCGACGAGCACCCCGGCCTCCACGAGGACCGCCTCGGTGGCGTGGATCGGCACGTCCCCGTGCAGCGCGATCGCGATCGAGTCGCTGGGGCGCGCGGACACCCGCAGGCCCCGGTCGAAGACGAGGTCCGCGTAGAACGTGCCGCCCCGCACCTCGGTGATCTCGATCCGCTCGAGGGTGCGGCCGAGGGCGGACACCACGTCCGCGATGAGCACGTGGGTCAGCGGCCGCTCGGGGAGCCTGCCCTGCTGCTCCAGGGCGATCGCCTCCGCCTCGGCGAGGCCGATCCAGATCTGCAGGCAGCGCTTCCCCTCGGTCTCCTGCAGGAGCACCACGGGGTGCCGGTTCGTCTCCGACGCCGGTTGTTGTGCCGCGTCGTCGACGGCCAGCACGCCGACCACCCGCATCTCGCTCACGTCTCGCCTCCCGTGCCCGCGGACGGACCCGCCCGTCTGGTCGAGCTCCGCTGCGCCTCGTCTCCCGCCCGGCCGGGTGGAGCTCCGCTGCGCGTCATCTCCCCGGGTCTACTCCCATCCTGGCAGTCGGCGCCCGTGCCGTCAGGGCCCAGCCGTGCCGGGTGTGATCACGCCGGGCCGCGCCGCGCCGGCAGTCTGCCCCCGGCGTCCGCGGGAAGGGCATGCCCCCCGGAGCCCCCCGGCACACCCGCAGACGTGAACCGTGCCCTCCGATGGCCCCCGGGCGGGGAGATCGTGTCTGGAACGATGCCGTACGTGGTGCGGATCGTGGAGCTGGCCGGCCCGGCCCCCGACGACGGCGGGTCGCCCGATCTGGATCGTCTCGAGGACTTCCGCGACCTCTCCCGTGCCGATCGCCGGCCGGACCGGCCGGGCGGGCGCGGCCTGGTCCTCGCGGAGGGGACGGTGGTGGTGCGACGGCTGCTTGACTCGCCGTACCCGACGCGGGCCCTGCTGGGCGTACCGCGCCGGATCGCCGAGCTCGAGGGGGAGCTGGCCGGCCTCGACGCCCCGGCGTTCGTCACGGACGCGGACACCATGGCCTCGGTCGTCGGGTTCCACCTCAACCGGGGCGTGCTCGCGAGCGCCGACCGGGCCGTCGCCCCCGACCTGGACGCCCTCCTCGCGGGCTCACGCCGCGTGGCCGTGGCGGAGGGCGTGAACGACCACGAGAACCTCGGCTCGCTCTTCCGCAACGCGGCCGCGCTCGGCGTCGACGCCGTGCTGCTCGCGCCCGGATGCGCCGATCCGCTCTACCGCCGCAGCGTCCGGGTCTCCATGGGGCACGTGCTGCGGGTGCCGTTCCGCGGGGCGGACTGGCCCACGCTGGTCGCGGCCCTGCGCCGCGCGGGGTTCGAGATCGCGGCCCTCACCCCGACCGGTGACGTGACGCCGGAGACGCTCGCCGGGGTCGACCGGGTGGCGCTGCTACTCGGCGCGGAGGGCCCCGGGCTCTCGGACGAGGCCCTCGCGCTCGCCGACCACCGGGTGGGCGTCCCGATGGCGGCCGGGGTCGACTCGCTCAACGTCGCAACGGCGGCCGCGGTGGCCTTCCACGCGGCCCGGCCGGCAGGGGTGTCGTGACGGTCCTCGAGGTCGCGGCCCACCGCGGACGGGCGCTGGTGGGCGGATCGCCGATCGGGGTCGACGAGGGCGCCGTCGTCGGATGGGGTGCCTACGCCCCGGGGACCGACCTCCCGGAGGAGCTGGCCGAGCTGCTGGAGGAGTGGGCGCGCGCGGCGGACACCGTGGCGCACTCCGGGGCGACCACCCGGTCCGCCGAGGCGGTCCGGGTGAGCCGCACGGGTCGCCACCTCGCCGCGCGCGTCTCCGTGGCGCTGAAGCAGTCGGTGGACTACCGGGACCCCGTCACGGGCGTCCGCGTCCCCCTGCGGGCCGTGAGCGCCGTGTCACGGGTGCCGGTGGTCCCGCTGCCCGCGCGGGGCCGCCGTGGTCGCGGGCGGACGTCGACGGCCTTCAGCGAGCCCACGCCGTGGGCGACCGGTCTGACCCTGGCAGCACTCGTCGCGGGTCTGGTGCTGTTGGTGAACCTCACCCTGGCGGTGCCGATGGTGGCGGGCCTCGGGCTCGTCGGGCTGCTCATCGACCTCGTCGTGGCCGCCGGGCTGGTCCCCGCCCTCTGGCTCAACCGCCGGGTCCCGACGTGGCGCTGGGCGGTGTGGGGCGCCTTCGTGGGGATGGGGGTCGCGGTGGTGCCGCTGCTCGTCGTGGCCGTGGCGGGCGTGACCACCGGCTGACGGGCCGGTCAGGAGCGCGGTGAGCGCACCCCGAGCAGGACGTCCTCCCACGACGGCACGATCGGGTGCGTGCGTCCGCGGCCGCGTGGCCGTCCGTTCGGGTCGTCCCCTCCGCCGTCGTCGCGACCGGGGTCGGATCGGGACGGGTCGGCTCGGGACCCGTCCCGCGACGACTCCGGGCGGGACGGCTCCGGGCGGGTGCCCTCGCCGCCGCGGTGGCGCGCGGCGCCCGCGGCCCGCCCGCCGTCGCGGGACCGGCGTTCGGCGCCCCGCTGGTCGGTCGCCCGCTGCTCGGTGGCGCGCTGGTCGGCTCCGCGCTGGTCCGGGACGGACCGCGACCCCCGGCTGCCGCGCGCCGGTGACCCCGGTGGCGCGGACGGGCGCGCCTTCGCGGCGGACCGGGCAGGCGTCACCCCGCCCCCGACCGCCAGGGCGCCCTGCCCGAGGTGCTCGTCCTCCTGCTCGGCCCGCTCGATCCCGTCCGGGCCCGCGTGCGCCGGTGCGGCCTCGTCGGCCTCGGATCCGCGCGCGGCGGAGCCGTCGGCACGCCGCGGACCGGACGCGGGCGCGAGGCCCATCAGGTCGCGGGCCGGCTCGTCCCGCGGCGCGACGACGCCGCCCCCGGTGCCGGGGGTGAACGTCCAGTGCGCGAGGTGGTCGGAGTGACCGGTCCGCCAGGACAGCGCGACGACCCACGTGCCGTCCTCGCCCTTCCAGGCGTCCCACGACCCGTCGGCGAGGTCCTGGCCGCGCCCGCTGAAGGTGGCGGTGAGGATGTCGAGCAGCGTGTGCGCCTCGGGCGCGCCGCCCTCGGCGAGCGGATGCCCCCGGCCGGCCATCTCGGCCACCCGGGAGCGCTCGAGCAGCACCGGGTAGGCGAACCGCTCGACGTGCGCCGTCGGGACCCCCGCTCCGGCGGCCACGTCGGCGACCGACTCCCCACCGCGGATCCGCGCCTGGATGTCGCGCGGCCGCAGGGGGCTCGTCGTCTCGATCTCCATCTGTCCCAACCGGCGCACGTCACCGCGCGCGGCGGCGCGCAGCCGCTCGTCGGAGGGCACGACGAAGCGTTCGTGCCGGATCGGATCCTCGAGGATCACCGTCGAGGTGTCCTCGCCGAGGCCCACCACCCGGAGCTCGCGCATGGTCGGCCTCCCCGTCGCCCGTGCCTGCTCGGCGGCGTCGCCCCTGCCCGGGTCGGACCGCCTCGCACGACGACGCTAGGCGAGCACCCACCCCGTCCGGGGGAGGCGCGCCGGGTGTCGGCGACACCACCGGGGAGGTGCCTGACGGCTCGTGAGCAGTCGGCGCACTCATGGCCGCACTGACTGCTCACCTGGCCGAAGGCCACCTACAGGGCGCCCACGACGTGGTCGATGCACTCGGTGAGCTTGGTGACGTCGTCCGGGTCGATCGCCGGGAACATGCCGACCCGGAGCTGGTTGCGGCCGAGCTTGCGGTAGGGCTCGGTGTCCACGACGCCGTGGGCGCGCAGCACCTTCGCGACGGCCGCGGCGTCCACGTCGTCGGAGAAGTCGATGGTCCCGACGACCTGCGACCGGTGCGCGGGCTCGGTCACGAACGGCGTGGCGTAGGGCGACTTCTCCGCCCAGGCGTAGAGCCGGTCGGACGAGTCCTTGGTGCGCGCGGTGGTCCAGGACAGGCCGCCCGCGGCGTTCATCCACTCGATCTGGTCCGCGAGCATGATCAGCGTCGCGACGGCGGGCGTGTTGTAGGTCTGGTCCTTGCGCGAGTTGTCGACCGCGGTCGGCAGCGAGAGGGACTCGGGGATCCAGCGGTCGGTCCCGGCGACCTCGTCGACGCGGGCGAGGGCTGCGGGCGACATGATCGCGATCCACAGGCCGCCGTCCGAGGCGAAGCACTTCTGGGGGGCGAAGTAGTAGACGTCGCTCTGCGCCATGTCGACCGGCAGGCCGCCGGCACCCGACGTCGCGTCGATCGCCACGAGCTTGCCGTCGCTGCCCGCGGGACGGGCCACCGGCACGGCGACGCCGGTCGAGGTCTCGTTGTGGGCCCAGCCGATGAGGTCGACCGAGTCGTCGGAGCGCGGCTCGGGGGCCGTGCCCGGGTCGGACGACACGACGACGGGGTCGGCCAGGAAGGGCGCGCCCTTCGCCACCGACGCGAACTTCGAGGAGAACTCGCCGTAGGTCAGGTGCAGCGAGCGCTCCCGGATCAGGCCGACCGCGGCCGCGTCCCAGAACGCCGTGGTGCCGCCGTTGCCCAGCACGACCTCGTAGCCCTCGGGCAGCGAGAAGAGCTCCGAGAGGCCGGCACGCACCCGTCCGACCAGGGACTTCACCGGCTTCTGGCGGTGCGAGGTCCCCATGACGTCGGCCGCATCGGCGACCGCGCGCAGCTGCTCGGGGCGCACCTTGGAGGGGCCGCAGCCGAAGCGTCCGTCGGCGGGCAGGAGATCGGCCGGGATCGTCACTGATTCAGCGCTGGTCGTGGTCACGGGTGCCATCCTCCCAAGGGCCCGACGGCGCTGCTGTCGCCCACGTCACTGTGCGGCCCCGGCGGGGGGCGGTCTGTGTCGTCGGTCACGGGGTGTCCGATTCCGGACCCCGGTGCCTACCGTGGCCGGGCGCGCCGGGACCCGGCGCCGACGGGAGGGGAACAGCGGGTGGACTCAGCGACGGTTCCGGGCGCCGCCCACGACGGCCTGCCGGGCATGCGTGTCGACTACCGCGCGGGCGAGCTCGACGCCGCCGACCTCGCCCCCACCTGGCACGAGCAGCTGCTGGGGTGGCTGGAGCAGGCGCGCGAGGCCGGACTGGCCGACCCGAACGCGATGGTGCTGGCGACCTCCGACGACGAGCACCGGGTGACCACCCGCACCGTGCTCGCCAAGGACGTCGACGACCGCGGGGTCACCTTCTTCACCAACTACACCTCGGAGAAGTCCCACCAGCTCCGTCAGACCCGCCAGGCGTCGCTGACCTTCCCCTGGTACGCGCAGCAGCGCCAGGCCACCGTCATCGGGACCGTCGAGCTGCTCGGCAAGGAGGCGACCGCCGAGTACTGGCGTACCCGGCCGCGCGCCTCCCAGATCGGTGCGTGGGCGTCGCCGCAGTCGGCGACGG
Source organism: Actinomycetospora sp. (assembly GCF_036497245.1). Classification (GTDB taxonomy): domain Bacteria; phylum Actinomycetota; class Actinomycetes; order Mycobacteriales; family Pseudonocardiaceae; genus Actinomycetospora. Next base: position 60,846 of record NZ_DASXJS010000279.1, on the reverse strand, counting down.
TGCGCGACCGCGTCGCGCTCGACGAGCTGTACGCCGCGACCGAGGCCCGCTTCGCCGGCGACGACGACATCCCGCCCCCGCCGCACTGGGGTGGCTGGCGGGTCCGCCCGACCCACGTCGAGTTCTGGCAGGGCCGGACCTCGCGCCTGCACGACCGGCTGCGCTTCCGGTTCGAACCGCGCACCGGGGCCTGGGTGCTGGAGCGGCTCGCGCCCTGAGGGCCACAGGCGAGGGGAGGCGAGGCTCACCGGGTCCGTGACGTCGCCGGTGCCTACGCTCCTTGGGTGAGCGAACGATCGCGGCGAGGCGAGCGGAGCGACGGGGAACGGACTCCGGGCGACGGGGGACGGCCCAGCCGGGGCCTGTTCGCCGACACCACCCCGTTGCGCACCCCCGCCTTCCGGCGGCTCTGGACCGCGGGGGTGGTCACGGTCGTGGGCGCGCAGCTCACGGTCGTCGCGGTGCCGTTCCAGCTCTACGAGCTCACCGGCTCCTCGGCCTGGGTGGGCCTGACCGGCCTGTTCGGGCTGGTCCCTCTCATCGTCTTCGGGCTCTGGGGCGGGGCGATCGCCGACGCCGTCGACCGGCGCATGCTGCTCGTGGTCTCGGGTGTGGGCATCGCGGTGACCTCGGCGCTGCTCGGGATCACGGCGGTGACCCACATCGGCGGGCCGTGGACGGTCCTGGTGATCTTCGCGGTGCAGACCGCCTGCCTGGCGGTCAACCAGCCCACCCGCTCCGCCGTCCTGCCGCGCATCCTGCCGCTGGACCAGCTCCCGGCGGCGAACACGCTGTGGTTCACCGTCCAGCAGCTCGGCGCGTTCGCCGGGCCCCTGGTCGGCGGGGTCGCCCTGGCGTTCATCGACGTCGGCGTCCTCTACTTCGTCGACACCGTCTGCCTCTTCGCCTCGATCTGGGCGGCCTACCGACTGCCCCGCCTGCCGGTGGGCGACGACGCCGAGAGCGGCTTCCGCGGGGTGGTCAGGGCGATCCGGTCGAGCGCCGGGCTCCGGTCGGTGATCGACGGCTTCCGCTACGCCGCGATGTCGAAGGTGCTGCTCGTCAGCTTCCTCGCCGACCTCGTGGCGATGGGCTTCGGCATGCCGCGCGCGGTGTTCCCGGAGGCGGCGGTCGAGACCTACGGCGGTGGCCCGGCGTACGGCCTGCTCTCGGCCGCGATCGCCGGCGGCGCCGCGCTGGGCGGGCTGCTCTCGGGGCGGTTGCACGGCATCGCCCGCCAGGGCGTCGCGGTCACGGTCGCGGTGTGCCTCTGGGGTGTCGGCGTCGCGCTGTCCGGGCTGACGTCGATCCTGTGGCTGGCCGTCATCCTGCTCGCCGTGGCAGGCGCGGCGGACCTGGTCAGCTCGGTGTTCCGCTCGACGATGCTGCAGACGGTCGCCACCGACGAGATGCGCGGCCGGATGCAGGGCGTGTTCGTGGTGGTCGTCGCGGGCGGGCCCCGGGTGGCCGACCTGTGGCACGGCTGGGCCGCCGACGCGATCGGCACCGGCCCGGCGACGACGATCGGCGGGATCGCGGTGGTCGTCGGGATGATCGCGGTGGTGCTCGCGTTCCCGGCGTTCTGGCGCTACCGGGCGCCGGTGGCGGGCCAGGACGCGGATGCGCCGGTCGGGCAGGCGTGAGGGCTCCGTCGTTCTGAGCCCCGTCGTTCTGAGCGAAGGTGCCCATCGGTCGGTAGAGCCACCGAGGGGCGCCCACCGCCGGAACCGTCGCCCGGACCCTCAGTGCCGCCCGACCGGTGGGTCCTCCGCCGAGGGCTCCCACTCGGCGAGGAGCCGCCGCAGCAGGCGCTCGAGCTCGGCGCGGTCGGCGTCGGGGAGACCGGCGAACGCGCGGTCGGTCTCCGTGGCGCGGGCCTTCCGCACGGCGGCGGCGAGCTCCCGGCCGGCGTCGGTCACGACGACGAGGGTGGCGCGGCGGTCGTCGGGATCGGTCTCGCGACGGACGAGCCCGCGTTGCTCGAGTGCGTCGACGACCTCGGTCGCCGAGCGCGGCGCGATCCCGAGGTGCTTCGCGAGGGCGCCCGGTCGCGCGGCTCCGTGGCGCATGAGGGTCCCGAGGGCGCGCAGCTGGGAGGGGGTGACGTCCCACGGGGCGAGGGTCTCGCGGGAGGTGTGGCGCAGCCGCCGGGCGACGGCCCAGAACAGGTCGCTCACCGACCCCGGTTCGTCACGCTCCACGGGAACACCCTAGCGCGAACCCGTGTTGTAGCCTCATCATGAGGTTGCCTCACTAACAGCGACCTCCGCCACCGATCCCACCGAGGAGACGCCCCTTGCCCCGTCCTCCGGAAATTTCTCGCGAGCAGCGCCATCGCGACCGCGAGCAGGCCAAGCAGGTCTCGCTCCGCCGGATCGCCCGCCTGTTCGCCCCCCACCGCTACTCGCTCGTGATCGTCATCGCCGTCATCGTGGTGTCGTCGATCGTCGGGCTGGCCTCGCCGTTCCTGCTGCGCGAGGTCATCGACGTGGCGCTACCGCAGCGCGACGTCCGCCTGCTCGTCGGGCTCGTCGTCGGGATGGTCGTCATCGCCGCGGTGACCGCCGCCCTCGGCGTTGTCCAGACCTGGATCTCCACCGCGGTCGGCCAGCGTGTGATGCACCGGCTGCGCACCGACGTGTTCGCCCACCTCCAGCGCCTGTCGCTGGGCTTCTTCACCCGCACCCGCACCGGTGAGGTGCAGTCGCGGATCACCAACGACATCGGCGGCATGCAGTCCGTCGTCACCTCCACCGCCACCTCGATCGCCGCGAACCTGACCACCGTGATCGCCTCCGGCGTCGCGATGGTCGTCCTGTCCTGGCAGCTCTCGCTCGTGACGCTGCTCGTGCTGCCCCCGGCCGTGCTGCTCTCGCGGCGCGTCGCCCGGCTGCGGCGCACGATCACCGCGCAGCGCCAGCGCGAGCTCGCCGACCTCAACGTCACTATCGAGGAGGGCCTCTCGATCGACGGGGTGCGGCTCTCGCGCACGCTCGGCACCGGCGACGCGCTCGTCGGGCGGTTCACCGACTCGTCGCTGCGCCTGACCGACCTCGAGCTGCGCAGTCAGCTCGCGGGCCGCTGGGTGATGGCCACGATGTCGATCGTCTTCGCCGCGATCCCGGCCCTGATCTACCTCGGGGCGGGTCTGCCATGGACGGCGAGCGGGCTGTCGATCGGCACCCTGGTCGCGTTCACGACGCTGCAGGCCGGCGTGTTCCGGCCGCTGTCGTCGCTGCTCGACGTCGGGGTATCGGTCTCGGCCTCGCTCGCCCTGTTCGCGCGCATCTTCGAGTACCAGGACACCGTGATCGAGGTCAGCGACCCGGACCACCCCGTTGACCTGCCCGCGCCGCGCGGCGATCTGCGGCTCGAGCACGTCACCTTCTCCTACCCCGGAGCCGGCCATGAGGGGGGCAAGGCCAGAACCGCGCTCGACGACGTCTCGCTCGACATCCCGGCCGGCACCACGCTGGCGCTGGTGGGGGAGACCGGCAGCGGCAAGTCGACGCTCGGGTCCCTGGTGGCCCGGCTGCACGACCCCGATGCCGGGCGCATCACCATCGACGGCGTCGACCTGCGCGACCTGCGCCTCGACGACCTCGCGGGCATCGTCGGGGTGGTCAGCCAGGAGACCTACCTGCTGCACGCCACCGTGCGGGAGAACCTGCGCTACGCCAAGCCGTCGGCCACCGACGCCGAGATCGAGGCCGCGACCCGGGGCGCGCAGATCCACGCGATGATCTCCGACCTGCCCGAGGGCTACGACACCGTCGTGGGTCCTCGCGGGCACCGGTTCTCCGGTGGCGAGCGCCAGCGCCTGGCGATCGCGCGGACACTGCTGCGCGACCCGCGGATCCTCGTGCTCGACGAGGCCACCAGCGCCCTGGACACCGCCACCGAGCGGGCCGTGCAGGAGGCCTTCGACCGGCTGGCCGACGGCCGCACCACGCTGACCATCGCCCACCGGCTCTCCACGGTCCGCGACGCCGACCGGATCGCGGTGCTCGACCACGGCCGGGTCGTCGAGTCCGGCACCCACTCCGATCTCCTCGACCGCGACGGCCGGTACGCGGCACTGGCCGCGTAGGCGCGTACCTCCGGGCGGTGTCGGCAACCGTTGTCGACTACGGTCGTCGCTCATGGCGCCCACGGGGCAGCAGTTCGACATCCGCTCGGGGAACGCGCGCGCCGTCGTGACCGAGGTCGGGGCAGGGCTGCGCGCGTTCACCGTCGACGGCACGGATCACGTCGAGACCTTCGCCCAGGACGCCGCGCCGCCGATGGGCGCGGGATGCGTGCTCGTGCCGTGGCCCAACCGGACGGGCGGGGCGCAGTTCACGTGGCGGGGCGAGACCCACCGGCTCGAGGTGACCGAGCCCGCGCGCGGGCACGCCATCCACGGCCTCGTCCGGCGCCGCCCGTGGCGCGTCACGGTGCACGAGGATGCCGCGATCACCCTCGCCGTCGAGGTGCCCGGCGGGAACGACCCGGAGGCGCACGGCTGGCCGCAGCCGCTGCACGTCAAGACCACCTACGCCGTCGACGGGGAGGCCGGCTCGCTCACGGTGTCCCACTCGGTGACGAACACCGGCGACGCCGACGTGCCGGCCGGGGTCGGCACCCACCCGTACCTGCGGGCCGGGGACCACCCCTCCGACGAGTGCACCCTCACCGTCGCGACCGCCACCGTCCTCGACGTCGACGAGGCCCTCGTGCCGACCGGCCCCGCCCGGGAGATCACCCCGGCCGAGTCGCTGCGCCGGGGCCGTCCGGTCGCCGAGCTCGACCTGGACACCTGCTTCGGCGTGAGCGGCGGGGTCGCGGGGGTGCTCGCCGAGCTCCGCGCCCCCGACGGCACCGGTACGCGCCTCTGGGGCGACCGCAACATCGCCTGGGCGCAGGCCTTCACCCCGGAGAGCCCGTTCGGGCGGCCGGGCAAGGCGGTCGCCGTCGAACCGATGACCTGCCCGCCCGACGCCCTGAACTCCGGCACCGATCTGGTGGTCCTCCAGCCCGGGGCGACGTGGACGGTGCGCTGGGGCCTGGAGGCATTGCGGTGAGCAGCGGGGGGGACGCAGCGCAGCGGAGCTCGACCATGAAGGGTCGCGTGGTGGTCGGCGGCGAGGCGCTGGTCGATCTGGTGCCGGTCGAGCGGAGCCCACTGGCGCCGCTCGCCCCGCGCCTGGGTGGCGGTCCGTACAACGTCGCGGTCGGGCTGGGACGCCTCGGGACCCCGGCGACGATGCTGACGCGGCTCTCGACCGACGCGTTCGGCGACGCACTGCTGGCCCGGCTGCGGGACTCGCACGTCGACGACGCGCTGGTCCAGCGGGGTGAGGAGCCTTCGACGCTGGCGGTGGTGACCATCGACGAGAGCGGCGCCGCGCGGTACTCCTTCCACGTCGCCGGCGCCGCGGACCGGCTGGTGGCCGACCCCGGTGAGCTCCCCGCGGACACCGCGGCACTCGCCCTCGGGACCCTGTCGCTGGTGCTCGAGCCGGGCGCGTCGGTCTACGCCGATCTCGCCCGCCGGGCGGCCGGGGCGGGGGTGTTCGTCAGCCTCGACCCGAACATCCGCGAGGCCCTGGTGACCGACCCCGACCGGGTCCGCACCCGCCTCGACGCGATCGCCGGCGGCGCCGGGCTCGTCAAGCTCTCCGACGAGGACGCCCGGTGGTGGGGTCGTTCGCCGTCGGACCTGCTCGCCGCGGGCGCGACCGCCGTCGTCGTGACCCGAGGGGCCGAGGGGCTCGTCGTGCGGACCCGCGACGGTGAGGTCGCGGTCGGAGCGGACACGTCACGGCCGGTCGTCGACACGATCGGGGCCGGCGACTCGGTGCACTCGGCGCTGCTCGCGTACCTGCATTCCCACGACCTGCTCGACCGCACCCGCCTGGCCGCTCTCGGGCCCGGCGGGTGGCGGGACGCCCTGGGGTTCGCGGCCCGGGTCGCCGGGTGGACCTGCTCGCGGGCCGGCGCGGAACCGCCGACGCGCGCGGAGCTCGGGGGCGGGTCCGAGCCGGGCAGCTGAATCGTGACCGGGACCACGTCATGCGGCACCGGACTCCGTGCTGCGGTGATCGCGCGGCGAGCGCTACGGTTCGGCCTGCGTACGACGCCCCACACCCGCGGGAGTTCGCCTCGGGGTGACGCCGCTCCCGTCCCCCGGGGTGACCGACCGTCGATCCGGGCCCGGGCCGGCGCCGTCCCCCGGCCTCGAGAAGCCCTCCCGCACGAGACGCGTGAAGAGGGATGCACGACATGGCCGACGACGGCGAGAAGCGCACCGCCACCCTGTCCTACCCGGGTGGCGAGCACACCATGGAGATCGTCGAGGCCACCGAGGGTGCCTCCGGTGTCCAGCTCGGCAAGATGCTCGGCGACACCGGCCTGATCACCCTCGACCCGGGCTTCGTGAACACCGGGTCCTGTCGCTCCGACATCACCTACATCGACGGCGACGCCGGAATCCTGCGCTACCGGGGCTACCCGATCGAACAGCTGGCCAAGAACTCGACGTTCGTCGAGACCAGCTACCTGCTGATCTACGACGAGCTGCCCACCGAGTCGCAGCTGGCCGACTTCACCCAGCAGATCCAGCGGCACACGATGCTGCACGAGGACCTCAAGAAGTTCTTCGACGGCTTCCCCGTGGACGCGCACCCGATGCCGGTGCTCTCCTCCGCGGTATCCGCGCTGTCGACCTTCTACCAGCGCAGCCTCGACCCGTTCGACGAGCCGAACGTGGACCTCTCGACGGTCCGCCTGCTCGCGAAGGTCCCGACGATCGCGGCCTACGCCTACAAGAACTCCATCGGCCAGCCGTTCCTCTACCCGGACAACTCGCTCAACCTGGTGGAGAACTTCCTGCGCATGACGTTCGGCCTCCCCGCCGAGCCCTACGAGGTCGACCCCGAGGTCGCCCGCGCGCTGGACATGCTGTTCATCCTGCACGCCGACCACGAGCAGAACTGCTCGACGTCGACGGTGCGCATGGTCGGCTCCTCGCAGGCCAACCTCTTCGCGTCGATCTCGGCCGGGATCAACGCCCTGTTCGGCCCGCTGCACGGCGGCGCGAACGCCGCGGTGCTGTCCATGCTCGAGGGCATCCGGGACAACCACGGCAACACCGACGACTTCGTCAAGAAGGTCAAGAACAAGGAGCCCGGCGTCCGCCTCATGGGCTTCGGGCACCGGGTCTACAAGAACTACGACCCGCGCGCGGCGATCGTCCGCGACACCGCCCGCGGCATCATCGAGAAGCTGGGCGGCGGCGACGAACTGCTCGACATCGCCATGAAGCTCGAGGACTACGCCCTCAACGACGAGTACTTCGTCGAGCGCAAGCTCTACCCGAACGTCGACTTCTACACCGGCCTGATCTACCAGGCGATGGGCTTCCCGACGGAGATGTTCACCGTCCTGTTCGCCATCGGGCGCCTCCCCGGCTGGATCGCCCACTGGCGCGAGATGATCGAGGACCCGGACACCCGTATCGGTCGCCCGCGGCAGGTCTACACGGGCCCGGCGGAGCGCGAGTTCGTGCCGATGGACAAGCGCTGACCCTTCCCGGGTCGCGCTGACCGGGTCGGACGTGGTCCGGCCCGGTCGGTCGCCGGGAGCCGCGGACGCCCGTCGTCGGGCTGGACCGTGGCGCGCGTCACGCTAGGATCGTGCGCGTCAACGGTGCCGTGACCGCTGCTCGGAGGCGTGGACGTGGCCGGTCTCCGGGCGAGGCTGCAGCCGCCTTCCCCGCGCGCCCACGTGGTGCCCCGGCCCGGTCCCCGGGCCCGGATCCGATCGTGTCTCGAGGACCACGCCCTGGTCTGGGTCCTCGGGACGGCCGGCGCGGGCAAGACCACCGCGGTCGCCGATGCGGTCGCCGACCTCCCGTGCGCCACCGCTTGGCTGACCCTCGACACCACCGACGCCGAGCCCGGCCGGCTGCTGCTCCATCTCGAGGAGGCGCTCGACGGGATCGCCGGTCGCCCGGGCCCCGCCGGGGAGGACACCCGCGCCGCCGGAGGCACGGACGTCGAGGCGGCAGCACGGCTCGCGGAGGGGCTCGGGACGACCCCGCTGGTGCTGGTGCTCGACGAGGTCGACCGGGTCGTCGAGTCGGACTCGGCCCGCCTGACCCTCTCGGCCTTCCTGCGCGCTCTCGACCCCGCCGCGCGCGCGGTGCTCGTGTCCCGCCGGGACGTCCCGCTCGTGCTCGGCAGCGCCCGGCCCTTCGACGGCGTCGGCTGCGTCACCGAGACCGACCTGGCGCTCGACGCGGCAGAGGCGGGCCAGGTGCTCGAACGCCTCGGGTGGCCCGGCGGCGATCCGGCCGAGGTGGTCCGCGCGACCGGTGGCTGGGTGGCCGGCGTGCTGTTCGAGGCACGGCGCTCGCCCGGCCACGTCCACGGCGGGGCCGACCCCCTGCACGGCTACCTGTCGACCGAGATCATGGCCGGGCTCCCCGAGGGGCATCGGCGGTTCCTGGAAGCGACCTCGTTGCTGGCCGAGGTGACTCCGGGGCTCGCCGCTCGGCTGGGTCAGCGGCGCGCGAGAGCGATCATGGCGGACCTCCGCTCCCGGCACGTCCCGGCCTGCTTCACCGGTGGGGGCGAGCAGATGCGCTGCCATCCCCGGTTCCGGGAGTTCCTGCGGTGGCGGCTGGAGGCGCGCGACGAGGAGGAGGTCGCGTCGCTGCACGGGGCGCATGGTCGCCTGCTGCTCGATCTGGGGCGCGTCGAGGACGCGGTCGAGGCGTTCCTGGCCGCGGGCGACCTCGACGCGGCCGAGGCGGCGGGGGCCGAGGCGATGGACGTGGTGCTGGGCCGGGGCGACGTCGCGCTCGCGGCCGGCTGGTTGCGTGCCTTCCGGCGGGCGACCCTCCAGCACTCCGAGGCCCTCACCCGTGCCGAGCTGGCCGTGTCGCTGGAAGGTGAGGCGTGGGCCGCGGGCGCGATGGCCGCCGAGCGCCTCCTGGGCATGCTGCGCGCGACCGCGGCCGGCGAGCAGCTCGATCCGGACCTGGCCGGGATCATCGGCACCTGTTACCTGCACGTCGGGCGCTTCGAGGACGCCCTCGCGGTCATCGGCCACGCCCGGCCCGGTCCGGCCCGGGAGGCCTGGAGCGTCACCCTCGCCATCGATATCGCCGACCGTCCCGAGCACTACCGGGACCGGCCGGCCGAGCGTGGCGGCACGCTCGACGGCCTGTTGCACCGCCACGACCTCATCCACGGGCGGTTCCCGCGCCTGCTCGAGGCCGACCCGGTCCCGTGCGCGGCGGCGCGCTCGAGCCGGATCGCGGCGCTGGGTGCCGTCGGGCGCCACGACGAGGCGCTCGCCCTGCTCGAGGGCTGGTCCGAGCCGGAGCGGTCGCCCGGCATGACGCGCAACGCCATCGACCTGCTGGCCGACTCCGGCCGCACCGACGAGGCGTTCGCCCTCCTCGAGCGCGGGCGCGTGGCCGCCGCCCGCAGCAGCCCCTACTGCCTGGCCCTGCACCATTTGCAGGCCGCCGCCCTGGCCCTGCGGGTCCGCGGCGACGCCGCCGCGGCCCGGGCGGCCCTCGACCGGGTGGCCGAGGACCCGGGTGCGGCCCGCCGGCGGCGCGTCGTCGAGCAGGTGGATCTGTGGCACGGGCTGGCCTGCCTGCTCGACGACGATGCCGCCCTCGCCGCCACCCACCTGCGGCGGGCCGTCGCGACGATGCTCGACTGGGACCACCAGTTCTTCCTGCCCTCCGCCGGGGTGTACCTGGCGGAGGTCGAGTGGCGCCTCGGCCACGAGGGGGCCGCCGACACCGCGGCCGACCACGCTCTCGCCGCCGCCCGGATCCAGGGCTCGGACCACCTGCTGCTGCGGGCCCTGCACGAGTACCCGGCCGTGCTCACCCGCCGGCTCGACGCGGAGCCCGTCGCCGACTCGCCGTGGCACGCGCTCGGCCGTGTGCTCTCCACCGAACGGCCTCGGATCGCCGCCGCTCCGGCCACGGGCTCGCGGCTCCAGGAGTTCGGCACTCCCGCCCTGTCCTACCTCGGCCGCTCGGTCGCGCTCAGCCTGCGACGCAGCTCGGAGGTGCTCGCCCGCCTGGCCGCCGCCGGCGGCGCCCTCGACAAGACGACCCTGCTGCGGGACCTGTTCGACGACACCGACGAGCGCGCCCGGTCCTACCTGCGCCAGAGCCTGAAGCGACTGCGTGACGCCCTCGTCGCCGCCGGGGCCGGGGAAGGCGCCCTCGAGTCGGGAGGCGAGCGCGTGCAGTGGGTCTCCGGTCGGCTGACGAGCGACTCGATCGAGTTCGAGAGCGCCGCGCGGCTCGCCCTGCGCCTGCGCGACCGCCCCGGCCTCGAGGCCGCGGAGCGGGCGCTCGCCGTCGTCGGGGGTGGCGAGTACTTCCCCGGCTCGCGCGGGGACTGGGTGGTGACCCGGCGGGTGGGCCTGCACCGGCTCGCGCTCGACGTGCGCCTCGGCGCGGCAGGCACCGCGCTCGGGCTCGGGGAGATGGACGCGTGCCGCACGCACGTCGACCGGGTGCTCGCCGAGGACCCCTACCGCGAGAGTGCGTGGCGGTTGGCGATGCGGGCCGCGTCCGCCCTCGGGCACGACGACCGCGTCATCGCCCTCTACCGCGACTGCCGTGACCGGCTCGCCGAGCTGCCGACCGAACCGTCCGCCTCGACCCGGCGGCTGCTGACCGAGCTCCGTCGCTGAGCAGCGGTTACGGCTCCGTTCACACCCCGGCCCTAGCGTGTCCCGCGTCACCCGGTGCCGATGGCGGGTGGGCGCACGACGGCCCTCCGGACGAGCACGGGACGCCGACCCGCTCCGAGAGACCCAGGAGGAATCCGTGCCCATCCGCGAGCTCCCGCGCGAGCACGACGAGAGACACCGGCTCGATCCGGCCCGGGCGTTCATGCGCGAGTCCCTGGTCTGGGTCATCCCCCTGGCCGCGGAGGGGCTCGGGCTGGTCGCCTACACGTGGGTCGACGCCCACGGCAACGCAGGCACCGCCGGCATCGCCTTCGGCCCCCGGCTGGCCGAGCCGCTCTTCGAGCGCACCGACGACATCCCGGTGCCGGACGCGATGGGCTTCGACGACTGGAAGGCCGGGTACCTCAGCTTCTCCCACCTCAAGCCGCTGCACCGGCAGTCGGTGCGCTACGAGGGCCCGCGGATGTCCCTCGACTTCACCTTCGACTCGATCCACGAGCCCTACGCCTACAGCTCGCACCGGGAGCAGTTCCCGCTGTACTACGCCGACGACCGCATCGAGCAGGGCGGGCGCGCGCGGGGCACGGTGCGCATCGACGGGCAGGACATCGAGTTCGACGCCCCCTGTCATCGCGACCACTCGTTCGGCGCCCGCGCGTGGGGCGGGACGCTGCACTACAAGTGGATCAACTTCCTGTCCGACGACGCCTCGATCCACGTGATGGACCTGCACGGCTTCGGTCGGACCACCGCCCGTGGCTACGTGTACCGCGACGGTGAGATGGCGGAGATCCTCGCGGTCGACTTCGACTTCGATCTCGACGCCGACTTCTACCACCGCCGTCTCGCGGCGACCCTCACCGACGACGCCGGGCGCACCACCACGGCGCGGCTGGTGTCCCCGACCGCCGAGCTCGACTACCCGATCAGCCCGCGGCTGCGGCTGTTCGACATCGTCGGGACGGCCGAGATCGAGGGCGCCCCCGCGGTGGCCTACGCCGAGATGGCCTGGCCGCCGGACTACTACGAGGCCAACCTGGGCGAAGGAGCAGCACGATGAGCGGCGCCGAGGACGTGGTGGCCGTCGGCGATGTCGACGCCGCCTGGCTCGCCGGGGTGCTCACCGCGGCCGGGTCGCTGCGGGACGGCACGGTCACCCGGGTCACCCGCGAGACGTGCGGGACCGGCCAGCTCGCGGACTCCTATCGCTTCAGCCTGGAGTACGAGCCCGCCGGAGCGGGTCCGGCCACCGTCGTCGGGAAGTTCCCGTCCGAGGACGCCGCGAGCCGCGACTTCGGCCGCCGCTCCGGCTACTACCGCAACGAGATCCGGTTCTACGAGGAGATCGCGACGACGTTGTCGATCGCGGTACCGACCCCGGTCCACGCCGCGCTGGCGGCGGACGAGACCGAGTTCGTCCTGCTCATGGAGGACCTCTCGCCGGCCCGGATCGTCGACCAGCTGGTCGGCTGCACGGCCGACGAGGCGGCGACCGTCCTCGAGCAGATCGCCGCGGTCCACGCGGGGTCCTGGCGCAGCAGCGAGCTCGCCGCGGTCGACTGGTTGGCGGGCACGAGCACCTCCTTCGTCGGTGTCACCGATGCCTTCCCCGGGCTCACCGCCAGCTTCGCGGACACCTACGGCGACCTCGTCCCGCAGGCCGACATCGAGGAGGCCGCGAAGCTCAACGACCACCTCGAGGCCTGGAAGGACGTGCTCAACACGCCGCAGTGCCTGTGGCACAGCGACCTCCGGGCGGACAACATCCTCTTCGACGTCAACGCGGGCGCCCGGCCCGTCGCGCTGCTCGACTGGCAGGGGGTCGGCTACGGCCCCGGGACCATCGACGTCGCCTACTTCCTCGGGACCAGCCTCGCCACCGAGACCCGGCGCGAGCACGAGCGCGACCTCGTGGGCACCTACCAGCGCGCCCTGGTGGCGCACGGGGTCGACGACTACACCGCCGAGCAGGCCTGGACGGACTACCGGCTCCAGGCGATCCACGCATTGCAGACCGGCGTCTTCGGGCTCGGGGCGGTCAAGCGCAGTGAGCGCGGCGACCGCATGTGGCGCGACTGGATCGCGCGGGCCGCCGCGCACACCCGCGACCTGGACAGCTTCGCCGTGCTCGCGGCGCGGTGAGCGCCGTTCGCGCGAAACGGGGCGGGTGACGACGGCGGGGGCGGGTACCTGCATGTCATGTCTCCGTCCGACTCCCCGGCTGTCGTCTGGTTCCGCCGGGACCTGCGGGTGCACGACCAGCCGACGTTCCTCGAGGCCGCCGAGCGCGCCTCCCGCGGTCTCGCGCTGTTCGTGCTGGACCCGGCGCTGCTGGACCCGTCGGGCCCGGCCCGGCGGACGTTCCTCTACCGGTGCCTGCGGGCGCTCGACGAGGCGCTGGGCGGGAAGCTGCTCGTGGTCCGGGGCGATCCTGCCGACGTCGTCCCGCGGGTCGCGCGGGCCGTCGGGGCCGGCTCGGTGCACGTCGCCGCCGACTTCGGGCCGTACGGCCGCAAGCGCGACGAGGCCGTCGAGAAGGCACTGGGGGAGCACGGCGCGGAGCTGGTGCGGACGGGCTCGCCGTACGCGGTGGCGCCCGGGCGGATCACGAAGTCCGACGGCGACCCGTACAAGGTCTTCACCCCCTTCAGCCGCCAGTGGACGCAGCACGGCTGGCGGGCCCCGGCCGACTCCGACGCGTCCACCCTCGCGTGGATCGACCCGGCGGAGAAGTCCTCGGGCGGTGGTCCCAGCGGCCCGCAGGCGGTGCCGATCCCCGACGACGAGCCCGTCGACGCCGAGCTGCCCGCCGCAGGCGAGCAGGCCGCGCGCGAGCAGTGGGAGGCGTTCGTCGACGAGCACCTCGCCGACTACGACGAGCTGCGCAACCGTCCGGACCGGCCCGCCACCTCACGGATGTCGGTGCACCTGAAGTACGGCACGATCCACCCCCGCACGCTGCTCGCCGACCTCACCGGCGACGGCACCGGCCCGACGTCGTACCGCAACGAGCTGTGCTTCCGGGATTTCTACGCACAGGTGCTCTGGTTCTTCCCGGAGAGTGCCCGCAAGAACTTCGACACCAAGTTCGACCGGATCACCCTGGACACCGGCAAGCAGGGGTACGAGAAGTTCGAGCGCTGGCAGGAGGGCCGGACCGGCTATCCCGCGATCGACGCCGCCATGCGCCAGCTGCGCGGCGAGGGCTGGATGCACAACCGGATGCGGATGGCGGTCGCGTCGTTCCTGGTCAAGGACCTGCACCTGCCGTGGTGGTGGGGGGCGAAGCACTTCATGGAACTGCTCGCCGACGGCGACCTCGCGTCCAACCAGCACGGCTGGCAGTGGGCGGCGGGATCGGGCACCGACGCGGCGCCCTACTTCCGCATCTTCAACCCGGTGACCCAGGGGGAGCGGTTCGACCCCCAGGGCGAGTACGTGCGCCGCTGGGTGCCCGAGCTCGCCGACGTCGAGGGGCTGGCGGGCAAGAAGATCCACCAACCGTGGAAGCTCTCCTCGCCGCCCGAGGGCTATCCGGCGCCGATGGTCGACCACAAGACCGAGCGCCAGGAGGCCCTCACCCGCTTCCAGGCCCTGTGAGTCAGACCAGCCGCTCCAGGAGCACGCGGGTCCCGGCGCGCAGGTCGTCGAGCGCCTCGGCGTCCCCGGACAGGTGGCGGATCAGCGCCTGCTGGAAGATCCCGTCGAAGGCGGCGTAGGCGGTCGCGCTCGTCGTCGCCGGTTCGCGGCCGACGAGGCGGGCGTAGGTGGCGACGATGCGCCAGATCATGCGCTCGAGGCTCGCGTCGATGTCGGCGACGTCGAGCCGGAAGGACTCCTCGAACATCGACTGCGAGCGCAGGTCGTACCACATGCGGTGCAGCTCGGCGTCGCCCTCGAGCGTCGCGGCGAGCCCGTCCCCGGCGTCCCTGGCGAGCGCGTCGGCCTCGGTGGCGTGAGTGGCGATCGCGTCGTAGCGCTCCACGCACTGCGTCTTGAACCGCTGCACGCAGTAGGTGATCAGCTCGACCTTGTCGCGGAAGTAGTAGTGCAGCACCCCGTGGCTGAACTCCGAGTTCTGGGCGATGTCGCGCAGGCTCGTCCGGGCGTACCCGAGGGTCGCGAGCGTCTGGAGGGCCGCGTCCGCGAGCTGGCGGCGCCGGTCCTCGAACTTGTCGACGGGCTTCCGGGTGGCCCGGCCGGCGGCATCGGTGCTGGTCACGTGGTGGCTCTCCTGGCAGGCTCCGAGACCACCGATCGTATCCCACGGATCTGGACGCTCGTCCGAGAATTTCTGGACGCTTGTCACGAAAAATCTTGACGGTCGTTCAGGGCCTTCCCTACTGTGATCCACGTCGCACGACGAGGTGCCGGCTCCTCCGCGGGGACCGGCAGGGAGGAGCGAGGGTGGGAGCGTTCGATCTGACGGGGCGCCGGGTGCTGGTCACCGGCGGAGCCCAGGGTCTCGGCGAGGGCATGGCCCGTGCGCTGAGCGAGGCGGGTGCCGCGGTGATGATCGCGGACGTCGCGAAGGACCTCGGCGAGAAGACGGCGGCCTCGATCGGCGCGCACTTCGTCGCCCTCGACGTCACCGACGACGCCGGCTGGGAGGCCGCCGTCGCGCAGACCGTCGCGGACCTCGGCGGTCTCGACGTCGTGGTGAACAACGCCGGGCTCGAGGTGACCCAGCTGCTCGTCGACACCGAGCCCGACGACGTCCGCCGGCTGTTCGAGGTCAACCTGATCGGCACGATGCTGGGCATCAAGCACGCGTTCCGTGCGATGCGCCCGGGTGGGCCCGCAGGCGCGGGTGGTGCGATCGTGAACGTCTCCTCGGTGGCGGCGACCATCGCCTTCCCCGCGATCGGCGCGTACTCCGCGTCGAAGTCCGGTGTCGACCGGCTCACCCGCATCGCCGCGGCGGAGTCGGGCAAGCTCGGCTACGGCGTGCGCGTGAACTGCGTCTACCCCGGCCTCATCCCCACCGCGATGGGCCAGAAGCTCGCGGTCGAGACGTCGGGGCTGGGCCTGTTCCCGAGCCCCGAGGAGGCCGTCGGCGCTGTCGTCGGGCTGACTCCCTCGGGCCGCCTCGGCGAGGTCTCCGACATCGCCGACGCCGTCGTCTTCCTCGCCTCCGACGCCGCCCGCTTCGTCAACGGCGCAGGGCTGCCCGTCGACGGCGGCATGGGCATGTGACCTGATGTCCCTGGCGTCCTACCTGGACAAGGGGGCGTCGCTCGGTGGCGACGCCCCCTGCCTGACCCTCGACGGCGAGACCCGCAGCTACGCGCAGGTCGTCACGCTGTCCTACGACGTGGCCCGGGCGCTGCGCCGCTCCGGCGTCGCCCCCGGGGACCCGGTCGGCATCCTGTCGGCCAACCACCCGACGTCGTTCACGTGCGTCTTCGGGATCTCTCGAGCGGGCGCGGTGTGGTGCCCGATCAACCCGCGCAACGCGGCGGGGGAGAACCGGGAGCTGCTGGAACTGTTCGGCTGCGTCGCGCTGGTGTTCCAGGCGAAGTTCGCCTCGCTGGTCGCGGAGATCGCGCCGAAGCTCCCGGCCCTGACCACGCTCGTCTGCCTCGACGATCCGGAGCCCGACGTCGAGGGGGCCGTCGGGTTCGACGCGTGGCTGGCCGCCGCGGCGGAGGATCCCGTGGTGGACGAGGGCGGTGACGGGCTCGCCGCGCTCGTCGGCACCGGCGGCACCACCGGCAGGCCCAAGGGCGTCGAGCTCACCGACCGGAACCTCGAGACGATGTCGGCGATCACGCTGATGTCCTACCCGCTCGGACGGCGGCCGGTGTACCTCGCGCTCGCCCCGCTCACCCATGCCGCGGGGGTGCTCTGCTTCCCGATCCTCGCGCAGGGCGGGGAGATCGTCGTGATGGCTGCCCCCGACGTCGGGCGCTTCCTCGAGCTGGTCGCGCGGCACCACGTGACGCACACGTTCCTGCCACCGACGTTGATCTACATGGTGCTCGACCACCACGACCTCGACGCCACGGACCTGAGCTCGCTGCAGTGCTTCTGGTACGGCGCCGCGCCGATGTCGACGGCCCGGCTGGCGGAGGCCTGCGAGCGGATCGGGCCGATGGCCCAGCTCTTCGGGCAGTCCGAGGCCCCGATGATGGTCTCGACGATGAGCCCGGCCGAGCACCGCCACCAGGACGGGACGCTCGCGCACGAGCGGTTCGCCTCGGCGGGGCATCCGTCGCCTCTGGTGACGGTGGCGATCATGGCCGAGGACGGGTCCCTGCTCGGGCCGGGGGAGCGCGGCGAGATCGTGATCCGCGGTTCCCTCGTCATGGCGGGCTACCACCACGACCCGGAGGCGACCGCGGAGGTCTCGGCGCACGGCTGGCACCACACCGGGGACGTCGGCTACCTCGACGACGACGAGTGGCTGTTCATCGTCGACCGCGCGAAGGACATGGTGATCACCGGCGGGTTCAACGTGTACTCGGCCGAGGTCGAGCAGGCGTTGATGGCCCACGACGCGGTCGCCGACTGCGCGGTGGTGGGGCTGCCCGACGACAAGTGGGGGGAGCGGGTGGTCGCCGCGGTCCAGGTCCGGTCCGGCTCGACGGTCGAGCCCGACGAGCTCATCGCCTTCACCAAGGAGCGCATCGGCAGCGTCAAGGCCCCGAAGCAGGTGCTGTTCTGGGACGACCTGCCCCGCTCCACCGTCGGGAAGGTGCTCAAGACCGAGGTCAAGGACAGGTGGCCCTCGGCCAGGTGAGGCCGAAGGCCACCTAGTCCCGCAGAGCCGAGCGCAGCGACACGCGCGCGCCGGTGCGCAGCACCGAGCGCGCGTAGATCCGCCCGCCGAGCACCAGCACGCCGCCGGTGAACGCGAGGGTCAGCACGAACGCCAGCACGACCTGCCACACCGGCACCCCGCCCAGCGCGACCCGCGCGGGCATCGTCAGCGGCGACCACGGCGGGATGAGGGAGAGCACCGTGAGAGCGGGGGAGCGGGGAGCGGACAGCACGAGGTTGAACCCGGCGACCCAGCCGATCAGCACCACGATCGACACCGGGGTCAGCACGCTCTGCGTGTCCTCCTGGCGGGAGACCAGCGAGCCGAGTGCCGCGTAGATCGTCGCGTACATCGCGAACCCGAGCAGGTACCAGACGAGGACCGACACGAGCGTCCCGACGAGGCCCACCCCGGCCACCAGCAGCCCCGCGAAACCGGCCACCGTCAGACCCACGGCGCCGAGGATCACGAGCTGCAGGAGCCCCACCGCGCCGAGCCCGAACACCTTGCCCAGCAGCAGTTGCCAGGGCCGGACGGTGGCGAGCACGAGCTCCACCACGCGGCTGGCCTTCTCCTCCACCACCCCCTGCGCCACCATCGCGCCGTAGGTCTGGATGGAGAAGAACAGCAGGAACGCCCCGAAGGCGCCGAGCCCGATCCGCAGGCCCTGCGCCGGGTCCTCGGGCCGGGCCGCGACGACCACCGGGGCCGAGCCGGCCGCCGCCGTCGCGAGCACCGCCGGATCGACGCCCCGGGCGGCCAGCGCCTGTTCCTGGGCCACCCGGGCCGCGGCCGGGGCGAGAACGGCCTGCAGGTCGTCGGGGAGGGACTCGTCGACGTCGACCCGGGGCTGACCGGGTGCCCCGGACAGCGCCGCGTCCGCGTTCCCGGCGGCGACGCGGGCCCGGCCCGCGGCGTCGCCGGCGACCGGTTCGACGGTGACCGCCCGGCCCTGGTCGGCGGCCACCGCGCGCAGTGCGGGGACGAGCGCGGCGGTCTCCGGGGCCACCGTCACCGACTTCGCCCCCGAGGACCGCGACCCCAGCGAGCCGACGAACAGGGCGTACCCGACGAGCACCACGAGGATCACGACGGTGCTGACGATGAACGCCCTCCCGCGCACCCGGGAGAGGAACTCGCGGCGGGCGACGAGCGCGACGGTGCGCAGCGATCGCGGGACGGTCACGCGGCTTCCTCCGGGCGCTGGGCGCTCGCCACGGCGCGGTCCGCGACGGTGTCCCGGAAGAGCTCGGTGAGGGTGGCGCGGCGTCGGCTGAACCCGTGCACCGGCCCGGTGGCCAGCGCGGCGCGCAGCAGCGGCTGGTCGTCGGCGCCGCGCTCCAGGGTGACGACGGTGCACTCGCCCTCGCTCCGCGCGGAGACGACGCCCGGCACGCCGTCGGCCCAGCCCGACCGGGCGGCGGGGGCGTCGACGAGGACGTCGGTGCCCGCCCCGGCGCGCAACGCCTCGACGGTCCCCTCGGCGACGAGCGAGCCGTCCCGGACGATCCCGACGCGGTCGCAGAGACGCTCCACGAGGTCGAGCTGGTGGGACGAGAACACCGCGGGGGCGCCGGCGGCGCACCGCTCGCGGAGCACCTCGCTCATCACGTCGACGGCGACCGGGTCGAGCCCGGAGAACGGTTCGTCGAGCACGAGCACGTCAGGCTCGTGCACGAGCGCGGCGGCGAGCTGCACGCGCTGCTGGTTGCCGAGGCTGAGCTTCTGCACCTCGTCGCCGAGGCGGCCCGCGACCCCGAGGCGCTCGGTCCAGCGCTCCGTCGAGCGACGCGCGTCGCCGGCCGAGAGACCGTGCAGCTCGGCGAGATAGCGCAGCTGCTCGCCCACGGCCATCCGCGGGTAGAGACCGCGCTCCTCGGGCATGTAGCCGATCCGCCTGCGCCGCTCGGCGTCGACGGGCCGGCCGTCGAGGCGGACCTCCCCGCTGTCGGCGGCGAGCACGCCGAGGACGATCCGCATCGTCGTCGTCTTCCCCGCGCCGTTCGCGCCCACGAAGCCGAAGAGCTCACCCGGGCGGACCGTGAAACCCATGTCGACGAGTGCGCGCACGTCGCCGTAGCGCTTGGACACGCCGTCGATCTCCAGCACCCGCGCCCCCGATCTCGATCAGGGGCGTCACTTTCCCTCACCTGCGACGTCGGTGTCCATGTGGAGCGGAGCCACTCGATCGTGACGAGACCGCCCCCGAACGGGTGCTCCGCCGGTGCGCCCGCACGGAGCAGCATGTTCCGTTGATCGTCGGGTTCCCGCGCGGACCCGGCCGACCGAGCGCCGGGCAGGCGCGCTGGGGGGTGGGGTGCGGTGCGGCTACTGGTCGTCGTCGTGGTCACGGTCGCACTGCTGATCGCGGCGGTGCCGTTCGCCGTGACGCAGGCTCCCCGCCTGCACTCGCCGCTGCTCGCCGCGGTGGCCTTCGGCGTCGCGGTGATCGCGCTGGTCGCCGGGTTCGCGCTGCTGGTCCGGGCGACGTCGCTGCGCCACCGGACGGGACCGCGGGCACTCGGTGCGGGACCGCGGGCACTCGGTGCGGGCCTGGTGGCCCACCCGGCCGTGGGCCCCCGTCGCGAGGCCCTCCGGGCGCTGGTCGTGCCCGCCCCGCGGTCCGGCGCCGACCAGCCGGCAGGCGACGATGCGGAGACCGAGCCCCGCCGCCCCGGGCCCGACCGCATCCTGCTGGTCCCCGCCGCAGGTCGGATCACGGTGTCCACCGGCGCGTCCCTGACCGGCCCCCGCCACGCGCTCGTCGAGGAGGCGGGCGCCGCCGATCAGTCCCGCCAGGACCCCGACACGACGGGCCAGTCGCCTGCCGGTCCGTCCCACACCCACGCCCAGCAGAGCTCGGCGGACGCCCCCGACCCCGCCGTCGAGGAAGCGGCCTCGGCGCGCTCGGCCGCGTTCGCGTCGCGGTACACGGCGACCCGTTCGCGCCGGTAGTCCGGGCCCTCGTACGCGTCGAGCGCCGGGAGCGCCGAGACCGGGTCGGCGAGCTCCACCACGTGCCCCCGGGCGAGCGCGTCCCCGTCCCGGACGAGCGCGGGATAGCCCCGTCCGGTGTCGTACACCTGCCCGGCGGTGACGGCTGGCCACGACGTCCGAGCGGCCGGGGCGAGCCGCCACCACGCGGACGCCCCGGGCGCCAGGGTGCCGTAGACGAACACGCGGGCCGGCCAGCCGCGCGGGTCCGGGACGCCGTCCTCCACGACGGTGGCCGCCGCGGGCTCGATCTCGCCCGGGACGCCGTCGAGCGCCCGCGCGTCGTCCTGGGCCACGTCGCGGCAGCGGACGGGCGCGCCGTCCACGAGCAGCGGCGCCCGGACCGGGTCGGCGGGCCAGTAGGCGAGCACCGGGTCGAGCCGGGCGCCGCGCTCGTCGGCGATCCGGGCGGCGCGGATCCAGGCGAGGGCGTAGCGCTGCCCGCGGCCCTCGCAGCGGTCGAGCACGCCGACCTGCTCCGCGGTGGCGAGCCAGACGTGGTGGGTCTCGGCGGCGGCCGGGACGACGGCGAGCGTGGCCGGGCGGGCGCCGTCACGGGCGCGCCACCCGGCCGCCCAGACCGCCGCCACCCCGGACACCTCGGCCCGCAGCGCCACCACGGGACCGCGCAGGCCCAGCTCGTGGCGCAGCCAGGTGATCTTCGAGGGACAGCGGTTGGAGCCGAACGCGAGCACCGGGACCCGTTCAGCCAGCGGTGGCGCGCCGTGCGCCGCGAGCCACGTGTCGATCGGGGTGCCGGAGACGTCCCAGCCGCCGCGCGCCCCCGCGTCGGGTCGGAACCGGTGGGTGAGGGCGTCGAGGTGCACGAACGAGAAACCCGGCGCGACCCCGGGATAGGGGTCGGCCGGGTACTCGCTGTCGGCGTGCTGCGTCTCCCGCGTGCTCAGTAGCCCCGCTCGCGGTACTCCTCGAGGCGCGGGGCCTCGTCACCGATCGTCGTGATGTCGCCGTGCCCGGTGCGCACGATGGTGTCACCGGGCAGCGTGAACAGCTTGTTCCGCAGCGTCTCGATGATCACGTCGAAGTCGGAGTACGACGGGCCCGTGGCCCCCGGGCCGCCGCTGAACAGCGTGTCGCCGGCGAACAGCGTGCCCAGGTCCGGGGCGTAGAAGCACGTCGACCCCGGCGAGTGCCCCGGCGTCGCGATCGCCCGCAGCGTCACCCCGCCGACGGTGAACGTCTCGCCGTCGGAGAGCGTCCCGTCCGGCTCGCGGTCGGGATAGGTGAGGTTCCAGACCACCTTGTCGTCGGGGTTGAGCAGGATCGGCGCCTCGAACGCCTGGGCGATCGCCGGCGCGGCGTTCACGTGGTCGTTGTGCGAGTGGGTGCACAGGATCGCCGTGACGTCGCGGTCGCCGACCGCCTTCTTGATGGCGTCCGCGTCGTGCGGCGCATCGATGAGCACGACCTCGGACGAGTCGCCGATGATCCAGACGTTGTTGTCCACGTCGAACGACTTGCCGTCGATCTGGAACTGCCCGGACGTCGACAGGTACTCGACGCCCTCACCGACCTGCTCGGCGCTCACAGGATCACCACCGAACGCAGCACGTCACCGTGGTGCATCTTGTCGAAGGACTGCTCGACCTCGTCGAGCGAGATCCGCTCGGTGACGAACTTGTCGAGTGGGAAGCGACCCTGCAGCGCGAGGTCGACCAGCATCGGGAAGTCGCGGCTCGGCAGGCAGTCGCCGTACCAGGACGAGCTCAACGACCCGCCGTGCGAGAAGAACGGCTGGAAGTCGGTCTCCAGCTTCATGTCCGGCGACGGGACCCCGACCAGCACGAGCCGGCCGGCGAGGTCGCGGGCCTCGAAGGCCTGCTTCCAGGTGGCCGGGATGCCGACGGCGTCGATGACGACGTCGGCGCCGAAGCCGCCGGTGAGGTCACGGATGCCCTGCACCGGGTCGGTGTTCTTGGCGTTGACGGTGTGGGTGGCGCCGAAGCCCTTGGCCCACTCCAGCTTCCGGTCCTCGGTGTCGACCGCGATGATCGTCGTCGCGCCGGCCAGGGCCGCGCCCGCGATCGCCGCGTCGCCGACGCCGCCGCAACCGATCACCGCGACGGTCTCGCCGCGCGCGACCTTGGCGGTGTTGATGGCGGCGCCGGTGCCCGCCATGACGCCGCAGCCGATGAGACCGGCCTGCGCGGCGTCGATGTCCGGGTTCACCTTCGTGCACTGCCCGGAGTGCACCAGGGTCTTCTCGGCGAACGCGCCGATGCCCAGGGCCGGCTTGAGCTCCTCACCGGTGTCCTTGAGCGTCATCGGCTGCGCGGCGTTGTGGGTGTCGAAGCAGAGGTGGTGCTTGCCCATGCGGCAGGCGCGGCAGACCCCGCACACGGCACGCCAGTTGAGGATGACGAAATCGCCGACCTCGAGGCCCGTCACGCCCTCGCCGAGCGCCTCGACCTTCCCGGCGGCCTCGTGGCCGAGCAGGAACGGGTAGGCGTCCTCGATGTTGCCCTCGCGGTAGTGCAGGTCGGTGTGGCAGACCCCGCACGCCTGGATCGCGACGACCGCCTCGCCCGGCCCCGGGTCGGGAATCACGATCGTCTCGACGGTGACCGGCTTGCCCTTCTCCCGGGACACCACTCCCCGGACCTCCTGCGGCATCTTCGCCCTCCCAGACGTGTCACGGCTCATACGTTCATGCGCAGGGTGCCACGTGAGGCCCGTCTCACGCGCGGTCCCCGCCTCGACCGTCCGGGTCGAGACAGCACGCGAGCGGCCACCCGGGGGTGACCGCTCGCGTGGAGGTCCGGGAATCAGACGTGCAGGATCAGGCCCGAGCCCTGGCCGCCGCCGCCGCACAGACCCGCCGCACCGATGCCACCGCCACGGCGCCGCAGCTCGTGGACCAGGTGGATCGCGATCCGGGCGCCGGACATGCCGACCGGGTGGCCCAGCGAGATCGCGCCGCCGTCGGGGTTCACGCGCTCCGGGTCGACGCCCAGCTCGGTGGTCGACTGCAGCGCGACCGCCGCGAACGCCTCGTTGAGCTCGAGCATCTCGAGCTGCTTGGCCTCGAGGCCCTCGCGGCCCAGGGCCTTGAGGATCGCGTTCGACGGCTGCGAGAGCAGTGAGTTGTCCGGGCCGGCGACCCAGCCGTGGTGCCCGATGCGGGCGAGGACCTCGAGCCCGAGCTCCTTCGCCTTCTTCTCCGACATGACGACCGCGGCCGCGGCACCGTCGGAGATCTGCGAGGAGGAGCCCGCGGTGATGGCGCCCTCCTTGTCGAAGGCCGGGCGCAGCTTGCCGAGGCCCTCGGCGGTGGTGTCGCCGCGCACGCCCTCGTCCTCGGTGACGACCAGCGGGTCGCCCTTGCGCTGCGGCACCGACACCGGCGCGAGCTCGGCGTCGAACCGGCCGTTCTTGGCCGCGTCGGCCGCGCGCTGGTGCGACGAGGCGGAGAACTCGTCCATCGCCTGGCGGCTCAGGCCGATCGCCTTCGAGAAGCGCTCGGTGGAGGCGCCCATCGACTCCTGGTCGAAGACGTCGGTGAGGGCATCGAACTCGGTGGCGTCGAGGATCGTGCCGCCGCCGTACTTGTAGCCGCGGCGGGCCCTGGGCAGCAGGTAGGGCGCCTCGGTCATCGACTCCATGCCACCGGCGACGACGACGTCGTAGTCCCCGGCCTGGACCATCTGGTCGGCGATCGCGATCGCGTCCAGGCCCGAGAGACAGACCTTGTTCAGCGTGAACGACGGCACCGACATCGGGAGGCCCGCGTCGGTGCCCGCCTTGCGGGCCGGGTTCTGCCCCGCTCCGGCCTGGATGACCTGGCCCATGATCAGGTACTCGACCTGGTCGCCGGAGAGCCCGGCCTGCTCGAGGGCCTTGGCGATCGCGGTGCTGCCGAGCTGCTGCGCGGAGATCCCGGCGTACGCGCCGGAGAGCTTGCCGATCGGCGTGCGGGCGCCGGAGACGATGACGGAGCCGGGCATGACTTCCTCCTGGGCGATACGGGTTCTCGAACGTGGCACGACGGCGGGCCGTGCTCGATCAGGCGGGCCGGTCCTCGGCCCCGCTGCGCGTCCCGGGGACGCACCAGGGTCCCGAACCTACCTGCGCGACCGCGCCCGCTTAAGGGCTCGCGCCGGGTCCCGTCCTGCACGACAGGTCACGAGGATCGGTTCAGATCCCTTGCACTCACGCCGCGCTCGACGCGGCGACCCCCGAGAAGCGGGCGACCTCGGACATGAGCGGGGGCCACTCGTGGCGCAGCGCCTGGTTCCCCATGAACAGCCCGAGGTGGCCGCCGGGCGCGGTCCGGGTCCACACCCGGTCCGCCGGGGTCGACACGCCGTCCGCGGCGCGGAACACCTGCACCGGGGGCGTGATGTGGTCGGTGGCGCCGCCGAGCAGGAACAGCGGGCAGTCCAGCGCGGCGAGGTCGACGCGCTCGCCCCCGACCACCAGGTCGCCGGTGATCAGCTCGTTGCCGGCGAAGAGGTGCTCGACGAGCCAGAGGTAGAACGCGCCGGGCACGTCCTGCGTGTGCTTGAACCAGTCCTCGAACGTCTGGTAGCGCGCCACCGCGGCCGGGTCGTCGAGGTGGCGCAGCAGGTCGACGTGCTTGGCGATCTCGGCGTCCGGGCTCATCGCGATGAAGCCGTTCAGCACGAACTGCCCGGGCATGTTGCCCCGGCCCATGGCCACCATCGCGCGGTAGGGCATCGTCCCGAAGCGGCGGGACAGCACCCGCGACGACGCGCCGATGGCGGTGTCACCGGCATGGAAGTCGATCGGGGCACCGGCCAGGGTCAGGGTGTTGATGCGGTCCGGGTGCAGCGCCGCGTAGATCGCCGAGAGCCATCCGCCCTGGCAGTCGCCCACGAGGTTCACCGAGGTGTGCCCGGTGCCCGCGGTCGCGCTGTCCACCGCGCGGTCGACGATCGCGACGTAGTCCTCGACCGTCGTGTCCTTGGTCGCCCGGGTCGCGCCCACCCAGTCCAGGGTGAAGGCCCGGGTCAGCCCGGCCTGGCGGATCACCTGCATCTGGGACTGCGTGGGCGCGAAGTCGACGATGCAGGAGTCGTGCCCGGCCTGCGGCGGCAGCACGAGGGTGGGCACCACGTCGTCGGTGGCGCCGGCGGTGAAGTCGCGCAGCCGCGCGACCGGCGACTCCCAGACGATCGTGTGCTCGGTCGACCACGACGGGTGCCGACGCCCGAGGACGTGGCGCCACCAACGGGCGGCGTCCCAGACGTTGCGGTGCGGGGTGGCGGCCTGGGCGAGCGCGCGGGTGGTCACATAGGCGCTGCCCTCGGTGAGGGCGGTCGTCGCCTTCAGCAGCGTCTCGCCGCGGAAGGAGCGCAGGTAGGCCGCCGGGTCCACCGGGTCCAGGGTCGGCGCGTCCGGGGCACCGGGCAGGTCCTGCTCGGGGGCCTCGTGGGGAGCGTGTGCCGTCGTCATGGGGTCCCTCCTCGCGCAGCGCGGGGGCTGCGGGCCCCGGGAGCCCAGGAGCGGGCCCCGGCGACGCCGCCGGCTGCTCGGTCGACCGTAGGTCTGCTCGACATAGTTCGCAACGGCGTCGATGACTCCGGACGGAGGGGGCCGGACGGGCCGTATGGAGGGGATCGAGTCACGGATGTGTCGCGGATCGCCGGATCGGGTGTGACCCCGGACACGGACGGGCACGTCGATTCTCGCGCCGCGTCGCGGACGGGCGGGCGTACGCGAGCGAGGGGAGCCCGGGCGATGGCCGACATGACCGGACAGGTGGCAGTGGTGACGGGCGGCGCCCGCGGGATCGGCAAGGCGATCTCCGAGCGGCTCGCGAACCGGGGGGTGAAGGTCGCGGTCGGCTACTCCAGCGACCGCGAGACCGCCGCGGAGCTCGCCGAGAAGTACCCAGGGATGAGCATCCACCAGGGCAACATCGGGTCGCGCGAGGACTGCGAGCGCGTGGTGCAGGAGGTCTACGACCAGCACGGGCGCATCGACATCCTGGTCAACAATGCGGGCATCACGGCCGACAAGATGATGCACAAGATGGAGGTCGACGACTGGGACAAGGTCATCCAGGTCAACCTCTCCGGCACGTTCTACATGTCCCACCTCGTCTTCACGCAGATGCGGGAGCGCGGCAACGGCCGGATCGTCTCGATCTCCTCGGTGATCGGCGAGCGCGGGAACGCCGGGCAGGCGAACTACGCCGCCACGAAGTCCGGCCTGTTCGGGCTGACGATGTCGCTGGCCTCGGAGGGCGCGAAGAAGGGGATCACGGCGAACTGCGTCGCGCCGGGCTACATCGAGACCGACATGGTCGCCGGGGTGCCGCAGAAGGCCATCGACGCGATCGTCGCCCAGGTCCCGGCCGGCCGGCTCGGCCAGCCCGACGAGGTGGCCCGGGTCGTCGAGTTCCTCGCCGACCCGGAGTCGTCCTACATCACCGGGCAGGTCTACTCGGTGAACGGCGGCCTCTACATGTGAGGCCGGTCCCGGCGGGCCGGGCCCGTCAGGACAACCGCGCGGTCAGCTCGTCGCAGATCTCGAGGAGGGCCTCGCCCGCCGCCCGGCACATCCCGGGGAAGCAGATGAAGCCGTGCACCGCGCGGGCGTGGTCGGTGTGCCGGGTGGAGACCCCCGCGTCGCGCAGACGGTGGGCGTAGGCCACGCCGTCGTCGTGCAGCGGGTCCACCTTGGCCGTGATCACCAGGGCAGGCGGCAGGTCCCGGTGGTCCGGGGCGAGCAGCGGGGAGCAGAACGGGTCGCCGGGATCGCCGTCCTCGCCGAGATAGTTGGTGCGGAAGACGTCCATGTCGGCCCGGGTGAGCATCGGCCCGCGCTCGAACGCCGTCGTCGAGGGGGCGTGGAAGGTGAGGTCGACGACGGGGTAGAGCAGGACCTGCGCGTCGATGACGGGCCCGGCCTCGCGGGCGAGCAGGCACACCACCGCGGCGAGGTTGCCGCCCGCGCTGTCACCCATGACGGCGATGCGGTCGGCCCGGCCGCCCAGGGCGTCGGCGTGGCGCACCACCCAGCACAGCGCGGCGTACCCGTCGTCGCGCCCCGCCGGGTAGGGGTGCTCGGGGGCGAGGCGGTAGTCCACGGAGACGACGAGGGCGCCGACCCGGGCCGCGACGTGGGCGCACAGCCAGTCGGACTGGTCGAGATTGCCCAGGGACCCTCCGC
Organism: Actinomycetospora sp.; assembly: GCF_036497245.1. Lineage (GTDB taxonomy): Bacteria > Actinomycetota > Actinomycetes > Mycobacteriales > Pseudonocardiaceae > Actinomycetospora. The sequence continues at coordinate 33,218 of NZ_DASXJS010000279.1, read as the reverse complement.
CGCCGTGGTAGTTGACCACGATCGGCAGGCCGTCCTCGGGCCGGCGCCCGGGGGGCAGCGGCCCGTGCGGCCGGTAGAGCCGCAGCGTCAGCGGGCCCCCGTCCGCGGCGATGCGCAGGTCGGTGAGCGAGACGTCCGGCGGCATCGGGCCGAAGACCCGCGAGGTGACCATGTTGTGGGTCATCCGCCTGCCGCGGGCCCGGGCGAGGTCCTCGGCGCTCATGCGGCTGATCGCGATGAGGCCCGCCCGGTCGGTGATCCAACTGAACAGGCGCGTGCGGACGTCGATCTCGACGGGCCCCGCCGGGGGGCCGTCGACCTGGTGCGCGGCGGTGCGTGCCGCCGGACGCAGCGTCGGACCCGGCATCACGCCTCCTCTCGGACGTCCGTTCGCTCCCGGTCCGAACGAGACCGTCCTGACGGGACCCGTTCGGCGGTGGACCAGAGTGCCATTACTCCGATCGTGGCCGTGCGCCCGATCATGACGTGCGCCGGCTCACGAGACCAGCACATCCGGACGCCACGATCGTGGGCGCTCGGTGATCGGTCGTCGATGTCCATTCGCCCGAGAGGGTGGCGGCATGTCGGCGGGAGGACACGCCGTGACCGGTCGACGAGCGGGTCGCGGCGTGATCCACACCGCGACGGGCGGCCCCCCGGAGAGCGGGAGTGCTAATCTCGCCGCGAACGAAGGGGAGTAGCTCCCAACGCCGCGGTCGACACACTGATCGCCGCCCCGGTCCGCCGGGGTGGGCCATCCGGTCGCGGCGGCCACCGGTTCCCGGTGGCGGGCGAGACCTTCGGTGCCGATCCGTTGAACACACGGGTCGGGCCGGAGACGTCCCTGCGCCCTCCGGTCCGCCCGGGGGACGAGAGGACCTTCGTGGGCATCTTCCTGGCTGCACTGGCCGTCAGCTTCGCCGTGATCTTCGTGGCGGAGCTCGGCGACAAGTCGCAGCTGATGGCCCTCACCTTCGCGACGCGCTACCGGGCGCTGCCGGTGCTGAGCGGCATCACGGTCGCGACGGCCGTGGTGCACGCGGTCTCCGTCGGGGTCGGCTACCTGCTCGGCGCCTCGCTGCCCACGTTCTGGATCAACCTCGCGGCCGCGGTCGCGTTCCTCGGCTTCGGGCTGTGGACGCTGCGCGGAGACGTGCTGACCTCCGACGAGCAGCACAAGGCGCGGCGCTCCGGCGGCTCGGCGGTCCTCGCGGCGTCGGTGGCGTTCTTCCTCGCCGAGCTCGGCGACAAGACGATGCTCGCCACGATCACCCTCGCCACCCAGTACGACGGCTGGGGCGGCGTCGTCGGGGTCTGGGCCGGCTCGACGGTCGGCATGGTCATCGCCGACGGGCTGGCGATCGCGGCGGGCCGGCTGCTCGGCCGCAGCCTGCCCGAGAAGCTGATCCGGGTCGGGGCCGCGGTGCTCTTCTTCGCCTTCGGCGCGTGGCTCGCGGTGGAGGCGTTCCTCTAGGACGAGCTCGCGAGCGTGGCCGCCGCGTCCCGGTCGGAGGCGATGACGACGTCGTCGTAGTAGACGGTGCCGTCGTCGCCGATGTCGGAGGACCGGTAGAGCCCGGTCTTGAGGTAAGACACCTCGTCGGGGTAGAGCGTCCCGCCGCGCGGCCGGTAGTCCGAGACCACCTGCTTGCCGTTCATCGAGACGTCGACCGCGCCCTCGTCGGGGTCGGAGGAGAAGTGCACGCGCATGACCAGGTCGGTGCGTGCCCCGGCCTTCGCCGGCCCGATGACGCGCTGCCAGTGCTTGCCGATCTGCTCGCCGCCCTCCAGGACGAACGTGCCGTCGTGGACCTGGATCGACAGCGGCGGGCTGCCGTCGCCCGAGTTCTTCCACTGCGCGACGACCTGCCAGTCCGAGGTGTCCACGGGGAAGTCGCGGTCCAGGTACAGCGCGAACCCGAACCACTTCTCGTCGCCCTCGCGGAAGCTCCGGTAGGCCGGTTCGAGCTCCGAGCGGGTGCCGCCGCCGGGGACGGTGTATTCCACCGCGGCCCGGCCGGGCACGTCGGGGCTCTGCACCGCCTTCGGGTCGTCGGCGTCCTCGGTGTTCCACGGCGTGCTGCGGTAGGTGTCGAGCACCGAGGCGGCGTCGGTCCCCGACCGCCACAGGACGCCGTCGCCGGTGGGGCCCGACGACGACCCGCTTCCCGACGACGACCGGCCGCCGGTCGAGCACGCGGCCAGCAGCAGGGCGGTCACGACCGCCACGACCACGGCGAGCACCCGGGGCGCCCGGGATCGGACCATCACCGGATCGAGACTACGGAGCCGCCGGTGAGCGCCGGGTCGGCCCGGGAGCTTCAGGCGGGGCCGGAGAGCCGCAGGCGCACCGAGCGCTCGACGAGGATCGGCAGGAAGGTGCGGATGCGGGCGCCGCCGAGCCGCTCCCACGCCTCCGCGACGGCGCCCCGCACCGTGTCCGGTGCCACGCCGTGCTCGACGTAGCGGGCGACCAGTCGTTCCTCGGTCTCGGTGCGCAGCGCGACGTCGTTGTCGTGGGCAGCGGTGGTGGTCGAGCCCTCGGTCATGCACGACATTCAACGACCTCGGTCGATCGCGCACCAGAGATTCGTCGAGGACTTCACAGTCGGCGGACGTGGACCCCCGCCTCGGCCAGCCCGTCGTCGCGCACCGGGGGCGGCAGCAGGGCGGCGTCGACCGGGCCCGCGGCGGCGAGCGCGGCCCCGACCGGGTAGGCGAGCGCGGTGTCGGGCATGTCCCCCTCGTCACCGGAGAGCAGGACCGAGACGCCCGCCGGGTCGGCGGCCGGGGCGGGCTCGAGCCCGAGTCGGCGCAGCGCCTGGCCGGCCACCGCGCGCGAGCTGTCGTAGAGCCGGACCCCGGGCAGGGCGGCCGCGATGGCGTCGGAGACCAGCGGGTAGTGCGTGCAGCCCAGGACGATGCCGTGCGTGCCGCCCGGGGTGCGGGACGCCCCGACGCCGACGGCGGCCGCGACCGCGCCCGGCTCGGCGGCCTCGACCGCGGCGGCCAGCCCGGGGCACGGCACGGCGGTGGCCTGCCCGGGCGCGGCGAAGAGGGCGACCAGGTCGGCCTGGTACGCGCTGGCGCTCGTCCCCTCGGTCGCCCAGATCCCGAAGGGCTCGCCGGAGGCCGCGGCCGGCTTCACGGCGGGGACGGTCCCGACGACGGGCCGGCCGGGTTCCAGCTCGGCCCGCAGCGGCACCAGCGCGGTGACGCTCGCGGTGTTGCAGGGGACCACGACGACGTCGGCGCCCCGGGCCACGGCGAGCCGCGCGGCCCGCAGCACCCGCTCGACGATCCACTCGGCGGGGCGTGGGCCCCACGGCATCCCCGCCGGGTCCATGAGCAGATCCAGGTGGGCGTCCGGGCGCAGCTGGCGCAGCCAGCCGGCGGTCGGGAGCATGCCGAGCCCGGAGTCGATCAGCGCGATCCGTGTCCCGCTCCCAGGCACGGCGCGAGCGTACCCGGGCCCGTGGCGGCGGAGCTCAGACCATCGCGGCGCTGCCGACGTCCGGGTGGGCCCGGAAGAACTCGACCATCGGGCCGACGTGCTCGGCGAACGACGGACAGGCCACCCCGACCTCGGCGAGGAGGGACGTGGTCGCCGTCGTGTCGTAGAGCGTCGGGTGGGTGAGGTACTCCAGCGTGCTCGAGGGCACCTTGAAGAGCCGCCCGACGCCGGGCACGTGGTCGATGCCGAAGGCGGCCAGGCCGGTCGACATCGGCACGGCCCGCAGCCGCCTGCCCGCCTGCTCGGCGAACGCCTCGCACATCCGCGTCACCGACGGCGGGTCGGGCTGGGCGAGCGCGACGGTGCGGCCCCGTGCGCCGTCGTACCCGGCGAGCGCCGCGATCGCGTCCACGACGAAGTCCGAGGGCACCAGGTTGAACACGACCCGCTCGGCGCCGCGCGGCAGCGGCATCAACGCGGTGCCGCGCTGGCGCAGCAGCAGCTGCAGGACGTAGTAGGGGCCGTCGAACTTCGCGGTCCGGCCGGTGACCGAGTCGCCCACCACCACCGACGGCCGGTAGATCGTCACCGGGAGCCCGGCGTCCCGGGCCTTCGCGACGACCCGTTCGGCCTCGTGCTTGGTGTGGTCGTAGTGGTTCGCGAAACCCTGGCCGAGCTCGAGGTCGTCCTCGAAGAAGAGTCCGTCGTAGCGGCCGGAGACGTAGCAGGTGCTGACGTACTGGAGGCGTCGCAGCCCGGCACCCCCGGCGGCGGCCCGCGCGAGGTCCACGACGTGGCGGGTGCCGTCGACGTTGACCCGCCACGCGATCTCGGCCGCGACCGACAGGTCGTACACCGCGGCGAGATGGAAGATCTCCAGAGGGCCGTCGAGCAGTCGCGCCCGGACGGCGTCGTCGAGCCCGAGGCCCGGCGTCGTGATGTCCCCGACGACGAGATCGGTGCGCCCCGCGATCGTCGGGTCGTCCCGCTCGATCTCGGTGAGCGCCTCCCGGGCCCGTCCCAGCCAGCGCCGCTGCACGAGCGCGATGGCCCGGGCGTCCGGCTCGCGGCGCAGCGTGCGCGGCAGCAGGGACGAGCCCAGGAAGCCCGGGAACCCGGTGAACAGCACGGCACTCACGCGGAACGCGCCTCCTCCTCGGTCGGATCGTCGAGCTCTCCGGTCGCCGTGAGTCGCAGCACAGCAGGGCCGAGAGGCGCCCAGAGGGTGTCATCACGGACGCCGCGGGGCATCTTGCGCCGCAGGAGCGACGGCGGGGCCCCCGTCGGTGTGTGATGTGGGCGTCGTGCGACGCAAACGGGACGGGAGGTCTCCGATGGCCGCGGAACGGATCGTCGTGGTCGGTGCGGGGTTCGCCGGCCTGGAGTGCGTGAAGCACCTGGAGAGCACGCTGCGCACCGAGATCGACCAGGGTGAGGTCGAGGTCGTCGTGGTCAGCCCGAACGACTACATGCTCTACCTCCCGCTGCTGCCGCAGGTCGCGTCGGGCGTGATCACGACCCAGGCGGTGACGGTGTCGCTGCCGCGGGCGATCAAGCGCGCCCACCGGCTGCCCGGCAGCGTCGTCGGGGTCGACCTGGAGCGCTCCACCTGCATCGTCCGCAAGATCTCCGGGGACGTCGTGGACCTGCCCTACGACCGCCTCGTGCTGGCGCCGGGCAGCGTCACCCGCAAGTTCGACATCCCGGGGCTCGACGAGCACGCGCTCGGGATGAAGAACCTCGCCGAGGCCGCCTACCTGCGCGATCACGTCATCTCCCAGCTCGAGCTCGCCAACGCCTCCACCGACGACGCCGAGCGCGCCGCGCGCTGCCAGTTCGTGGTGGTCGGCGGGGGTTACGCGGGCACCGAGACGGCCGCCTGCCTGCAGCTGCTCACCGAGTCGGCCCTCAAGCGCTTCCCCCGGCTGGACCCCGGCCTGGTCCGCTGGACGCTCGTCGACATCGCGCCGCGGCTCATGCCCGAACTGGGGCAGCGCCTGGGCGAGCAGGCCCTGGACCTGCTCCGCCGCCGCGGGATCGAGATCAAGCTCGAGACCGGGGTCGAGGAGGTCACCGACCAGGAGGTGACCCTCACCGACGGAACCGTCCTCCCGACCCGCACGCTCGTGTGGACGGCCGGGGTGACGTCGAGCCCGTTGGTCAAGAACCTCGGTGCCGACCTCGTCCGGGGGCGGCTGAAGGTCGGCGCGGATCTGCGCGTGCCCGGGCACGACCGGGTGTTCGCGCTCGGTGACTGCGCGGCGGTCCCCGACCTCACCCAGGACGACGCCGACGCGATCTGCCCGCCGACCGCCCAGCACGCCTCGCGCATGGCGTCCACGGCCGCCGAGAACGTCGTCGCCTCGCTGCACGGCGGGCGGCTGCGCGACTACAAGCATCACGACCTGGGCCTCGTCGTCGACCTCGGCGGCACCCAGGCGGTGGCGCACCCGCTCGGGATCCAGCTGACCGGCGCCCTGGCGCAGGTCGTGACCCGTGGCTACCACGTGTTCGCGCTGCCGCTCACGCGTACGCGGCTGCGGGTGATCGCGAACTGGGTGCTGCACCTGTTCGGCGGGGACGAGTTCATCCGGATCGGGTTCCTGTCCGGGCGCAAGGGCACCGTCGAGGACTTCGAGAGCGCCGACGCCTACCTGTCGGCCGAGGAGATCCGCGACCGCGCGCGAACCTCCTGACCCGGCGCCGTCGCTAGCCTGGCGGGATGCCCCGCCTCGACGACGTCGTCGCGCCCGACGGCACCCGGATCCGCTGGTGGGACAACGGGTGCGCGGACGATTCCAGCCCTCCCGTGGTGATCTCGAACGGGCTCGGCGCCAGCCCCGCGGCCTGGCCGTTCCTGGGCGGTGACGGGCATCCGGGCCCGGGGACGCCGCGGGCGGTGACGTGGCACCACCGGGGCCTGGGCGGCTCCGAACGGCCCGCCGACCCGGACCGGATCCGGATCGCCGACCACGTCGACGACATGCTCGCGGTGATGGACGCGGCCGGGATCGAACGGGCCACGGTCGTCGGGTGGTCGGTCGGCGTGGCGGTGGCGTTCGAGGCCGCGCGCCGGGCACCGGGGCGGATCGCGTCGCTGCTCGTGCTCGGCGGGGTGGCGGGCGGCGGGTTCCGCGGCGGCCCGTCGTGGACCCCCGAGGTGCTCTCGCGTGGGGTGGCCAGGGCGAGCGCGTGGTCGCTGCGGGTGGTCGGGCCCCCGGTGGCGGGGTTGATCTCGCTGCTGCCGCGGGGGCTCGACGCGTCCGGGGTGGCGTCCTGGACGCCCGGGCCGTTGCAGACCCTCGCCGAGGTCGCCCGGGAGTTCTCCCACCACGACTGGACCTGGTTCTCCCGGATGGTGCTCGCGGCGGGGGAGGAGCCGCCGATCCCCGTCGAGGAGGTCCGTGTGCCGGTCACCGTGGTGGCGGGCGAGTTCGACACGATGGCGCCGGTCGAGGAGATGGTGGCGCTCGCCGACCACGTCCGGGGCGCGCGCCTCGTCCGGCTGCCGGGCACCCACTTCCTGCCGCTGCAGTTCCCGGAGCTGCTCCACGACGAGCTGGAGGCGTTGCGCTCACATCGCTGAGGCGCAGTACCGCAGGGCCAGTTCGTAGCCGAGCACCCCCGCGCCGGCGATCACGGCGGTCGCGATCGGTGACACGTACGAGTGGTGTCGGAACGGCTCCCGGGCGTGCACGTTCGAGATGTGGACCTCGACCACCGGCACCGGGAGCGTCGCGAGCGCGTCGCGCAGGGCCACCGAGGTGTGGGTGTATCCGCCCGGGTTGATCACGACGGCGTCGAAGTCCGTCATGGCTTCCTGCACGGCGTCGATGAGCACGCCCTCGTGGTTGCTCTGGCGCGGGTCGACCTGCAGCCCCAGCTCAGCCCCCAGTTCCCGGCAGCGCGCGTCGACGTCGGCGAGCGTCGTCGTGCCGTAGACCCCGGGCTCGCGTCGCCCGAGCAGGTTGAGGTTGGGTCCGTGCAGCAGGAGCACCCGACACGGCCGTTCAGCATCACGATTTTGCGACATCGGGTCTCCACTCCATCACGTAGCGATAACAACAGGGGTGTTATTCGAGGGTCAAGGTCTCGCCCGGGGACGCCGATAGAAGGACAGCGCCCACCGTGGGCCGCCAGCCAATCAGTCGGTCCCGACCCCGATCGGGACCGCCACCGGGAAGTGGAGTCTGAATGAGGACGGTTCTGATCTGCGACGACCGGCGCAGTGTCCGCGAAGGTCTGACCCGCGTCATGTCGGCCGTGCCCGGCGTGCAGCGCATCGACTGCGTGGCCACCGCCGAGGACCTGCTCGCCCGCTACGCGCGCCAGCCCGTCGACGTCGTCTTCGTCGGCACCCAGCGCGCGGTCAGCTCGGGCGCGGAGGCCACCCGCCGCCTCGTCGCCGCCCACCACCAGGCGAACGTCATCGTCTTCGGGGCTCCCGACGACGCGGGCAGCATCGCCTCCGCCATCGCGGGCGGGGCCCGCGGCTACCTGCGCTGGGACGCCTCGCGACCCGAGCTCGTGGCCGCCCTCGCCAGCACCACCATGGGGGACGTCTTCCCGGCCCAGCGCTCCGCCTCGGAGCCGGGCGCGGGCATCAACCTCACCGAGCGCGAGATGCAGGTCCTGCGCGGGATGAGCCAGGGCAAGAGCAACGGGCAGATCGGGCGCGAGCTCTACCTGTCCGAGGACACCGTCAAGACCCACGCGCGCCGCTTGTTCCGCAAGCTCTCGGCGTCGGACCGCGCGCAGGCGGTGGCCCAGGGCTTCCGCTGCGGTCTCGTCAGCTGAGCCGCGGACCGGGGACCGGGCCGGGACGACCCGCCGAGTCGGAGGCGGCGGAGTCGGACGAGGGTCGGGTCGACGGTGGGACGGTTCCGACGTCACATCGCCGGGAGCGGCGCGGGGGCGCGGCCGGCCGGGGAAGGCCGGTCGTGTCCCCTGCGGGGCAGCGCTCCTGAGCGGCTACATCGGGCCGACGGTGGACGCGATGCGATCGTCGCGGATCTCGGTGCGCGCCCGGCGGTGCACGCCGAAGCGGTGCCGGATGCCGTCCGGGCCGGCGAGCCAGCCCTGGTAGGCGTCGAGCCGATGGTCCTGGCGTCCGCCGTCGTCGTCCACGACGGTGACGAGGTAGCGGTTGTCGCGTTCGAAGCTGTAGCGCGGGGCCGAGCGTGCCGTGGCGGTCATCGCCACCGATCGTACGGCCACTGATGAGTCACGGGCGGTGATCGATCGGTCACGATCGACGTCTACGGTTCCCCCGTGCGCCGACTCCTGGTGACGCTGTTCACCACGTTGACCCTGCTGGGCCTCGGCGCCTCGGTGGCCTCCGCAGCTCCTGCCCCGCCCGGCACGCCCAGCGCGTCGGGTGACGCGTTCTACGAGCCACCGGCCACGTTGCCGGCCGGCAACGGCGACGTCATCCGCGCGGAGCCCTTCGCCGCGCCGCTGCCCGCGAGCGCCACGCGGATCCTCTACCGCAGCACCGACACCGCCGGTCGGGCGACCGCGGTCTCGGGCACCGTCCTCGTCCCGTTCGCGCCGGCGCCGGGTCCCCGCAAGCTGATCTCCTACGCCGTCGGCACCCAGGGCATCGCCGACCGCTGCGCCCCCTCGCGGCAGTTCGCCGCGGGCACCGAGTACGAGTCGGCGTTCGTCTCGACCCTGCTCTCGCGTGGGTACGCGGTCGTCGTCACCGACTATCAGGGCCTCGGCACCCCCGGCACGCACACCTACGTCAACCGGGCCGCCGAAGGACACGCCGTCCTCGACGCCGTGCGGGCCGCCCGTGATCTGGGCAGTGCCCCCGACGGCGGGCCCACCGCGATCGCCGGCTACTCCCAGGGCGGCGGCGCGTCGGCGGCTGCCGCCGAGTTCGCGCCGTCCTACGCCCCCGACGTCGCACGTACCCTCGTCGGCGCCTACGCCGGGGCCGTGCCCGCCGACCTCGCCGCGACCGGCGCCGCCCTCGACGGCACGCCCTCGGCGGGCCTCATCGGCTACGCGCTCAACGGCTTCGACGCCGCATACCCCGACCTGCACGTCGCGGACCAGCTCAATGCGGCCGGGAAGCGCTTCCTGGCCGAGACGCGTGAGCAGTGCGTCGGCGACACCGCCGCCCGCTACCCGGGCGTGCGCTCGTCGACGCTGACCAGCCAGGGGCAGACCCTCGCGCAGATCCTCGCGACCGAGCCCTTCCGCAGCCGGGTCGGCGAGCAGCGCATCGGCACGACCGCGCCGCAGGTCCCGATGTTCGTGGCGCACTCGGTCGCCGACGACATCGTCCCCTTCGACCAGGACGCGGCCATGGTCCGGAGCTGGTGCGCCAAGGGCGCGAAGGTCCAGTTCGTGCCGCTCCCGGTGCCCACGCACGTCGCGGGTGCGGCGGCCGCCTTCCCCGGTGCGGTGGCGTTCCTCGACGCGCGCTTCGCGGGCCGGCAGACGCCGTCGAGCTGCTGAGACCTCCGGGGAACGAGTGAGTGGCGCCCTGCGCTCGTCAGGTGACAGGAATGGACCAGTGCTGACGTGGGAGCCGGTCACCTCCTGACCGCCTCCCGCGCGAGGATGGCCGAGTGCTCGAGACGTCCGCGCGCCTGCTCCGCCTGCTCTCGCTGCTGCAGACCCGGCCCGAGTGGTCCGGCCCGGAGCTCGCGGAGCGTCTCGAGGTGTCGGTGCGCACGGTGCGCCGCGACGTCGACAAGCTGCGCGGCCTCGACTACCCGGTCGAGGTCGATCTCGGCCCGACCGGCGGATACCGCCTCGGTGCCGGCGCCGCGCTGCCCCCGCTGCTGCTCGACGACGAGGAGGCGGTCGCGGTCGCGGTGACCCTGCAGACGGCCGCGGGCTCCGGCGGGGTCGGCGTCGAGGGACTGGGCGAGGCGGCGGTCCGGGCGCTGGTCAAGCTGGAGCGGATCCTCCCGAGCCGGCTCCGACGACGGGTCGCGGCCGTGCCGGTGTCGACGGTGATGCCGCTGCGCGCGATGCCCACGGTCGATCCGGTGGCGCTCGTCGCGGTCGGCGCGGCGTGCCGTGACCGCCGTGTCCTCGACCTCGACTACACCGCCCACGACGGTGCCGTGACCCGACGACGGGTCGAACCGCACCACCTCGTCTCCTGGGGCAGGCGCTGGTACCTGCTCGCCCACGACCTCGGCCGCGACGACTGGCGCACCCTGCGCCTCGACCGGCTGCGCCCCCGTGTCGGTCCGGACGGGCTGGCGACCGGGCCGCGGTTCGTCCCGCGCGAGGTGCCCGGGGGCGACCCGGCGGCCTACGTCGCCTCGAAGGTCGCCGACGTCCGCGCCTTCCGCTGCCGCGTGCGGGTGCTCGCCGCTCTCGACGTCGTGCGTGAGCGCCTCTGGACCGACCAGGCCCGCCTCGACGACCTCCACGACGGCACCTGCCGGCTGCACCTCGCGGCCGACCACGCCGAGGGAGCCGTGATCATGCTCGTCGGCCTGGGCCTGGAGTTCGACGTCGAGTCCCCGGACGCGCTCGCCGAGTCCCTGCGGACGCTCGCGACCCGCTGTCGGTCGGCGGCGGACGGCACTTCGGGGGGCAGGGTTGGCGCGTCCGCAGAGTTAGGCTAGGCTCACCTCATCGCGAGATCGACCACGGTCATCTCGCCGCGGTCTCGCCGCGCGGGTGTTGTGGTGGCGCCCGTGGTGGCGGCGCAAGAGGAGGGCGCCGGGCTCGAGGGACGAGCCCGGCGCCGTCCTCCCGATCGTACCTCGGGGTGTCGAGGGCGCCCGTCGACCGTGATCCGGACCGCCGGCTCAGGTCTCCCGCAACCCCGGCTCGCGGTCCGCGACCGTGAACCTCGCCGCCGTCCGTACCGGCGCGCCCGGCGTCGAGACCTGGTCCACGACCCGGACCGCCGCCTCCAGCCGGTCGGCCGAGAAGCGCGCGGTGACGTAGCCGCGGCGGGCGATGCCGTAGCGCAGGTGCGGGTTGCGGGCGAGCGCCCCGGCGACCTCGGGCGAGTGGTCGGAGCCGTCGCCCTCGGAGGTGATCGAGCTGGACACCAGCTCCGTCCCGACCACCGCCGACGTCGGGTCGTCGTGGTCCGCGCGGATGTCGGCGACGTAGTGGGTGTGGATGTCGCCGGAGAGCACGACCGCGTTCCGCACCCGCGCCTGCTGCCAGCTCGCGACGATGCGGTCGCGCTCGACGGGATAGCCGTCCCAGGCGTCCCCGTTGAACCCGCGTGGCGGGCCGGGCATGAGGTCGAGCTGGGAGAAGAAGACCTGCTGGCCCAGCACGTCCCAGCGGGCCCGCGAGCGGCGGAGGCCGTCGACGAGCCACTGCTCCTGGGCGCCGCCGGTGATGGTGCGCCGTGGATCGGTCCGCCGGGCGTCGTTCCCGACCTGGACGTCGCGGTACTGCCGGGTGTCGAGCATGTGCAGCGTGGCCGTCGCGCCCCACCCCAGGCGCCGGAAGCACCGGATCGCCGAGCCGCGCGGGCGCTGGGGGAGCCGGACCGGCATGTTCTCGTACCAGGCGCGGAACGCCGCGGCGCGACGCCCGGGGAGGTCCGGTCGCGGAGTCTCCGGGTGTCCACCGGCCCAGTTGTCCTGCACCTCGTGGTCGTCGAACACGCTCACCCACGGGGCCGCCGCGTGGGCGGCCTGCAGGTCGGCGTCCGCGTGGTGCAGGGCGTACCGGTGCCGGTACCGCTCGACGGTGGTCGCCTCCGGGCCGCCGTAGCTGCGCGGGTTGCCGGACTTCGCGCGGTACGTGCCCGCCGCCTCCTCGTAGAGGTAGTCGCCGAGGAAGAGGACGAGGTCGGGGCGCTCCTCGGCCATGTGCCGGTAGGCGGTGAAGTAGCCGTGCTCGTAGTTCGCGCACGACGCCACCGCGATGTCGAGGGGGGCGAGCGCGTCCGCAGGCGGGGCCGTCCGCGTCGTCCCGGCGCGCGAGATCCGACCCAGCGCCCCGAACCGGTAGAAGAACGTCCCGCCCGCCGGCAGGCCCTGGACCTCGACGTGGACGGCGTACCCGTCCTGCGGTCCGGTGCGGGTCCGTCCGGACGCGCGGACCCGGCTGAAGCGCTCGTCGTCGGCGACCTGCCAGTCGACGTCCACGGCCCGCTCGGTCATGCCGCCGTTCGTCGCCCTCGGGTCGCGGGCGAGGCGGGTCCAGAGGACGACGCCGTCCGGGACCGGATCCCCGGAGGCGACGCCGAGGGTGAAGACGTCGCGGCGCGAGGCTGCGGCCCGAGCCGTCCCCGCGTTGCCGACGGGCGCGGCCGCCACACTGCTGACGGTGGCGGCCGTGAGGCCCGCCGCGCCTCCGAGGAGGACGGCGCGACGACTCACGGCGGACGACGACGGCGTCGGCACGCGCACTCCCCGGGGTGGACGGCGCGTCGATCATGGCGGGCCCGGGCCCCGAAAGGGTGACCAGGGGTCGACCGGCGGCCGAGCATCCGGTGTCGGCAGGACCAATCGGCGCTTCGGAACCGTCCGGTCACTCGCCCTTGACGTTGACGATCTGACGCAGCGTGTGCCGGACCTCCACGAGGTCGGCGGCGTCCGCCATGACGATGTCCACGTCCTTGTAGGCCGCCGGGATCTCGTCCAGGAACGCCTCGGTGTCCCGGTACTCGATCCCGGCCATCGCCTCCCGTAGCTGCTCGACGGTGAAGGTCTTCCGGGCCTTCGACCGCGAATACGCCCGTCCCGCACCGTGCGGGGAACTGTGGAGGCTGGGGGCGAACCCCTTGCCGGTCACGACGTAGGACGCGGTTCCCATCGAGCCGGGGATGAGCCCGGGCCGGCCCTCCTCCGCGTTGATGGCGCCCTTGCGGGAGACCCATACCTTCCGGCCGAAGTGGGTCTCCTGCTCGGTGTAGTTGTGGTGGCAGTTGACCCTCTCCTGCTCGTCGACGGGCTCACCGACGAACTCACCGACCTGGCGCACCACCCGGTCCATCATCTCGTCGCGGTTGAGCAGCGCGAAGTGCTGGGCCCACCGCAGCTCGCGGATGTAGCACCAGAACTCGTCGGTGCCCTCGACGAGGTAGGCGAGGTCCGGGTCGGGCAGCTCGATCCACCAGCGGCCCATCGCCTCGTGGGCGACCTTGATGTGCCGCTGCGCGATCTTGTTGCCCACGCCCCGCGAGCCCGAGTGCAGGAACAGCCACACCCGGTCCAGCTCGTCGACCGTGACCTCGATGAAGTGGTTGCCGCTCCCGAGGCTCCCGAGCTGGGACTCCCAGTTCCTGGCGTACGACGTCGGGTCGAACCGCGCCTTGTCGGCGAGCTTCGCCAGCTCCTCGATCCGCGGCTCGGCGGTCGCGACCACCGTGTTGTTGTAGCGGCCGGCCGAGAGCGGAATCGCCCGCTCGATGGCCTCCCGGAGCGGGGCCAGGGAGCCCTTCGCGATCAGGTGATCACGAGTGAACCGGGTCCGGACCGCGGCCATCCCGCAGCCGATGTCCACGCCCACCGCGGCCGGGATGATCGCCCGCTGGGTCGGGATGACCGAGCCGACGGTGGCGCCACGACCGAGGTGCGCATCGGGCATCAGTGCGATGTGCGGAAAGACGAACGGCATCGTGGAGGCGCGCTCGGCCTGCTCGCGGGCGTTCGGGTCCAGAAGCGATGCCCAGTTCAGAAGTCGCTTGCTGATCTGCTCCACGATGTGTCATCTCCTCTCGTCGGCTCGGTGCCGGCAACGAGGAACGGTAGTCAGGCAAGGAGAGCGGCACCCCTCATTTTCGGCGACATCCTCCTCGGTTCGTCACCGGGAGAAGAAAGCGATGGGATCGCATTCGGCCGTTCACTCGAGTCCGAGGCGTCCTCGACCCCGCCTCGGACCAGGGGATCCGAGGTCTTGACGGGGTACTTGCTTTTTGCAAGTCTTACGTCGCTCGCCCAGTAGATCACACGAGGGAGACCCCGATGCCCACGATGTTCGTCAACCTGCCGGTGACCGACATGGAGCGCGCGAAGGCGTTCTACACAGCGGTCGGATTCACCATCAACCCGAAGTTCACCGACCACAACGCGGCCTGTGTCGTCGTCGAGGACGGCCACAACTACTTCATGATCCACACGCGCGAGTTCTTCCAGACCATGACCGAGCTGCCGATCGGTGACCCGGCCGTCAGCCCCTGCGCGGCGACCACGATCTTCCTCGACACCCGGGCGGAGGTCGACGCCGCAGTGGCCGCGGGCGTCGCGGCGGGCGGCGCCGAGCCGGGCGCCCCGGCGGACTACGGCTTCATGTACCAGCGGCCGCTCACCGACCCCGACGGCAACGTCATCGACTTCGGCTGGATGGACCCGGTCGCCGCCGAGGAGGGCCCCGAGGCCTTCGCGAACCAGCAGGCCTAGGGCCCGATGGCCCCGCGCGAGTACGGCCAGTACGACGGCGTCACGCGGGCCCTGGAGCTCGTGGGCGAACGCTGGGGCCTGCTCATCGTCCGGGATCTGCTGGTCGGGCCCCGCCGCTACGGAGAGCTCGCCGCGGGGCTCCCCCGCATCCCGACCAACATCCTGGCGGCGCGGCTCAAGGAACTGCAGGCCGCGGGCGTCATCCGCCGGGCGCCTCGCTCGCGGATCATCATCTACGAGCTGACCCCGTACGGCCGCGAGCTCGAGCCCGTCGTGCTCGCGCTCGGCGCGTGGGGCTTCAAGGCCATGGGCGATCCGAGGCAGGAGCAGATCATCACCCCGGACTCGATGACCATGTCCCTCCGCACCGCCTTCCGGCCGCAGGTGGCGGCGACCCTGCCCGCGACCGCCTACGAGGCGCGCTTCGGTTCCGCCGAGCTGCTCATCCGGGTGGACGGCTCCACCCTCGACGTGACGCGCGGGGACGGACCGGTCGACCTCGCCTTCGCCGCGGGCCCGGGCATCCGCCGGGTCATCTCCGGCGAGCTCGCGCCGGATCGCGCGATCGCGACCGGTGTGGTCGAGGTGCTGCGGGGGCGCGGTGACCTCCTCGTCCGCTTCGCGGACACGTTCCACCTGGCCGCCTGATCCACGAGTTCCCCGGAACCGCACCCGCCGCCGCGGGGCCCGACCTACGTTGAGGACGTCGATCAGCCGGTAGGGGCGGTTCGGGGACACCGGGAGGACGAGATGGCGGACGGCTTCGAGGCCAGTTCCGGCGCGATGGAGGGCGGCGCGTCGGCGCTCTCGGCGGCCGGGGGACGGCTCGGCGGCCTGGGCGGGCAGGCGTCGGGCGCCGCCTCGTCGGCGGCGGGCGGGGTGAACGGTGGACCGCTGGCCGGAGCTCTCGGCGCGCTGGGGGCCGAGCTCGCGCAGCGGGCGCAGGCCCTCGCCGAGGCGGTGACGGCCACGTCGGCGAACGTCACGACGGCGGCGGGGAACTACCGGTCCAGCGACGCCGCGGCGAGCCGCCGGATCGAGGGCACCGTGCCCGGCCCCTAGAGCCGGGCCCCCGCGTCGGCCGCCGCGAGGTAGACACCGAGCACTCCGGCGAGCAGCGGGAGCACCGCGACCGCGGCAGCCGTCTCCAGCCATCCGAGCAGGCGCTGGGTGCGCGGACGGTGCCACCAGGCGAGCACCCGGTCGTCGCCCGCGTCGGCGGCCCGCAGCGCCCCGCCGAGCCCGACGAGCACGCCCACCACCAGCACGAGGCCCGCGGCCACGAGACCGCGGGCCACCGGACCGGACAGCGCAGCCGCGCTCGCGGCGGCCGCCAGCCCGACGACCCCGGCCCCGACCAGGGCCGCCGACTCCACGACGAACACCGACCGCCTCGCGCGCAGCGCAGCGGCGAGGGAGGTCGCGATGACGAAGCCGAGGACCATGCCGCCGTCCGGGCCGCCGGCCACCGCCCCGCCCGAGAGGGCGAGCAGCACCAGACCGGACGACGCGGCGACCGCGGCCACGAGCGCCCCGACGTCGAGGGCGCGGCGGGTGTTCTCGGCCTGCGCGACGAGCAGCGCGGCATCCTCGCGCGGGTCGGTCCAGGTGCGGCCGCGGGTGACGACCCACGGCAGCGCCAGCGAGACCGCCAGCCACAGGGTCAGCACCACGGCGACCGCCCGCAGCGGCAGCAGGACGCCGCCCGCCACGAGTGCCGAGGGCAGCGCGACCGCCACCCCGAGGGTTCCCGCGCCCGCCCACCAGGGCCCGCGCTCGCCCGCGACGAGCCACGCCAGCCCGGCCCCGACCGCCAGGGCCGCGCCGGCCATCGTCAGCACCAGCGGAAGTGTGCCGCCGCCGATCATGCCGGTGGCGACGCCGGCCGCGATCCACGCGGGTAGGCAGGAGAGCCCGGCGCCGAGCGCGGGCAGGTCACCCGCCCGGGAGGACGACGGGCCGGCATGCGCGGGCTCGGCGTGCTCGCCGGCGGGCAGCGCCACCCGGTCGACGGCGGGACGCGTGCGCCGCTGGAGCGCCGCGAGCCCGAGGAGCATCCCCGCCAGGGCCAGCGGCACGAGCGGCCCGCCCGGCAGGGCCAGCGAGAGCCCGGCGGCCACCGTGGAGACCGCGACGAGCAGCGCCGTGACCAGCACACCGACACGGTGCGGGGTCCAGCGCGGGACCCGGGAGGCCCCGTCGGCGAGGGCGACGAGGCCGTCGTCCACCGCCTGGGCGGGACGCGGCATCGGCCACGGGCCGAGGTGCAGCACGTCGCCGTCGCGCACCCCGGCGGACTCCAACGAGACGCCGGGCGGGAGCGGGCCCGCCCCGGTGCGATGGAGGTACCAGGGTCGGCCGTCCGCCCCGCGCACGAGCGGGGCCCCCGGCAGGAGGCGGCCCGCGAGCTCGTCGACGACCTCGGCGACGGAGGCGGTGGCGGGCAGGGCCGCGTCGACCGCGCCCTCCGGGCCCCGCACCCGCACGGTGCACCAGGCGCCCTCGGAGCCCGGCGGCAGCGCCGGGACCGGTGAGGAGTGACGGACGATGTCCATGAACGACATCCTGGTGCACCGTCCGCCGCGGAGTGGGCCGATTCGACCGACTCCCGGGCCGGTCCGGTTGGCCGACCCACCCGCGTCGAGCGGGGGCGGCCCGCCCACCCCGTGGACGTACGCGCTGTTCCCGCTGCTCGGCAGCGCCGGGATGCTCGGGTTCGCGCTCGTGAACCGGAACCCCGTCTACTTCCTGGCGGGCGGGGTGTTCGTCCTCGGCGCCCTCGGGATGGGCGTGATGATGTTCGTGCAGACGCGCGGCCGGTCGAAGGAGCAGGGCACCGACACCCGGCTGCGCTATCTCGCCCACCTCGCCGAGGTCCGCACGGCGCTGCGCGCGGCCGCCGACGACCAGCGCGGGACCGCCGAGGAGACCCACCCCGACCCGTCGCTGCTCGTCGGGATCCCGGACCGCCCGGAGAAGCTCTGGGAGCGTCGCCCCGGGGACCCGGACTTCCTCTGCCTGCGTGCCGGCCGCGGGCGCGTGCCCGGGGTCGCCGCGCCGGAACTGCCCGACGCCGATCCCACCTCGCCCCGGGACCCCGGCACCGAGGCGGCGGCGCGCCGGCTCGTCGAGCGTCTCGGTCCGGTGCCCGACGTCCCGGTCGCGCTGCCGCTGCGTCGTGGGGTCGCACTGGTCGGCGACCCGGCGCGGGGCCGGGCGCTCGCGCGGGCGATGCTCGCGCAGCTGGTCACGCTGCACGCCCCGGACGACGTCCGCGTCGCCGTCTGCTGCCCCGATCCCGCCGCCCGGCACGACTGGGACTGGGTGAAGTGGCTGCCGCACGCCCGCCATCCCTCGGGTGGCGGGCCGGACGGCACCGGGGTGATGGTCGCCGAGGACGCGGCCGGTCTGCTCCGGCTGCTCGCCGCCGAGCTCGATCGCCGCCGGCACCGGCAGCGCGCCGCGGAGCATCACCTGACCGCGTCGCGGGCGGACCGGGGCCCGGCGCTCGTCGTCGTGGTCGACGGTGCGCTCGCCGTCCCGGACCCGCTGGAGGACCTGCCCGGGCTCGGCGTCGCGCTCCTGCACGTGGTCGCCGACCCCGCCCGGCGCCCCGCGGGTGTCGATGTCACCGTGTCCGTCGAGCGCACCCGCGCCGCCGTCGAGGTCCGCCGCGGGCGCGACGGCGCCGCGCCCGAGGATCTCGCGGGCCTCGCCGCGACCGACCGGCTCGTGCCGGACGCCCTCGGGGTGGCCGAGGCCGAGACCCTCGCCCGCCGTCTCGCGCCGCGCCGGCTGTCGCGACGGGCGGGCCGGGTCGCGCTGTCCGAGGTCGGTGGGCTGCCCGACCTGCTCGGTGTGGACGACGTGGCCGCGCTGGACCCCGGCCGGACCTGGGTACGGCGCGACGAGCCGGACCTGCTGCGGGTGCCGCTCGGCGTCGACGCGGACGGGGTGCCGGTCGAGCTCGACCTCAAGGAGTCCGCGCTGTCGGGGATGGGGCCGCACGGGCTCGTCGTCGGGGCGACCGGCTCGGGCAAGTCGGAGCTGCTGCGCACCCTGGTCACCGGGCTCGCCGCCACCCATCCGCCCGACGACCTCGCGCTCGTGCTGGTCGACTACAAGGGCGGAGCGACGTTCGCGGGGATGGCCGAGCTGCCCCACGTCGCCGGGTCGATCACCGACCTCGAGGACGACCCGGAGACCGTCGAGCGCTTCGGCGACGCGCTGCGCAGCGAGCTGAGGCGACGCGAGCAGCTGCTGCGCGACGCGGGGAACCTCACCGGCATCCGCGAGCACCGCAAGCTGCGGCTCGCCGGCGAGGGCGCCCGGCCGGACGGCTCGAGGGGCCGCCCGCGGGCGATGCCACACCTGCTCGTCGTCGTCGACGAGTTCTCCGAGCTGCTCACCGCGCAGCCCGACTTCATCGACCTGTTCGTGCAGATCGGGCGGGTCGGACGCAGCCTCGGGGTGCACCTGCTGCTCGCCACCCAGCGGCTGGAGGAGGGGCGGCTGCGCGGGCTCGACTCGCACCTGTCCTACCGGCTCGCGCTGCGGACGTTCTCGGCCGCGGAGAGCCGCACCGTCATCGGCAACACCGACGCCTTCGAGCTGCCGCCGGTGCCCGGCTCGGCCTACCTCAAGGTCGACACCAGCGTGTACCGGCGCCTGCGGGTCTCGACGGTGTCCGCGCCCTACACCGAGCCGGCCCGCGGCCGGGTCGCCCGTCCGCGGTCGCGGCCGTTCCGGGCCTTCGACGGGCGCGGCGAGCTCGCCGACGACATGCCTGCGCTGGGCCCGGAGCTCTCCGACCCGGCACAGCGCTCGACCCTCGACGTCGTCGTCGCCCGGCTCCGCGAGGCCGCCGCCCCCGTGCACCAGGTGTGGCTCCCGTCCCTGCCTGCCGCGCTGCCGCTGACCGCCGTGCTCTCCCGGCCCGTCACCGTGCCCGGCCAGGGGCTGCTCGCGCCGCGCCCGGGAACGCTCGCGCTGCCGCTCGGCATCGTCGACCGGCCCGACCGCCAGGCCCAGGAACCCCTGGTCGTCGACCTCTCGGGCACCGGAGGCCACCTCGGTCTCGTCGGGGCACCGCGCACCGGGAAGAGCACCGCCCTGCGCGCGCTCGTGACCGCCGCGGCGCTCACCCACACCCCGGACGAGCTGACGGTCTACGCGATCGACCTCGGCGGCGGGGCGCTCGCGACGCTCGCGGGCTGGCCGCACGTCGGGGGCGTCGCCGGCAGGCACCGCCCCGAGACGGTGCGACGGCTGGTGGCGCAGCTCGAGGGTTTGGTCGCCGAGCGGGAGCGCGCCACGGCGGCGCCCGAGCACGCGGTCACGGCCCGGGCGTCGGCGGGCCGGGCATCGGCGGGCCGGGCGTCGGACGGCGCCGGGAGCGCGGTCGCCGTCGCCGGCCGAGATCCCGGTGACGGCGGGTACGGCCGCGACGTCCTGCTGGTCGTCGACGACTGGGGCGCCCTGCGCGGGGAGTTCGAGGACCTCGAGCCCCGGCTCACCGCCCTCGCGGCGCGGGGCCTCGGGCACGGGGTGCACCTCGTGATCAGCGCCGGACGCTGGTGGGACCTGCGGCCGGCGCTGCGCGACGCGCTCGGGACCCGCGTCGAACTGCGGCTGGGGGACTCCGCGGACTCGCTGATCGACCGGCGCGCCGCCCGCAGCGTGCCGACGACACCGGGCCGGGCGCTGGTGGGCGCCGGGTTCAAGGCCCAGATCGCGCTGCCCGTGATCACCGACGAGGACGGGCGCACGGAGGACGCGGTCACGACCGCCGCACGGGCGACGGCGGCCTGGCCCGGGTCGGGCGCGCCGGCGATCCGGATGCTGCCCTCGCTCGTCCCGGCCGCCTGGCTGGTCCCGGCCGCACCGGCCTCGGCCGGGGGCGGGGGCGGGGGCGGGGGCGGTCGGAGCGTGCCGGTCGGGATGCGCGAGCACGATCTCGCGCCGCTGGAGCTCGACGTGCTCTCCGGCCGGGACCCGCACCTGCTGGTGTTCGGCGAGTCCGGGTCCGGGCGCACGGCGACCCTGCGCGCCCTGGTCACGGCGCTGTGCGCGGCGTACCCGCCGGAGGAGCTGCGGGTGGTCGTCGTCGACTACCGCCGGACCCTGCTCGACGCGGTGCCCGCGGAGCACCTGTCGACCTATCTCGGGTCGGCGCCCGCCGCGGAGCGCACGCTGCGCGTCGCGGCGGACAAGATGGCCGAGCGCCTTCCGGGGCCCGAGGTCACGCCCGCGCAACTGCGGGCCCGGAGCTGGTGGAGCGGGCCGCACATGCTCGTGGTGGTCGACGACCACGACCTCGTCGCGACCCCGAGCGGCGACCCGCTGAGCCCGCTGCTCGACCTCCTCGCCCAGGGGCGGGACATCGGCCTGCACGTGGTGCTCGCGCGGTCGGCGTCGGGCGCGGCGTCCGGCCTGACGCAGCCGGTGCTGCGGCGGCTGCGTGAGCTCGGCGGGCCGGGGCTGCTGCACTCCGGGCCGCGCGACGAGGGCGCCCTGCTGCACGGGGTCCGCGCGAAGCACCTCCCCGCGGGACGCGCGCAGTACGTCACCCGGCGCACGGAGCCCGAGCTGGTGCAGGTGGCGTGGGTGCCCGAGGCCGACGGGTGACAGCCACCCGCCGGCCCCGGGCACCCATCACGCCCGGCGCACCGTCACACCCGGCGCACCGTCACGCCTGGAAGGACTGCATCGCCGCCCGCTCGGTGGCGTTGTACTCCTCGTTCGAGCCCGCGGTGGCCTGCTGGAGCTGACCCAGCGCGGACTGCAGCTCGCTCCAGCCCGAGTCCCACTGCTGCTGGGCGGCGGCGTACGACTCGCGGGCCGCGCCGTCCCAGGTGGAGAGCATCGGCGCGATGTCCGAGCGCAGCTGCTGCATGCGCTGGCCCATCTGCTGCACTCCGCTGTTGAGGTCCGCGACGGCGGTGTCGAGCGCCCCGAAAGAGACCTTGATCCGATCTGCCATGGTGGGTGTCCTCTCCTCTAGAACCCGGGGACGGTGACGTCGTCCATGCCCGCGCCCGACTGGGTGAGGCGCTGGCCCGCCGCGGAGTCGCTGGTCCGGTAGCCGTCGCGCGCCCGGGCGACGAGCGAGCTGATGGTGTCGAGCGCCTGGTTGAGCTTCTGGTTCGCGGCCTCGTAGCGCGCGTGGGCGCCAGTGAACGCGGTGTTCCCGTCGCCCATCCACTGCCCCTCGAGTGCACCGAGCTTGCCGCGCAGCTGCGTGAGCTCGGAACGGATGTCCGCCACGTTCGACGCCATGCGCGACTGCGACTGGGCCATCGTGTCGGTCGAGACGTCGTACTGCCCCGCCATGAGATCTCCTCCCCCGGGTGGAACCGGTTCCGGCGATCACGGTGGCAAAGCGACGGGGCCCGTGGGTGCGCTTTGGGGAAACCGGGCGTCAGTCCGTGACGGCGAGCCGCGGCCCGGCGCCGAGCAGGGCGAACCACGGCCGCCCGATCGGCAGCACCCGGGCGCGGTCGTAGCCCAGCGCGCGCAGGGCCTCGTCGTCGGCGACCGGGAAGCCGAGCCCGCCGTCGACGACCACCATCGGATCGTCACGGTCACCGGAGGGCGGGCGCTCCCGGTCGAACTCGGGAGGCGCCAGCAGCGCGCCCCCGCCCGGCGGCACGTGCCACGTCACCCGCAGCGGGCGCGCGCCGCCGCCGAGCACGCGTTCCGGGCCGGCCCGTGTCGTCGTGTCCAGCGCGGTGTCCTGAACCACCAGGCGCGGGCTCTCGCCCCCGCCGACCACGCACGCCACGGTGGGCGACTCCCGCGCGGGCACGGTGGGCGGCCCGCTCGGGACGTCGCGCAGCCCGACCGGCGGGCCGGCGGGCAGCGCGAGGATCTCCTCCGCATCCACGGTCCGGGCGGGCGTGGGGAACAGCCGCGCGCTGGTGTCGTCGGCGACCTGACGCGCCCGGCCCCGGTCGAGGACGTAGCGGGACCCGGCGGTCGTCGCGACGACGGGTCCCGGCGCCGGCGTGGGCGCGAGGTCGCCGCCGCGGGGGAGCAGCGCGATCCAGGCCTCGGGCACGTCGCGGATCTGGGCGGGCGCGTACCCGAGGGCGGGCAGCGCCGTGGGCTCGACGTGGTGGGCCGCCCCGCCGGTGAGCAGCACGATCTCGGTGCCGCCCGCGGGCCGGGCGAGCACCCCGGTCCCGGCGCGGGCCGCGCCCGCAGGTGTCCCGGTGAAGACCGCGACCCGGTCCGCCGACGAGGCACAGGCCGTCAGTGGTGGAGGTGGGGCGGGGAGTGAAGGCGGGAGCTCGGGCGTGCCGTCGTCGGGCAGCGCGGTCCCGACCGGCACCCCGAGGACCCGCGCGTGCGGCACCAGCACCGGTTCGCGTCGTGCGCCGGCGAGCAGCGCCGCGGTCAGGGTCGGGGCGGGGCGCAGCAGGCCCGCCGTGGCGAGGTAGCGGGCGCCGGTCTCGCGGTCGACGACGAGGGTGCCGTCGTCGCGCCAGCCGTCGGGGGCGCGGCCGGTGAGGAACGCGGAGGCGGCCGAGACGGCGGCGACGAGCACGACGACGACGAGGCCGACGAGCAGGCCGGCGTTCGGCCGGCGCGGGACGTCCTCGATCGCCAGGGCGTCACCGCGCACGAGGGCCGCGACGCCCCGGCGGCGCGCGAAGTCCTCGGACTCGATGAGCTCCCGCCTGCTCGCCACGAGCCCGGATGCTGCCGAACGGGCGCACGGCGTGGTGGCCGTTCGGGAGAACCGGGCCGTCGAGGATGCGGAGTTACTGACGTCCGGCGTCAGCGATGCCACATCGCTGACAAACGAGCTCAGGCCGCCCGCGCCACGACCTTCCGGTACGTCGGTTCCACGAGTCGCGCGCACACCGGGCCGAGCACGGCCATGATCAGCACATAGGTCGTCGCCAGCGGCGCGAGCCCGGGCGCGACCGCCCCCGAGGTCAGCGCGAGCCCCGCGATGACGATCGAGAACTCGCCGCGGGCCACCAGCGCCGCTCCTGCGCGCAGCCGTCCGAGCGTCCCGACTCCGATCTGCGCGGCCGCGAACCAGCCGGCCCCGACCTTGGTCAGGGTCGACACGACGGCGAGCGCGATCGCCGCGGGCAGCACGTCGGAGATGAGCGCGGGATCGGTGTTGAGCCCGAACACCACGAAGAACACCGCTGCGAACAGGTCCCGCAACGGGGCCAGGACCCGGGCCGCGTTCTCCGCGGTGTCCTCCGAGATCGCGATCCCGAGCAGGAACGCACCCACGCCGGCGGACACCTGCAGCTCGGAGGCCACGCCCGCGACCAGCAGGGCCACCCCGAACACGCGGAGCAGGAACACCTCCGACGTCGGCGACTCGACGATCGCCGACACGAACCTGCCGTAGCGCAGGGCGATGACGAGCACGGCGACGAGCAGCGCCAGCGCGATCCCGACCGTGCGCAGCCCGGCGACGAAGGTGAGCCCGGCCAGCGCCGCCGTCGTCACCGGCAGGTAGACGGCCATGGCGAGGTCCTCCATGACCAGCACCGAGAGCACCGCGGGGGTCTCCCGGTTACCGAGCCTGCCGAGCTCCTCGAGCAGCTTCGCCGCGATGCCCGACGACGACACCCACGTCACCCCGGCCATCGCGAGTGCTCCGAGCGGGCCCCACCCCAGGATCAGTGCCGCGATCGCCCCGGGCGCCGCGTTGAGCACCATGTCGACGACTCCGCCGAGCCAGGAGCGACGCAGACCGGTCACCAGGTCGCTCGCCGAGTACTCCAGCCCGAGCAGGAGCAGCAGCAGGACGACGCCGACCTCGCTCGCGAGCTCGGTGAAGCCGTCGATCCCGTCGAGCGGCAGCAGCCCGCCCTGGCCGAACGCCAGCCCGCCGAGCAGGTAGAGCGGTACCGGCGACACCCCGATCCGCCCGGCGAGCCTGCCGAGGACACCGAGGGCGAAGAGCAGCGCCCCGAGCTCGATGAGGGCAGTGGCGGTGGAGTGCAGGCTGTCAGCCCTCCTCGAGGATCCGGGCGGCCGCCTTGAGGCCGTCGCCGGTGCCGACGATGACGACGAGGTCTCCGGAGGCGAAGACGAAGTCGGGCCGCGGCGACGGCGAGACGACGGAGTCGCGGACCACGGCGACGATCGAGGTCGCCGTCCGGGTGCGCATCTCGGTGTCGCCGAGCGACCGGCCGACGTAGGGCGAGCCCGCCGCGATCGGGAACTGCGCGGTGCTCACGCCCTCCACCTCGCGCTGCTGATCGCGCAGCTTGGCGATGAGGTTGGGCGCGCCGAGCAGCGTCCCGAGTGCATTGCACTCCGGTTCGGTCAACCCCACGGTGATCCCGGTGGCGTCCGGATCGTCCGCGGACGACAGCATCAGCTCGCGGTGCCCGTCACGGTGGGTGAGCACCCCCAGCCGGCGCCCCGCCGCCGTCGTGAACTCCTGTTTGGTGCCGATCCCGGGCAGGCGGGTGACTTCGACGTCCATCGGGACGAGACCGTACCCGGCTGCCGGGAATGTGCCGTTCCTGACGTTCGCCGTGAGCAATGCGTCATTGCCGACATACGGAGCGTGCCATCTAAGGTGAGCCTCACCTGACCAACGGAGGCGAGGAGACGACCGTGCGCGTGGTGTTGTTCGGCTACCAGAAGTGGGGCGCGAGGTTGCTCGCCGACCTGCTGGACAGTCGCCACGAGGTGGTGCTCTGCGTGAGCCACCCGGAGGAGGGTGAACCCGCGCCGGTCATCTTCGAGGAGTCGATGGGCGACCTCGCGCGCTCGCACGACATCCCGGTGCTCTACCGCGAGAAGGCCGTCGACGACGACCTCGTCGCCGCCATCACCGACAGCGGCGCGGAGATCGGCGTCGCGTGCAACTGGCGGACCTGGATCTCGCCGAAGGTGTTCGGAGCGCCCACCCGCGGCACCGTGAACACCCACGACGCGCTGCTGCCGAAGTACGCCGGCTTCTCGCCGCTGAACTGGGCGCTCATCAACGGTGAGTCGCAGGTCGGGATCACCGCGCACTGGATGGACGCCGACCTGGACCGCGGTGACATCATCACCCAGCGCACCGTCCCGGTGACGCCGACCGACACCACCGAGGATCTCTTCCACCGGACCGTCACGCTGTTCGGGCCGCTGACGATCGACGCGCTGGACCGCGTCGAGTCCGGTCCGTTCGACTGGCTGCGCCAGGACCCCGAGCACGCGAGCTTCTTCCACAAGCGCGCCGACCCGGACAACCGGATCCACTGGGACCGCGCCGCGAAGGACCTGGTCAACCTCGTCCGCGCGCAGACCGGGCCGTACCCGAACGCCTGGTGCCTGCACGAGGGACGCAGGCTGCGCGTCCTCGAGGCGAGCGTCTCGGCGAACCGCTGCGGCGGCACGCACGGCCGGGTCTTCGCGCGCGAGGGCTCCGGCGTGATCGTGGTGGCCGGCCCCGAGGCGTGGCGCGGGAACCAGCACGGCCTGGTCCTGGCGCGGGTCAGGGACGAGCACGACGTCGAGCACGTCGCGGGCGACTACTTCCAGCGAATGGGCGATTACCTCGCCTGACCCGGGTTCAACCCGTCGATGTGATGTGGCCACACCATCTGGTGACGCAGCGTCAGGATGGACAAGCTTCCCGGTCCCGTCGTCGGGGGACGTGACGACACGTTCCTCGACGATGCGGAAGATCGAGGAAGACCATGACGCGTAATCGGAAGCGGCTCGCCGTCCTCGGCGGGGTCCTGCTGGTCCTCGCGGGCGCGGGCATCGCGTTCGCCGCCTACCTCTCGAGCGGCTCCGGCACGGGCACCACCACCTCCAGCGTCGCGGTGAGCTCGACGATCAGCTCGAACTCCTCCGGCGCGCAGCTCTTCCCGGGCTCGACCAGCACCTACACGGTGACGATCAACAACCCGAACCCGTACCCGGTGAAGGTCGTGAGCATCAGCGCGAGCTCGTCGCTGGCCACGGCGGGCAGCTGCCCGGCGGGCACGGTGACCAGCCCCGCCGTCCCCAACCCGACCGGGACGATCGCGCCGAACGCCTCGAACTCCTACCCGCTCTCGGCGACCATGCTGACCGACCCCGACAACTCCTGCCAGGGCCAGACGTTCACGATGCCGCTGACCGCGCAGCTCGCCTCCGCGGCCGGGTGAAGGTCGAGTCGCTGCTGGCGCGGGAGGGGCGCGGACCGATCGAGCGGACGGGACCGATCCCGCTGCCGGGCCGGCGCCCGCGGCACTCCACCGGCCGCGTCCCCGTCCCGCCGACCGCGGGCGCCGCCGGTGTCGACCCGGACGCGGACACCGAACCGGTCGCCGTCCCCGCGCCCACGGTGGACCCCGCGGTGCCGCGCAACCGGGATCCGCGTCCGACACCACCGGTCGGCATCCCCGCGCCCACGCTCTCCCGCGGCAGGCCCGCCCGGCCCGGCCCGCCACGGCGCGCGTCGGACGTGCCCGCCGTCGTCGAGACGCCCGGGCAGGTCGCGAGCGCGGACCGCCCCCGGTGGTGGCCGCTGCGGCGCCGCGCCCGGCGCGCGCCCGGAACCGTCCGCCCGGGGCGCTTCGGGCGGACGTCGCGCGCCACGGTGCTCATCGCGCTGGCCGCGCTCGCGGCGGCCCTCGGTGCGGCGGGCATCGCGGTCGCCGCGTGGCTGAGCTCCGGCTCCGGCAAGCCGGGTGTGGCCGCGGGGAGCGCCCTCCCGCCGACGACGGGCGCCGTCGCCGGCAGCGCGGTCACCTCCGGGCTGCTGACGCCCGGTGCCACCGGCACCGCCGTCGTCACCGTCACCAACCCGAACCCCTACAAGGTGAAGATCCTGACGATCGCCCCGAACGGCACCGCGACGGCGAGCGGGGGCGTCGGGACCTGCACGACGACGGGCGTGTCCTTCATCGCCGCGCAGCCCGGGGTCACGCTGGCGGCGAAGGGGTCCACGACGCTCACCCTCGCGGGCGCCGTCGCGATGTCCACCGCCTCGGAGAGCGGCTGCCAGGGGGCGACCTTCACCGTGCCCGTCACCGTCGGCGTCGCGAGCACGCCGTGAGTCGCCGGCTGCCCCTGCTCGCCCTGGTCACGGTGGTGGCCCTGTTGGCGGGGGGCGGAGTGGCGCTGGCGGCGTGGTCGAGCAGCGGGCCCGGGAGCGTGACCGCCCGCGCGGGCAGCCTGGGTACGACCACCGCGTCGGCGACGACGTGGGCCTGCGGTGGCCTGCTCAGCGGATCGGGCGCCAAGTTCACCGCCGGGGGAGGCGCCGTCGAGGCCCTGCCCCGCGCGGCGGCCCTGTCCCGGGCGACGACGACGTCCACGGCCGCGCCGCTCGGGTCGTCGTCGACGACCACTCCCGCGCCGACCACGTCCAGCGCCCCCGTGGCCACGACCCCGACCACGGCGGCCGCCCCGACGACGGCAGCGGCCCCGACGACCACCACGACGACGACCACGACGACCGCCCCGCCGACGAGTGCGACGACGGGTGCCGTCACCGGGCTCGGCGTGGTCACCTCGACGCTGAGCTGGACCGCCGTGCCGGGTGCGACGTCCTACCAGTTCCAGGCGGCGACGACGGCGGACTTCGCCGCCCCCGTCACCTCCGGCTCGACCTCCACGACGTCGAACGCGGTGACCGTGCGCGCGCTGCTCAGGACGACGGTCTCCCTGCGGGTGCGCGCCGCCGCGGGAGCCTGGACCGGCGCGTGGAGCCCGACCCTGACCACCTCGGCCGGGCCCTGCCTGCTCTGAGCGCCGGGCGTGGCCCGGCCGCGGCGCCCATACTGGCGCCCGTGGTGATCGACGACGGTCCGGAGCTGGTGGTGCTCCTCGACCCCGACGGTGCCGCGGCCGGCACCGCCCCGAAGGCCGAGGTGCATCACGCCAGGACCCCGCTGCACCTGGCGTTCTCGTGCTACCTCGTCGACGACGCCGGTCGGCTGCTGATGACCCGGCGTGCCGCGGTCAAGCGGACCTTCCCCGGGGTGTGGACGAACAGCTTCTGCGGCCACCCCGGCCCCGGCGAGGCCCTCGACGACGCCGTGCGCCGCCGCGGCCGTCAGGAGCTGGGGGTCGACGTCGGGCGGCCGCGCC
The DNA here is from genome assembly GCF_036497245.1 of Actinomycetospora sp. GTDB lineage: Bacteria > Actinomycetota > Actinomycetes > Mycobacteriales > Pseudonocardiaceae > Actinomycetospora. Next base: position 4,358 of record NZ_DASXJS010000279.1, on the reverse strand, counting down.
TCGTCCTGCCCGCGTTCCGCTACCGCGCCGAGCAGGACGGCGTCGTCGAGTGCGAGATGTGCCCGGTGTTCACGGCGCGCGTCAGCGGCACCCCCGCGCCCGATCCGGCCGAGGTCGACGACGTGCGTCCCGTGGCCTGGGCGGACCTCGTGGCGGCCGTCCGTGAGGGGACCTGGACCGGCCTCTCGCCGTGGAGCGTGCAGCAGGTCGCCGAGCTCGCCGCTCTCGGCGACGGCCCCGACGCCTGGCCGACCGCCGACCCGGCCGCGCTCCCGCCGGCCGCGCGCCTCACCGCGGCGGCCTGAACCGGCCCGGGTGCGGTCAGCCGGCCGCGACCGGGTGCCGGGGCTCGTAGAGGCCCAACGCCCCGCCCCCGGGGAGCCGGATGGTGGTGAGCAGGCCCCAGCCCTGGTCGGAGACGCCGCCCTCGAGCACCACCCCGCGCGCGGAGAGGTCGGCGACGGTGGCCTCGATGTCGTCGCACATCAGGTACAGCTCGTGCTGGGGCGCACCCTCGGTCGGGTGCACGGCGACCTCCGACGGCGGCAGCCCGAGGATCAGCCAGCCGCCGCCCGCGTCGACCGTCGGCTGTCCCCGGAGCAGGTCGCGCAGCAGCGCCCGGTCGGCCTCGGCGTCGGTGCTGTAGATGATCGTGTGAGCGCCGGTGATCATCGAAGTCCTCTCACGGGTCTCGGTCCTCGAGCTTGGTCAGGAAGAGCCACGCGTTCGCGATCCCGCCGACCACCCCGACCACGGCAGAGGGGACGAGGAGGTACAGCCCCCACTCGTGGTCGGTGATCAGGAGGACGCCGGCCGCCGCCGTGAGCGCGAGGGTCAGGACGTTGGGGCTCACACGGTCGAGGGTGCGCGCGAGGTGCGGCGAATCCTGCTCCCGCTCGGCCCGGCGATCGAGGGTCAGGAGACCGGCACCGGCGATCACGACGACGACCAGGAGCTCGATCCCGAGGGCGAGCGGCGACTGGTCCGGAACGGCCAGGACGATCGACACCACGAGCGTGACGGCGAACAGGACGAGCGTCTGCGCCCCGCGGGAGCGCAGGCCGATCGAGCGGCCGATCGGGCCGATGTTGATCGAGATCGCGACGAAGAGCAGACCGGTCAGCGCGGCGCTGGCCCCGCCGACCACCACCGCGAAATCCGTCCACTCACGCACCGTTCCGCGACCTCCCCGCCCGCCCGCGATCGACCCTCGAGCGACGATAGCGACGCGGATGCCACCTTGCGCTGCCCACGGCGAGCGAGGACAGTCAGCTCGGCGCAGGCCCCCCTCAACCTTCTCGGGCAGGCCCCCTCGACCTTTCCCGCGCCGGGTCGCCGACCTCGGATCACCCCACGACGCCGTCGCGGCGTTGCTCCTCGGCGCGCTGCGACGGACGGCACGGTCGCGCCCGCCCGTCCCCCGGGAGGGGTGGGCGCGATCGGCGCCCGGGCGCGGTCACAGGTTGACCAGGACGATGCCCGCCGCGACGACGACGGCCGCGATCACGCGACCCCTCCCGAACCGCTCCCCGAGGAACACGGTCCCGATGACGGCGCCGATGACGATGCTGGTCTCGCGCAGCGCGGCGACCGCGGCGGTCGCTCCGCTGGTCTGGGCGATCAGCACCAGCCCGTAGGCCGCGATCGACACCACGCCGCCTGCGAGCCCGGCGAGCAGTACCGGGACCGTCTGGGTCCGCAGGCGCCGTCCCCGTCGGACGACCGCGATGAGCGGCATGACCGGTCCCTGGATCAGGAACATCCAGGTCGCGTAGACGAGCACCGGGGTCGTGCTGACCGCCGCGGCGTCGACGACCGTGTACCCGGCGATGAAGAACCCCGTGGCGACCGCGGCCGCCAGTGCCGGCAGCGCCGAGCGGGACGGCCGTCCGCCGTCGAGGGCGAGGCTGACGAGCCCCAGCGAGATCACCACGACCCCGACCAGCTCGATCACCGGCAGGTCGTGGCCCAGCACGACCTCGATCACCGCCACCACCCACGGCGCGGTCCCCCGCGCCACCGGATAGACCTGACTGAACTCCCCGAGCTGGTAGCTCGCCCACAGCAGCAGCGTGTAGACGACGTGGAGCAGGGCCGAGCCCAGCACGAACGGCCACGCCGACGCCGGCGGAAGCCCCACGACGCAGGCGGTGACCCCGCCGATCACGGTGTACGCGACCCCGATCAGCGCGAAGCCGACGAGGCGGTCGGGGATGCCGTGCGCGACGGCGTTCCAGACGGCGTGCAGCACCGCCGCGACCAGCGTGATGGCGACGACCCCGGGCGAGAGCCCGGAGGCCGCGGGGGAGAGGGCAACGAGAACATCGGCCACCGGAGAGGCTCCTCGGCGTCGGGCCCGTCCTGCGGACGGGCGCGTCGAACCGGAGCCCTCGGGGTTTTTATCCCGTCAGGTGTCGACCGGCTCCTGCGCGGTGCCGGAGCGGCCGTGGCGCCGCTCGGTCCAGACCCTGACCACCCTGGTTGTGGGCTGGGAGGCAGGCAGCAGGCGGAACCCTAGGCGCAACCACGTGCTAGGCCGGACCGTACGCGCGAGCGCCCCCGGCCGCATCGCGTGTGGTCAGCGCGGCGCGCCCGGGTAGGTCCCGAACTGCCAGTGGTTGCCCTCCGGGTCGAGCAGCGTGCAGTCGTGCGAGCCGTAGTCGGTGTCGTAGGGCTCGGCGATCACCGTCGCGCCCGCTGCCGCGGCCCGGGCGAAGATCTCGTCGGTGTGCGCGGCGTCGCGGGTCACGACGTAGCCCCCGAACGACCCGACCCGGATGCTCCAGTGGCCGTCGGTGGTCTCGCGCTCCTGGCCCATCATGAGGCCGCCGCCGAGGGGCCAGGCCAGCTCGGCGTGGACGATCGTCCCGGCGTCGTCGGTGTAGGCCACGGTCTCGGTGAACCCGAACGCCGAGGCATAGAAGTCGATCAGGGCCCGGGCGTCGCGGGCGCGCAGGGTGGGCCACACCTGGGCCGGGGGCGTCGTGGTGGACGTGGTGGCGGTCGTCGTCGTCTCGCTCATGCCGCCGAGGATGGCGCGCGGCCGCTCCCGTGGTCTTGGACGAATCCGATCCAGGGATCGAGGGTGTCCGACCCCGTCGCCAGACCGGCGCGGACCTCCTCGTCGACCCATTGTGTCGCCGTGCAGCCGGCGAGCGACCGGAACTCGCGGGCGAGGTGGGCCTGGTCGGCGTACCCGTGGGTGACGGCGACGTCGGCCAGCGCGAGCACTCCGGCCTCGGCGCGCCGGGCCACGTCCCGACGGGCCCGGTCGAAGCGGGCCATGCGCGCGGCCACCTTCGGGCTCACCCCGAACTCGGCGCGGAACCGGCGGCCCAGGTGATCGCCGCTCCAGCCGAGCTCCCGGGCGAGGTCGCCGACCCCGCCCGGGTCCGGCGCCGTCAGGGCCCGCCACGCGTGGCGCACCTCGTCGGTGACCGCCGGGGTCGCGTCGTGCCGGCCCAGCTGACGCAGCAGGACGTCGTCGAGGGCGGCGAAGCGGGCGTCCCACCCGTCGTCCTCGGCGTCGGCGACGCGGTGGGCGAGCTCGCGCCCCGCGCGGCCGAGGACGTCGTCCGCCGCGACGGTGATCGCGGCGAGAGCGGCGGCCGGGAGGCCGAACAGCGCCCGCGCGGCGAGCGGGTGCACGCTGAGATAGATGCCGGACTGGCGGCCGTCGTGGACGATCCGCTCGGGCACGTCGTGCAGGCCCCCGACGCAGGCCGCGAACCGGTCGCGGACGCCGTCGGGACGTTCCAGCTCCAACTGCGGGCCGAAGGTGACGACGGCCGTCAGGTACGGCGAGGGCAGCCCGCGGTGGCGTCCGGGAGCGTCTCCGCGCAGGTCGTAGCCGTGGTACGAGACGAGGCCCCGCAGTGCCGGGGCGGGGGCGCGCGACGCCGAGGCGACGATCTCGTCCACCCGGCTCATGGCGTCAGTGTCCGCGACGTCCGGTCCGGTCCGCCAGGTCCGCTCGGCGTCGGCCGCCGGAGACGGTGTGCTCGGCGCCACTCCCGTGCCAGGATTGCGGTCATGATCTTCATTGCGGTCAAGTGGACCGTCAAGCCGGAGTACGCCGACCGCTTCCCCGAGCTCACGAAGGAGTTCACGGCGGGCACGCGGTCCGAGCCGGGCAACATCTTCTTCGAGTGGAACCGCTCGCTCGACGAGGAGAACACCTACACGCTCGTCGAGGCGTTCCAGGACGGCTCGGCCGAGGCGCACGTGACCTCGGACCACTTCAAGAAGTTCGTCGCGGAAGCGCCGGACTACGTCGACACCACGCCGCGGATCATCAGCGTCCAGGGCGTCGATGGTGACGGCTGGGGCGAGATGGGCGAGGTGCAGCCCCGCTGAGC
>NZ_DASXJS010000278.1:0-5588 GCF_036497245.1 Actinomycetospora sp. | reverse complement strand
TCCCGCTTCGTGACCGGTCGTTGGGCCGATCGACACCCGAACGGTGTCGTCCGGAGCAGCCCCGCTCCGGGACCGACCGTCCTGATCGGGAAGGACCCCCCACATGCAGAAGCCCTCCGCCCGCACCCTCCGGTTCGCGTTCGCGGCGCTCGCCGGCCCGGCGCTCGCCGTCGGGATCTCGGCCCCGGCCGCCAACGCCGCCGAGGTCACCCCGGTCGCGAAGTACCTCGACCACAGCGTCTCGGACACCGAGCACGAGGTCGGCGCGGCGATCGACGACCTCGGCCTCGAGGCCGCGGAGTAGGACTCCGCGGGGGCCGGCGGATCGGAGGACCGTCGACCCCAGGGCTCGATGAGGGCCCGGTCCGGACCGCTCCCCTGGTGTCCGGACCGGGCCCTCGTGCTCGTCGGAGACCCCGCTCGCGCCGCCGCGGAGGACCGGCCCGCTCCGCGACGATCTCGTGACGACCCGTCCTTGCCTCTGGACACGGGCGTGACCGGGACCGACCATCAGATCCGCGTCACCGCCACGCACTCCACGGGAGGCAGACATGCGACTGGGCCGCCGACTCACCGCCGGGATCGCCGAGGACCCGCCCTCCCCGACTCCCGCCCCACCCGCCGTCGGGGACGACGACGCGCTCGCGCCGGTCGCCGAGGCACCGGTGACCGCGGAGCGCATCCCGGACCCGGCCGTCACCGGGAACTGAGCTGAGCGCGTTCGCGGGACGCGCTCTCTTCGGCCGACGGGCCGACCGGCCCGAGCCGGAGGTCCTGGCCGACCGGCCCGCCCTGCCCGGGTGGAAGATCGCGTACCCGATGCTCTCGGCCGACGGGACCGCCGTCGGCTTCAACGGCGTCGCGCTCGGCCGCAGCCAGGTCTACGGGGCCGTCGCGGAAGCCGTGTGCGTGCAGTCCACCCGGCACCGCTGCCCGTCGACGTGGTGCGACTGCGGGTTCTACTGCTTCCACGACGCCGACCAGGCCCGCGCGCTGGCCTGCGACGAGCAGTACGACCGCAGCGTGCTGCTCGAGGTCCTGGCGTCCGGGCGCTACGTCTCCTACGAGCTCGGGCTGCGATACCAGCGCCAGACCGTGCGCTCGGTGCGGATCGGGCGCTGCCGGTGCGGTCGCACCCCGGCGGCGCTCGACGACGTCGGCGGCGGCATCGTCGGCTGGCGGCGGCTCGAGCCGGTGTGCCGCGAGTGCGCCGGACGCCGCGCGGTGCTCTCCCTGGAGACCTTCGGCGCGCTCTCCGGCGTGCCGATGTCCGTCGACGAGGGCAACGGGCACGCCGCGATGGCTCCGCTCGCGCCGCTGGCCGGCGCCGACGATGAAAGTCGGTTTCCGGACGTCCAGCGTCAGGAAAGTCCCGGTGCTGACATGAGCCCCGACGCCGAGATCCCGCTCCTGACCGCGGAGGTCACCCTCCTGCAGGCCCGGCTCGACGAGATCCAACGACGACTCGGGCGGCTCACCGACCGCCCGTAGCGAGATCCGGGCACCCGTGCGGTAGAGATGCGGGCGTGACGGCGACCGGCGTACAGACCTCCGGCCTCGTGCTGGGCCCGATCCTGCGCCACGTGGGGACCACGACCGCGACGGTCTGGGTCGAGACCACGGGCCCCGGCGAGGTCGAGGTCCTCGGCCACCGGGCCCCGACCTTCCGGGTGCAGGACCAGCACTACGCGCTGGTCGTCGTGCGGGATCTCGAACCCGGCACCTGCCGGACCTACGAGGTGCACGTCGACGGACGCCGGGTGTGGCCGCTCGAGCGGTCGGGGATGCCGGCGAGCCGCATCCGCACCCACGCCACGTCCGCCGTCGTCGACGACCCGGGACGCCAGCGGATCGTGTTCGGCTCCTGCCGCTACCCCCCGACCGGAGACCCCGAGCTGGAGCGCGGACTCGGCGTCGACGCCCTGGACGCCTACGCGGCGCGGCTGATCGCCGTCATGCGCACCGCGGGCTCCGACGAGGCGGCCGCCGCGGAACTGCCCGACGCGGTGTGCCTGCTCGGCGACCAGATCTACGCGGACGAGACCACGCCCCGCACCCAGGAGTGGATCCGCGCGCGGCGCGGCGTCGAGACCGGTGCGGGACTCGAGATCGCCGACTATCCCGAGTACGCGCACCTCTACGCCGAGACCTGGTCGGACCCGGAGGTCCGCTGGCTCCTCTCGACGGTGCCGACGTCGATGATCTTCGACGATCACGACATCCGCGACGACTGGAACACCTCGCAGGCCTGGCGCGAGCAGATGGCGCAGCAGGACTGGTGGCCCGCGCGGATCCGGGCGGGACTGGCGTCGTACTGGGTGTACCAGCACATGGGGAACCTCGACCCCGCCACGCTCGCCGACGACGCCCTCTACCAGGCCGTGACGGCCGCGGACGGTGACGTCTGGCCCCTGCTCGAGCAGTACGCGGCCCGGGCCGACGCCGCCGTCGGGGACCCGGAGGGCGTCAGCTGGAGCTACCGCTGGGACCTCGGCCGGACGCGGCTGATCATGATCGACTCACGGTGCGGCCGGGTGCTCAACGACGACGAGCGCCTCATGGTCAACGACGCCACGTTCACCTGGATCGAGGAGCAGGCCGCCGAGGCCCCCGAGCAGATCGACCACCTGCTGCTGGGCACGTCGATCCCGTGGCTGATGCCGCCCGCGGCGACCCAGGTGCAGGCGATGAACGAGCGCTCGGCCGCGGCGGGCAGCCGGCTCGCGGAACGGCTGCGCCAGACCGTGGACCTCGAGCACTGGCCGGCCTTCCGCGCGTCGTTCGACCGGCTCGCCCGGCTCGTCGAGCGGGTGGGGTCGTCGTCGTCGGCGCCCGAGACGATCTGTGTGCTCTCCGGGGACGTCCACCACTGCTACGCCGCGCGGGCCGGGTTCGCGACGCCGACGCGCTCGCGGGTCTACCAGCTCACCTGCTCGCCGGTCCGCAACGGCGTCCCGTGGTTCATGGAGTACGTGTTCGCCGTCGGGTGGATGCGCCCCGTCGTGGGAGTGGTGCGCCGCCTCGGGCGCTGGTGGGGCGTGCCCGAGGAGCCGGTGACGTGGGATCCGATCGGCGGCCCGTGGTTCGGCAACGCCGTTGCGACGCTGGAGATCACCGGCCGGACCGCCCGGGTGCGCTGGGAGCGCTCCGGGCGGGACGGCAGGTTGGAGCCGATCGCCGAGCTCCCGCTGACGTAGGCGTCAGGCGCGCGAGCGGCGGGGCAGCAGGAACGCGCGGCGCCAGACCGCCGTCCCGGGCCCCTTGACCATGCCCGCCTCGTCGAGGAAGCCCAGGATCTTCTCCCCCGCCCACCGGATCATCTCCCGGTAGTGCGGATTCGCCAGGGCCTCGCGACGACCGCGCCCGGGCTCGATGCCGACCGCCGAGTAGACCTCGGGGTGGATCAGGCTCCGGACGATGAGGAAGCTGACCAGCGCCGTGGCGAGCCGGTGGTAGGCCCGGGCGGGGCGCGAGAGCCGGGCCATCCCGTCGGTGACCTCGGCGCGGGCGAACGAGACGTGCCGCGCCTCCTCCATGACGTGGATCTTGTTGACCTGGCGCATGAGCGGCTGCACGTCGGGGTCCTCGGCCTGCTCGCGCTGGAGGCGGTCGAGGACCTCCTCGGCGACGAGGATGGTCGCGTAGGCCGACGGGCCCCAGGTCACGACGCTGTAGAGCTTCGAGAGCCGGCGCACCCACGGCACCGGGCCGTACGTCGGCACCCCCGCCACCTGGGTCATGCGCGTGAACATCTGCGAGTGCCGGCACTCGTCGGCCACCTCGGTGAGCGCCCACTGCGCGCGGTCGGTCGCCGGGTCGGCGTCGTAGAAGTCCTTGAGCAGCCGCTGCATGAGCAGGGTCTCGAACCACACGCCCGCGCCGGCGATGCTGCAGGCCTCGTGCTTGGCCAGCTCGTGGCGCTGGTCGGCGTCGAGGGCGTCCCACAGCGGCGTGCCGTAGAGCGAGACGCGGTGCTCGGGGGTCCAGCTCTTCTGCGGGTCGAGCGGGGCGTCCCAGTCGATGTCGACGGCCGGGTCGTAGGACTTCTTCGCCGCGGAGCGCAGCAGTCGGGTCGAGACGTCGGTCCCGCCGCCGTTCGCGGAGTGTGCCGACCGGGCCTGCCGATCCTCGGGCGCGGTCGTCGTCGGGGTGCTCACGGGTGTCATCTCCCCAGGTGTCGCGTGCAGACGACACGAAGGTATCCCCGACTCCTGGTAACAGAAACCTTGAGTAACACACACCACGTGTTCGTGTTACCGGGCGGAACGGGGATAGCTCGCTCCGCCGAAGATCAGGAGCACGTGAGGCAGGGCGGGCGGCTCCTCGACCTGGGTGGAGTGCCCCTCGACGTGGCACGGCGCGGGGTGGGGTTGATCAGGAACCCCCCGGCTCGGCGCAACAATCGCGCGCCGGGGCTCAACGGCCGGTGAAGGTGGCCTTCCCGTGCCCGCGCTCGACGAACGAGTCCATGGCGGCGCGGAGGTCGTCGCTCCCGAACAGGGCCCCGGCGATCTCGGCGGTGCGCGCGTTCGCCCGGTCCAGCCCACCCGCGGCGAGCTCACGGAGGATCTCCTTGGTGGCGGCGTGCGCGCGCGTCGGCCCGGCCGCGAGCGACCGGGCGAGCTCGCGGGCGGTGGCCTCCACCTCGTCGTCGGGGACCATCCGGTCCACCGCACCCCAGCGCTCCATCTCGGCGGCGCCGAACCGCCCGGCCGTCATGACGAACCACTTCGCGCGGCCCTGCCCGACCCGCTCCGCGAGGCGCTGCGTGCCGCCCATGGCCGGGGTGAGGCCGACCGTGGCCTCGATCAGCCCGAAGCTCGCGGACTCGCCCGCGACGATGAGGTCGCAGGCCAGCGCCAGCTCGAAGGCCCAGGTCAGGGTCAGGCCGTGTGCGGCGAACACCGTCGGGAACGGCAGCCGGTGCACCCGCTCGCCGAGCTCCACCAGCTCCGCGAAGTACCGGGTGCCCGCCTCGACGTCGGAGTTCTGGGCCAGCGGCAGGAACGCGTCCCGGACATCGACGCCACCGCTGACGACCTTGCCCTCCGCGCGCACCAGCGCACCGCGCGGGCGCTGTCGTTCGAGCGTCGTGACGGCCTCGATCAGCGAGGTGTGCAGGTCGCGGTCGTAGAGGTTCAGCGGCGGGTGGTTGACGGTGACCACGGCAAGCTCGGGGTCGCTGCCGGTCTCGACACGGACAAGTGGGGTGCTCACCCGTCGGAACCTGCCCGACGGACCGGCCCGGCGCCAGCGGGCCCCGCAGCGACGCCCTGATCCTCGGGCCCACCGGTGATCGGCGAGACTGTCGGAGGGTCGTGATCTCCTGATCACGACGGCATCGCGGAGCCTCGCGGTCGGGGGTGTCGCCGTCGGGGTGTCGCCGTCGGCCCGCCGGTGGCGACGGCCTACGGTCGGCACGGTCCTCGGGGAGGTGAGCATGCGCTTCGTCCACACCGCCGACTGGCAGTTGGGCATGACGCGGCGCTTCCTCGGCGCGGGACGCCCCGGGCAGGCCGCGGGCGAGGCGCAGGCCCGGTTCGCCCAGGCGCGTCTGGACGCGGTGGCGGCGCTCGGGCGGGTCGCCG
>NZ_DASXJS010000277.1:0-16210 GCF_036497245.1 Actinomycetospora sp. | reverse complement strand
GCAGGGGGTGACGACCACCGCGTCGGGGCGCTCCCCGTCGACGAGGTCCTCCCACGTGACGGCGACGCTGCGCCCGCCGTCGGCACCCGAGATCGGCTCCCCGCCGGCCCGGCGGACGAGCTCGGGCACCCAGTGCCCGGGAAGGAACGGCGGGTCGGTCCACTCCAGGACGAGGACCCGGGGACGCTCCCGGCCCGCGAGCGCGCCCGCCACCGCGTCGAGGCGGGCGCGCAGCGTCGCGAGCAGCGGGCCGGCGTCGGTCCCCACCGCCCCGGCCAGCGCGGCGATGCCGTCGAGCACGCCGTCGAGGGTGTGCGGGTCGAACGAGTGGACCCGGACCTCGTCGAGCCCGAGCTGGGTCAGCGCCTCGGTCACGGTGTGCCCGGGCAGCGCGCAGACCCGGCACAGATCCTGGGTGACGACGACGTCGGGCGCTGCCGCGAGCAGCGCCTCCCGGTCGAGGTCGTACATCGGCAGCCCGGCCGCGGCGCGCTCCCGGACGCAGGTGTCGATCTCGGCCGGGGTCATGCCGTCCTCGAGCGCGGAGCGGACCACGACCGGAGCACGGTCACGGATCCCCGGCGGGTGGTCGCACTCGAAGGTCACCGCGACGAGGTCGTCGGCCCGACCGAGCGCGCCGACGATCTCGGTCGCCGCGGGCAGGAGCGAGGCGATCCGCATGGGTCCCGAGGATAGGTGGCCTGCACCTGCGGGAGGATCCGGACGTGTCGGACCTCGTGCTCGGTCTGCGGCTGTACGCCCGCGGGGCGTCCACCGTGCTGCGCTCACCCCGCCTGCTGCGGCTCGGCGCGCTGCCCGCCCTGGTGACGGTGCTGCTCTACGTCGCCGTGCTCGCCGTGCTCGGGCGGTTCCTGCCGGACCTCGCGGAGCTGCTCACGCCGTTCGCGGACGGCTGGTCCCCGGGCGCACGGTCGGCCACGCACGTGGTCGCGGAGGTGGCGGTGGTGGCCGCGGTCGCGTTCGTGGCGGTGCTGGCCTTCGTCGGGGTCACGCTCGCGATCGGCGGGCCGTTCTACGAGCGACTCTCGGAGCTGGTCGACGACGGCGTCGGTGCGGTGCCGCCCGGACCCTCCCGGTCGATGGTCACCTCGCTGGCCCGGGGCGCACGTGACGGGCTGGTGCTCGTGGCGCTCTCGATCATCGCCGCGGTGCCGCTGTTCGTCCTCGGGTTCGTACCGGTGCTGGGCCAGACCGTCGTGCCGGTGGTCGCGGCGCTGATCGGCGGACGGCTGCTGGTGCTCGAGCTGACGGCGCCCGCGCTGGAACGTCGGGGGATCAGGTTCCGGGAGCGGCGCCGGCTGGTGCGCTCGCGCCGCCTGCTGAGCTGGTCGGTCGGGGTGCCGACCTACCTGCTGTGCCTGCTGCCGCTCGTCGGGATCCTGGCCGTGCCCGTCGGGGCGGCGGCGTCGACGCTGCTGGCGCGGGAGCTGTGCGGCGAGCCGACCTCAGTCTGAGCGCGCGGTGTCGGCATCAGCGCTCCCCGCAGCGCTGGGCGAGGCTCTCGATCCCGGCACGGATCATGCGCCCGTACCCGTCGTCGGGAAGACGGTCGATCGCCGCGCGGGCCCGCTCGAGGTGGTGCCGGGCGCTCGCGTCGTCCCCGAGCCGCTGGTAGTCGTCGCCGAGGTTGAGGTGCAGCGACGGGTAGAAACCGGCGATCGAGAGCGATTCGTGGTGGGCGCGGGCCCGCTCGTCGGTGACCTCGTCGGCCGCGGCGAGGGCGCGGAGGTCCCAGCGCAGCTCGTCGACGGTCTCCGGTTCGAGGTCGGCTGCGTAGTGGGCCAGGGTGCAGCGGTGGAAGGGGTCGGCCCGGACCGCCGCGTCGTCCCACAGCTGCGCGAGCCGACGGCGGGCCTCGTCGGGGTCACCGGCGTGCCCGACCTCGACCGCCGCGCCGATCTCCGACATCACGTCCACGAGTGCGCACCGTAGGACGAAGCCCTGACAGTCATGAGTGGGTGGCGCCGTTGCTGCCCGGCTCAGAGCAGGGTCGGCTGCTCCTCCTCCGCCTCGCCGTCCGCGACCGTCACCTCGGGCGCGTACCGGGCGGCCGGCGGGAGGACCCGGACCGCGCCGTCGTCGGCGACCACCACGAGCCGCACCGAGACCAGCAGCGCGAGCACGTCCGCGGCGAACCGGTCGCGGTCGGCGAGCGCCCCCTTCGACCAGTACCGGCCGTGCTCGGCCACCAGGTCGTCGAGCACCTCGCGCACGGACACCCACGGGATCGGGTCCGGATCGTCCTCGGGCCGGAACTGATACACCAGCTCGCTGACCAGCAGCAACGCCGCGTGCGACACCGTCCCGCCCGCCGGGAACGCGACGTCGGAACACCCGCCGTCGACGTCGAGCGCCGCGAACCCCTCCGCGCGGGCCTCGAGGACGAGCCCGGTCCTGGCCTCGATGCGCTTCGCCTCGTCCCCCGCGCGACGGCGCAGCTCGGCGAAGCGCGCCGGGTCGAGGTCACCCGGGAGCACCACCGGATCCTCCACCAGCCGGCGCCGGGCCGCCGTGGCCGCCGACCCGCGCTCGCGGGCCCGCTCCACGAGCTCACCCGGGGTCTCCGCGCCGACGACCGCGCCCGTCGGGAGCAGCGCCATCCGGTCCTGTCGGACCTCGAGCAGGGCGTCCGCGTCGGCGTCGTGCTCGTAGGTCGCGACCCCGCGGTCCAGCTCGCGCAGCATCCCCTGGGCGATCAGCCAGCGCAGCGCCGTCACGAGGGCCCGCCGTGACGCCGCGTCGGTGTCCATGACGATGCCCGCCTCGGCCGCCGCCGAGTGCACGGCGTTGACGAGGTCGCGCAGGCTGGTGCGGTCGGCGCCGGACGTCGTGGCGGCGAGCACGAGCGCGAGCGCGGTGTACTCGGCCGAGGTGAACGCGCGCGGGGTCGCCGAGACGGTGCGCAGCGGCCGGTCGGGCGGGACGTGGCCGGTCTTCACCAGACGCGCGGTGTCCGCGGTGACGACGAGCCGGTAGTTCAGCTCCTGCGTGAACCACGCGTCGAGGGCGTCGGTGTGGCGGCGGATCAGCGCGACCAGTTCCGGGTCGGACTCCACGGTGCGCCACGGGCGGGCGAGCAGCGCGCGGGTGGCGGTGACCAGCTCGCCGTCGCGCTGCGGGTCGGACCTCGGGGCGGTCATCCCGGCCCCGTCCCGCTGGAACGAACGACTCGTTCGTGGCCTCTATATGCACGAACGAGTCGTTCGTTCCGGTGGGGGCGGCTCACGGGGCCGGCTCCACCGTCATCGCGAGCCCCTCGATCCGCAGCGCGCCCGCGTGGGTGGGCACCGTCGTCGTCGTGCCCGGGCGACGTTCCACCGCGCACCGCACCCCGTCGAGCGACACCTCGCCGGCACCCGAGGCCGGACCGAGGTCCGCGACGGCGCGGGTGAGGACCCGCTGCAGCTCGCGCAGCGCCGGTTCGGAGAGGCGGTCGGTGAACCCGCTCGCCCCGGCCTCGAGCAGCTCCGCCCGTGCCGCGGCGGCGCGCCTCTCCACCTCTGCGCGCCGGGCCAGCAGGTGGCGGCGCTCCTGGGTCCGGTCCTGCACGCGGGAGGTGCGGCCGCGGCTCGTGGTGTCCCCTCGCTCGCGCAGCGAGATCGGGATCGACGCGACCGGGGCGTCCCACCACGACGTCGCCGCGGCGACCGGGTCGGTGTCGTCCCCGCCCGCTCCGCCGAGGTGCCGCGCCCCGAACATGCCGAAGGCCGCCGAGCCCAGCTCGTGCGCCCGCGGCGCGTCGGCGCGGGAGAAGAACACCGCGAGGCGCAGGAAATCGACCCGGCGCGAGGAGCCCGCGGTGCCGGTGCGCGACAGGCGGGTCAGGTTCTGGGTCAGGGTCCGCACGGCGTCCACGGCGTCGCGTTCCAGGGTCTGCACCCGGCTCGGCCGTCCCGGTGTCGAGATGAACCACGACGCCAGGTTCTCCCAGTCCGCGGCCGCGGCACCCGGCTCGCGGCGCACCCGCACGCTCGACAGGCCCGCGGCGGCGACCCGCGCGGCGAGGCCGTCGGCGGCGCGCTCGACGATCGTGCCGACCACCGGCTCCACCTCGGCGAGCAGCGCCGAGATCGGCCGCGCGGCCCGCCGCAGCGTCTCCAGTCGCTCGCCGACGTACCCGACGAGGACCTCGGAGAAGAACGCGAACTCGTCCTCGTCGAGGTCGAACCGGGACTGCCACTGGTTGATCGCCGCGAAGAACTGGGTGATCTCGGCCGAGAACGCCACGTGGGGGTCGAACACCGCCCGGACGGCCTCCGCGAGCCGGTCCGGCGGGGCGCTCGCGGCGTCGAGGCGGGTGAGGGCCTCCAGCCCGACACGCAGCTGCTCGAGCCGGCCGAGGGAGACGTCGCGCACGTCGTCGACCTGGGCGAGCACGCCCTCGACGAGGTCGTGCACCTCCTGGCCCACACGCGTGATCAGGTAGCGGTTCCGGCGCCGGTAGTAGTCCTCGACGGTGCCGACCTGCCCGACCGACGCGGACACCTCGAGGTTGCCCCACTCGCGCAGCTGCTCGAGCCGGCCGGTGACCGTGCTCTCCTCGAGCTCCAGCCCGGCGTCCGCCAGGCGCGCGGTGACCTCGGTGGGGGTCAGCTCGGCGAAGAACGTGCCCGCGAACACGGCGAGGATCGCGCGGTAGTCCGGCGACTCGGTGACGTAGGAGAAGACCGTCGTGCGGATGCCTGCTGACGTCACGACGCGGCGACCGCCAGCTCGTGCCCGTTCCAGCGGTAGTGCACCAGCGCGATGGCCCGCAGCTCCGGGTCGCGCAGGACCTCGGTGATCGCGAGCGCGGGCACGTTCGAGTGCGTGCCCCACAGCCGCTCGGAGGTCACGACGAAGTCCACGTCGAGGTCCACGAGCAGGCCGAAGAGCTTCGCGTGGTTGTCCTCGGAGACCTTCGCGAACGCGTCGTCGAGCAGCACCAGCCGCGGGGCACCGACACCGTGCGGGTCGTGCGCGGCCGCGCTCGCGGCGGCGGCGCTGGCCATCGGCAGGACGGTGACCAGCTTCTTCTCACCCTCGGACAGGGTGGTCCGGCGCGTCAGCAGCTCGTCGTTGCGGTTCGGTCGCCGCAGGTAGATCCGCATCTCGTGCCAGGTCCGGTAGTCGAGGACCTCGCCGATCACGGTGCGGTACGACGCCTCGGGGTCCTGCGTGCGGGCCAGCTCGACGAGGCCCTTGACCGCCTCCCGGACCTGGTCGTCCTCCTCGGGGGTGCGGAGGTCGGGATGCTTGCCGAGCAGCTCGAGCGCGGTGGCGGTGTCCGGGTCGAGGTCGCCGCGGGGCTTCCACTCCAGCCGCACGCCGATGCCCTGGCTGGACGTGACCCCCGTGAGGATCCGGTTGATCCGCTCGACCAGCTCGCGGGCGGCGAACAGCGCGTCCGCCACCTCCCGGGCGATCCGGCCGTGGAGCAGGTTCCGCAGCGCCTGGTCCTGCTGGGCGGAGAGCAGGCTCGTCGCGCGGCGCCGCTGGATCGCGACCCGGTGCACCATCTGCGCCAGCACCGCGCGGGTCGGGCCGGTGACGTGGACCGCGAGCGGAGTGCCGTCGGCGCCGCGGCGGGACTCGATGTCCCAGCCGGAGGCGAGCTGGTCGCGGGTCGCGCGCAACGCCTTCTCCAGGGCGTCCTCGGTGACCTGCACGCGCGGGGCCGGGATGCGCTCGCGCAGCGCCGTCACCAGCTCCTGCGCCCCCTCGACGGTGTCCGGGGTGGCCGGGATCGGTTCCGGGCCCGCCTCCTCCTGAACCAACGACTCGTTCGTGGCTTCTATATGCACGAACGAGTCGTTCGTTCCGTCGGGGGTGGGTCGTCCGGCCGCGGACGGATCGGGACTGCGCTCCGCGGCGGCGAGCAGCCCGGGGACCTCGGCGGCCTCCACCAGCCGCGCCCGGCCGGCCGTCGCCGCCTTCTCCCGCTCGGTCACGGTCTCCCGCGCCGACTCCACCCGCAGCTCGGCCTCGCGGACGGCCACGGTGGCGTTCGTCTGCTCCTCGCGGGCCGTCTCGAGCCTGCCGGCCACCTCGCGCAGATGGGAGTCGAGCTCGGAGACCCGCGCCGCGACCTTCGCCGGCTCCTCGCCGAGGGCCGCCTGGGCGGTGTCCAGCTCGGTGCGCACCGAGGCGGCGTGCCCGGCGGCGGCCCGGTGGTCGGCGACGGCGGAGGTGAGATCGGCGACCTCCCGCTCCCACGCGGCGATCGCCTCGCGCCAGGCCCGGCCGCTGCGCCGGACCCGCTCGGCCGCCGACTCGACCGAGGCCAGCGCCCGCTCCCCGTCCGAGATCGCCTCGAGGAGCTCCTCGAGGCGGGCCGGGTCGGTCGGCAGGCCGGCGTCGGACGCCTCCTGCTGCAGCCGGGCCACAGCGTCGTCGGCGCGACGACGGGTCTCGGCGGCCGTGGCGGCCCGCTCGGACGCGCGCCCGGCAGCCTCCTCGGCGTAGCGGACCGCGCCGGTCGCCCCGACGACGGCGTCGTCCACGGCCCGGGTCGACGGCAGGTCCCGGACGAGGGCCCGCAGCCCGTCGGCGTGCTCGTCCAGGGCCTCGGACACCCCGCGGGCCGCCGCGAGGCGCGTCTGCGCCTCGTCGGTCCGCGCGGCAAGTTCCGCCAGCCGACGCTCGCGGGCCTGGGCGCGGGCCCCGGCTCCGACGTGCTCGGCGGCGGGCTTGGTGTGCCGGCCGCGCAGTCCTCCGGCGCCGAACGACCCGTCGGCGGACACCCACAGACCGGCGGTGCCCGACGTCCGCCCGTCCCCGATCCCGGCGAGGACCCGGGCGACGACGTCGGTGGGCACCGCGCCGGTGTCGATCGGGACGAGGAGGCGACCGAGCCCCCGTTCTGCGTGCTCGGCGGACGCGTCAGGACCGCCGATCGGCGTGCTCGGTTGCTCCGTCACCAGCAGCTCCCCGCCCTCGCCGCGCAGCGCGCCGTCCGCGCTGACCCGCGCGGCCAGCAGACCGGACGCCTCCAGAGCGGCCTCGAGCCCGGCGCGGGACCCGTCGTCGAGGCTGTCCTCGAAGTCGACGACGGAGGCGAGCAGGACCCCGTCGGCGGTGTCGGCGTCGGTCCGCCACGCCTCGCGGGGCAGCGGCAGTTCGTCGGCCGCCTCGACCCGCGCGTACTCGGCCCGCAGTTCGCCGAGCTCGGCACCGACCTCGTCGACGCGCACCGACGCCCGGCTGCGCGCGGCGGCGAGGGCACCGGAGGCGTCGTCGCAGACACGGCGGGCCGCGGCGACGAGGGCCTCCGCACGACGGCGGAGGTCGTCTCCCGCGTCCCTATCGGCGTGCTCGGTTGGTCCGTCGGGTGGCTCGGGTGCCGGCGCCGGGAGCCAGCCGGGGGCCCCGCCCGGCTCGGCCGCGGGCACGACGGCCAGGTGCGCCGCGAGGCGCTCGTGCCACGCGCCGACCGATGTGGCGTGCTCGTCCGCGGCGACCCGGGCCGCCCGGCGGGCGGTGTCGGCCTCCTCGGCGGCACCGTCGGCGCGCTCGCGGGCCTCGGTCGCCTCGGTGTCGGCCCGGTCGGCCGCCGCGGTCTCCCGGTCGGCGGCCACGGCACGTTCCCGCAGGTCACGCACGGTGCCGCGGTGGGCGCGGAGACCGTCGGCGATCCCGACGAGCTCGCCGGGGAGATCCTCGGCGGGGTCGGCCCCGGTGTGGTCGAGATCGGCGGGCACGTCGACGGCGGTGCCCCCGGCCTCGTCGTGCCGTGGCTCGGTGACCAGCGCGGGCGGGTCGGGCAGCCGGACGGGCGCGGATGCGGTCCGGGCCGCCGTCGCCACCTCCCCCAGGTGCTGCGCCACCCCGGCGAGGTCGGACTCGAGCTGCCCCCGGGCGCCGCCGGCGGCGTCCGCGGACGTCGTCGTGCGCGCGCGGGCCCGCTCCCGGACGCCGTCGAGGGTCGCGGCGGCGTCGTCCGCGCGGCTCAGCTCGTCGCGGCGGCGCACCAGGTCGGCGTGGGCGGAGTACTCCGGGAGGCTCACCAGGCCCTGGCGCTCCGAGGTCGCGCGGGCGTGCTCGTCGCTCAGGTCGCCGACGGTGCGGGCCGCGCCGTCCCGGGCCGTCACCGCGCGGCCCGCGGCGGACTGGTCCCGCTCGAGGCGTTTCGTGGCCGTGCGGGCGGCGTCCACCGCGGAGCCCGCGCCCTCGACCGCGGTCATGAGCACCCGGCGGGCGTAGTCGGCGTAGACCTCCACGACCCCGCCGAGCGCCTCGGCCGTCGTCGCGAGGTCGGTGACGTTGCGGCGGTGGTCCTCGAGGTCCTCGAGGGGCTGGGCGGCGTCCGAGACGGCGTCGTCGGGGACCGGTGGCAGCGCCTCGCGCAGGGTGCGCGGCAGGTCGGTGTCGATGCGGTCGCCGACGCGCGGGTTGCGGACCTGGTGCAGCAGCCGGAAGTACGCGGACGGGTCGGTCCCGCCGAAGAAGCGCCGGGCCACCTCGGCGCGGTACTCCGCCGTGGACCCGAACACCTGGCCGTGCGTCCCCAGTTCGGTGCGCAGCACGTCGGCGGAGAACGGCACGTCGGCCTCGGTGAGCCGGAAGTCGGCGCCATGCCCCGTCGCTGCGCTCGCCCCGGTCCTCGCGCGGCGCTCGGTGGAGAACCACCACGTCGTGACACGGTCGGTACTCCGGTTGGCCCGGATGCCGCAGCCGACGGTGCGGTACTCGGGCGCTCCGCCGTCGTCGTCCCGCGTGAACTCGATCCACAGGTAACCGGTGCGCTGGGTGTCGTCGTTGTCGGAGAGCATCCAGCTGCGCAGCACGCCCCGCTGCTCACCCGCGGCGTCGATCTTGCGGACGTCCGCCTCGAGCAGGAACGGCAGCAGCATGTTCATCGCCGTCGACTTGCCCGAGCCGTTGACCCCTCGCAGCAGCAGGCGTCCGCCGGCGAAGTCCAGCACCTCGTCCTGGTACTGGTACACGTTCAGGATCCCGGCGCGGGACGGCCGCCACCGCCGCGTCCTCTCCGTCTGCGCCACCCGGAGGAGGGTACGGACCCGCCCCGGCGGGCCCGGGTCACGCCCGTGGGGACGGAACGCGGGTCACACCGCGTCGAACGGGGACGGGTTCCCGAGTGTCGCGAGGGTGCTCCGGGGCGCCCCGGCGAACGGGTGCTCCGGGACGGCGCCGACGGCGCGGTGCCAGGTGAGGGCGCGGGCGACGACGGCGGCGCGGCAGGCGAGGACGGCCGCGCGTACGAGGTCGTCGTGACCCGCCAGGTCGGAGAACCCGTCGAGGTAGGCGTCGCGCGCGGTCGTCACCGCAGGGTCGTCCGGCGCGACGCCCAGGGTCCGGGCGAGCCCGCCGAGGGCCACGAGCAGGCACGCGAACGGATGAGCGAGGACGGCGTCGCCCCAGTCGTAGAAGCGCGGCCCGTGCTCCGGGGTCGCCGACAGGACGTTGCCGGGGTGGAGGTCCTGGTGGTCGACGGTGACGAGATCCGCGCCCGGTCCGTCGGCCAGCTCCCCGGCCCAGCGCGCGACGAGGCCGCGGCGCCGGGGGACGTCGTCGTCGAGGCCGGTGACCGCGAGGGCCTCCTCGAGGCGCGCAGGCAGCGCCGCGGGCGAGGCGTCCGGTACCCCGGCCGCGAGGACCTCGGCGCGCGCGGGCGCCACGGCGCGCTGCAGGGCGGCGTAGACCGGCATCGCGGCGGCGACGGCCGCGGCCACCTGCCCGGGCGGGCCGTCCCGCAGCGTCGGGCCGCCGTCGGGGAGCAGCAGCCACCCGCGGTCCTCGTCGCGGGCGAGCGGGACGAGCACCGCCCGCGGCGCGCGGGCGGCGAGCACGCCGTAGAGCCCGACCTCGGCGCGGGCGGCGGGTGCAGTGGCCTTGAGCCAGACCGGTCCGGTGGGGGTGGGCAGGCACAGGACGGTCGACCAGGGCCGCTCGCGGGCGGTGGGCGGGCCGGTGATCGTCGTGTGGGCGGCCGCCCAGGCGAGCTCGGCGGCGTAGCGCCGCTCGAGATCCCCAGGCTCCGCTGCCGACATCGCCCCGCTCCCGTCCCGACCCGCCGGTGGGGAGATCATGCCTGTCGCACCACCCCGTCGAGGAGGAGTTCTCCGCCGTGCTCGTCGTGCTGCCGCCGTCCGAGACCAAGGCGACGGGCGGGCGCGGCCCCGCGCTGGACCTGGACGCGCTGTCGTTCCCGGCGTTGAACCCGGTGCGCCACGAGCTGGTGGACGAGGTGGTGGCGCTCGCGGAGGACGTCCCCGGTTCCCGCGCGGCGCTCGGAGTCAGCGAGCGCCAGGACGACGAGATCGGGCGGAACGCGTCGCTGTGGACCTCACCGACCGCGCCGGCGTTGCGCCGCTACACCGGTGTGCTCTACGACGCCCTCGACGCCCGGTCCCTGACGACGGCCGCGCGGCGCCGGATCGCGGTGTGCTCGGCCCTGTTCGGCCTGGTCATGGGCACCGATCCGATCCCGGCCTACCGGCTCTCGTCCGGCTCGACGCTGCCGGGGCGGGGCGGGCTGCGCACGGTGTGGCGCCCGGTGCTCGGTCCGGTCCTCGCCGGGCTCGACGACCACGTGGTCGACCTGCGCTCCGGCGGCTACGCCGCGCTGGCCCCGGCGGCGGGCGCGACGACGCTGGACGTGGTGTCGGAGGCGCCCGACGGGTCCCGGACGACGGTCAGCCACGCGAACAAGTCGTTCAAGGGGCACGCGGCGCGGCTGCTCGCGTCCACGCGGCGCCGGCCGAAGGACACCGCGGGCGTGCTCGCGGTGCTGGCGGACGCCGGACTGCGCGTGGAGCGGGCGGACGCCACGTCGCTGGTGCTCGTGGTGCCGCGCTGAGCGGGAGGCTCCGACACGCGTGGGTGGCGCCCTCCGCTCGTCAGAGGAAGGGGAGCACGCCGATAGGGGGCCATTGCTGTCAGGGGCGGGCGCCCAGCTCCGCGAGAACCCCGTCCGTGAACGGCGGCCAGGCCTCCTTCGCCCACTCGCCGAAGTCGCGGTCGGTCAGCACCACACAGGCCGCGTCCACGGCGGGGTCCACCCACAGGAACGTCCCGGACTGGCCGAAGTGCCCGAACGTGGTCGGTGAGCTCGACGCCCCGGTCCAGTGCGGCGCCTTGTGGTCGCGCAGCTCGACGCCGAGCCCCCAGTCGTTGGGCTTCTGGTGCCCGAGCCCCGGCAGGACGCCGTTGAGCCCGGGGAACTGGACCCTCGTCGCCTCGGTCATCGTCTCGGGCGCGAGCAGGGTCGGGGCGCGCAGTTCGGCAGCGAACGCGGCGAGATCGGCGACGGTCGACGTGGCGCCGTGCCCGGGTGAGCCGTCCAGCGACGTCGACGTCATCCCGAGCGGCTCGCACACCGCCTCGTGCAGGTAGTCGGCGAACCCGATGCCCGTCCGGGCGGCCAGGTGGTCGGCGAGCACCTCGAACCCCGCCGAGGAGTACAGCCGCCGCGTCCCGGGCTCGGCGACGACGCGCTGCTCCGAGAAGGCGAGCCCGGACGTGTGGGCGAGCAGGTGGCGGACCGTGGAGCCCTCGGGCCCGGCGGGCTCGTCGAGGGTGATCGCCTCCTCCTCGACGGCGAGCAGCGCGGCCACCGCGACCAGCAGCTTCGTCACGGACGCGAGGGGGAACCGTCGGTCGGCCTCGCCGTGGGTCGTCGTCCCGGCCGAGGTCACGACGGCGGCCGCCGCGTGCTCGACGGGCCAGTCGTCCACGCGGCGCAGGCTCTCCACGGGCGCCGACCCTAGCCAGCGCCTCCCGTCGGACGGGCGGGCCCTACACGCCGAGCCGGTCGCGGATCGCGTCCGTGGCGTCGTCGAGCACCGTGCGGGCCGGGCCGTAGCCGAAGGGCTGGTTCGAGAGGATCGCGAGCACGTAGCGCCCGTCGCCGTCGAGGAATCCGGCGCTGTGCAGGTCGATGCTCGACTCCAGGCAGCACAGCCAGCCCTGCTTCGCCGCCGCCGGCCCGCGCCGGGCCGCGTCGAACAGCCCGAACGCCTGGTCGAAGCCGTCGGCCGCCCGGGCGGGCGCGCCGGCCATCGCCGAGCGGACCAGGTCGCGGTCGGACGGGGCGAGCCCCTCGAGGACGAACCGCAGCACCGTGGTCATGTCCCGGGCCGAGAGCTTCACCTCACCCCACTGCGAGGGATCGCCGGGCAGCTCGGTGTCGGTGAGGCCGAGCCGCGCGACGACCCGCTCGATCCCGGCCGATCCGCCGTGGCGGGACCACAGCGCGTTCATCGCCGGGTCGTCGCTGGGGCCGAGCGCGTCACGCAGCAGCGCGCGGTCGTCGTCGGTCACCGCCGACGAACCCCCCGCGAGCACGTCCACCGCCGTGAGCAGCTTCGAGAGCGAGGCCGAGTTCATCGCCTCGGCCGCCTCGTCGTTGGTGGCCAGCGCGCCGGTGCTCCGGTCGAGGAGAGCGATCCCGACGTCGGCGCCGGACCGGGTCACGGTGGCGTCGGCGGCCTCGACGGCGGCCTGGACCGGCGCGGGGGTGACGGGTCCTGGTCCGGGGGCGGCGGGCGCGGGCGACGCGGTGCCCGGCGGCGCGGGCGCCACGCGCTCCACCTCGACGGCCGGATTCAGCATCGGCCAGAGGACCGGGCCGCCCACGCACAGCAGGACGACGACGCCGAGCACGACGACCGCCCGGCGCGTCCACCGGAGGTCCGGGCTGCGCGCCATCTCCAGGATGATGCCGCCCGGCGCGCCGCGGTCCCCACGCGGGGCAGGCGAACGTGACGCACGGGACACGCCGACCGAAACCGCGGCCGTCGGGAACCGGGCGCCCGGATCACGCTCCTGGGATCAGGCGGCGGTCGCCGTCCCGGTCGGCGCGGACGCGGTGCGCAGGTCGGAGACGACCCGCTCGGTGATCGCCCGCTTGACCGCCCACTGACGGTTCGGGCGGGTCTTCGTGGTCAGGCGCAGGGTCAGCGCGGACTCGGTGACGGCCTGCACGCCGAGCACCCGCGGCGGGTCGATGACGTCACGGGCGAGCCCCTCGCCGACGGCCTCGCGGGCCGCCTTCTCGGCGACGCGGCCGGCCTCCTCGACGTCGGTGTCCAGCTCGAGCGGGACGTCGACGACGGCGACCGCGTGGTCCTGCGAAGCGTTCCCGACCCGCTCGATCGTCCCGTTGCGGACGTACCAGACGACGCCGGACACGTCGCGGACCGACGTGGTGCGCAGGCCGACATGCTCGATGGTGCCGACGGCGTCCCCGAGGTCGACGTGGTCACCGACCCCGTACTGGTCCTCGAGCAGCATGAAGATGCCGGAGATGAAGTCCTTGACCAGGTTCTGGGCGCCGAAGCCGACGGCGAGACCGAGCACGCCGGCCGAGGCGAGTACCGGCGCGAGGTTCACCCCGAAGCGGGACAGCACCATCATGAACGCGGTCCCGAAGATCAGGATCGTGGCCGCGGACCGCAGCACGGAGCCGACGGTCCTGGCCCGCTGCGCGCGTCGCGCCGAGCCGAAGGCCTCGATGCTCTCGGCGTCGGTGACGCCGCGGCCGCGACGCAACAGGCTCATCAGTCCCGGGACACCCGCGCCCGCGGAGATCTGGGCGATGACGCGGTTGACGACGAAGCGCACGATCAGGGCGACCAGGACGATCCCGATCACCGAGAACAGCACGGAGACCGTGGCGTCGGCGCCGCGGGCGAGCCACGACATGCCGGTCCACGACCACACCCGGGAGCACCAGGAGCCGGCGTCGGCGGCGCATTCGGGGGCCACTGCGCCGAACGGCGCAGCGACGTGGGGGAGCGGGAGAGCGGAGGGCTGCACGGTGGGGAGCACGACGCGCGGTTCACACCTCGGGACTACGGGTCGGATCGATGACGGGCCGCCACGGTGCCTGACACCCATGGGTGACATGACAACGGGGGTGGGGCGGCGTGGCGCAGGGGTGCCGTCGGCCCGGGCCGGGTAGGGACACCGCTATGCCCGACTCCGCGGGGACCACCGCGCACGGCCCGCCCCGCTCCCGCTCCCGCTCACCGTTGCTGGTCGCCGGGGCGGTGGCGGTCGCGCTGCCGGGCGTCGTCATGAGCGTCGTCGGGCTCTCGGTGTCGCCGCCGGTCGACGCGCTGCTCTACGGGCTGGCGATCGTCGGCGCGGCGTTCCTGCTCTCCTGGGCCGCGGAGGCCGCGCAGGTCGACATCTCGGCGGGCCTCGCCATCGCCCTGCTGGCGCTGGTCGCGGTGCTGCCCGAGTACGCGGTGGACTTCGTGTTCACGATCCAGGGCGGCAACGCGTACGCCCTCCATGGACCCACGTGCCTCCCACCGGGCTCGACCGAGCAGTCCCCGTGCGGTCTGGCGCTGGCCAACATGACCGGCGCGAACCGGATCCTGGTCGGCATCGGCTGGGCGCTCGTGGTGCTGCTCGCCGCGATCCGGCTGCGCCGCGACTCCTCCCGCGGCCGGGACGCCCACGGCGACGGCGGCACGACCCACCGCCCGGGCCACTCCACGCGGGTCACGCTCTCGCGCACCGACTCGGTGCCGCTGGTGTTCCTGCTGCTGGCGACCCTGTACTCGCTCACGCTGCCGCTGCGCGTGAGCATCACGCTCGTCGACACGGTCGTCCTGGTCGGGATCTTCGTCGCCTACAGCATCCGGGTGGCCCGCGCTCCCGCCGAGGAGCCGGAGCTCATCGGGCCGTCGGCCTGGGTCGGGGAGAAGGAGGCCACCCCGCGCCGGGCCTGGTACATCGGCCTCTTCGTCCTCGCGGCCGCGGTCATCCTGCTCTGTGCCGAGCACTTCGCCGACTCCCTCGTCGAGACCGGCACTGAGCTCGGCATCAGCCAGTTCTTCCTCGTCCAGTGGGTCGCACCGTTCGCCTCCGAGGCCCCGGAGCTGCTCGTGGCCGGGCTCTACGCGTGGCGGCTCAAGACCACCGACGCGCTCGCGACGCTGGTCTCGTCGAAGGTCAACCAGTGGTCACTGCTCGTGGGGACGCTGCCCATCGTGTTCGCCCTCGCCGCGGGCTCGCTGCACGGGCTCCCGATCGACATCGAGCAGCGCGAGGAGCTGCTGTTGACCGCCACCCAGTCGCTGTTCGCGGTAGCCCTGCTGGTGACCCTGTCGATCACGGTGAAGGGCGCCCTGTCCCTCGTCGGCCTGTTCGCGCTGCAGTTCGTGCTCGCCGCCATGCTGAGCGGGCCCGCCCAGGACCTCGAGCTCCTCGTCATCTCCGCGATCTACGTGGTGCTCGCGATCGCGCTCTTCGTACGGTCGCGACGATCACTGGTCACACTGGTGCGTGACGGCCTGCGCACGCCGTACGCCGAGCTGACCCGGGAGAGCCGGTGACCAAGCTCGCCGTGATGTACGTGCACGGCGTCGAGATCGGAACGACCGGCGCGTGATGACACCGATCGCCACGTCCCTCGCCCGTGCCTGGCACCGGATGCGCGTCACGGCGGGGTAACGCGGCCGCCCTGGCCGACGATCTCCCGGACGTCCCCACCGCCGTGCCCCGGGAGCCCGCGCATGCCCCGCCCCACCCCGACGCCCCGTCAGCAGCCCGGTCGGGTCGCCATGCAGGTGGCGCGAGACGGCGGACCGGCCCGGACGGAGCCCCCGGGCGGCGCGGTACCGACGAGGGGCAGGCACCGCACGCCCGACACCGGTGAGGTGACGGCGTGGGGGCCTGCCTCGGAGGTCGAGGGCGCTCCGCGGCCCTCCGCGGACCCGGCAGCCCCGAGCACCCCGCCCCGGCACGGCGTCACCGCACGACGGGCGCAGATCGCCGCCCGACGGACCGCTCCCGGGTCGTTGGAGCGGGTCGAGGCGGCACAGGTCGCCGCGTCGCGCCCCGCCTCGACGCCCCGCCCTGCCCCGGCCCCGGTGCCGGCCACGACGACCGCCGCCCCCGTGCCCCGCCCGGCCGCCACGTCCGCGGCCGCCCCGCGCCCGTTCCGTCCGGCCGCACTGGAGGCGACAGCCGACGAGGACGACGCCGTCACCGACCTGGTCGCCGGCCCGGCCCGACGCGGGCGGGCCACCGTGCCGGACGGCCCCGGCACGGGCCGAATGCCCGGGTTGCTCGGTCTCGTCCTCGGGGCACTGGCCCTGATCGGCGCGGTGATCGCGGCCGGCGAGCCCGACGTCGTCGTGCCCGTGATCGGCCGCCTGGGTTCGTCCCCGCTGGCGCTCGCCGGACTCCTCGCCCTCGGACTGCTCGCGACGGCGTGCGCCGCCCTCGGCACGGG
>NZ_DASXJS010000276.1:0-7122 GCF_036497245.1 Actinomycetospora sp. | reverse complement strand
CCGTCCGGGCGGATCGCCCCGTGCAGTCGCTCGAACATGGCCGGGCCCATCGCGTCGATCGCGTCGACGATGTGGGCCGCCCGCGGGTCGGTGGCCCGCGCCTCGCGCTTCTCGGCGTCGGTCAGCGCGGCCGTGCGCAGGGTGAGGATCTCGTCGTTCTCGGTGCCGTCGAAGAGGTCGGTCGGGCTCTCGGGGGCCAGCTGCGGGTGGTCGGCGAGGATGATCGGCGTCGCGAGCAGCAGCGACGTGCATCCCTCCGGACCGGCCAGCACCGGCCAGCTGTGCTCGTTGACGCAGGCCGCGACGGCGGGCGCGGCCCACTCGGGCGGGTCGGTGGCCGAGACGAACGCACCACCGTCGAGGGCCAGCACGGTGTGCGCGGCGATGAACGCACGGTCCAGGTCGCGATCGCGCCCGTCGTCCGGACGTTCCCCGTCGTTGACGACGTCGAGACGCAGGCGCATCGCGCCGTACGGACCGGGCACCGGTTCCAGGCCGACGACGATCCGGCCGGTCAGCGCGTCGGTGTCCCGTGCGTAGCAGCCGTGGTACGCCCCGCCGGAGTCGCGGATCGGCTCGCGCACCCGGCCCGCGGGGAGCTCGACGGCCACGGTGACCGGGCCCTCGCGCAGCTCGTCGACCGAGATGTCGGCGTCGACCTGCCGGGGCACGCCCTCGTCCCAGCCGAAATGCGGCGCGCCGTCGACCTCGAGCTGCACACGGGGTTCGCCGCCGGCGTCGAGGACGGTCCGCCGCTGCCGGTGCAGGAACCGCAGCCGCAGCGCGAGCCGCGCGCCGGGCCGGGGCTCGACGAGGCACTCGGTGCGGCTGCGCGACGGCTCGCCGCCGCCTGCGCCCGCCGGGACGAGCACCCCGAACTGCCAGCGCAGCGCGTTCTTCTGCGCCGAGGCCCTGTAGGGGTAGAGCAGGTAGCCCTCGAACAGCACCGCGTCGGCCACGCCGGCGACGTCGTCGAGCCCGGTCGCGGCCGTCACGGCGCGTCCCCCGCCCGGGAGAGCAGCTCGTCGATCGTCTGCTCCCAGCTCGGCAGCGCCTGCGCCGCGCGCCACGCGGTGAGCCGGGACATCGTGTACTCGGGCAGCGCGAGCCAGGCCGTCCCCGCGTAGTGGGCGGCCATCATGTCCCGCCACAGCGCGATCGGGAGCCGGAACGTCGCCTCCTCGTGCCACGGCACGAGCCCGACCTGCACCCCCTGGGCCGAGCGGTAGAACACGGTGCCGCTGAACAGCACGAGCAGCGGCACCTCGCCGTCGTCGAGGCCCCGGAAGTAGCGGGTGGAGGCGATCTCGACGTCGTAGGTCAGCGGCACCTCGATGTCGACGGTCGTCTCGCCGGTGAACGTCCCGACCAGCGTCGACACCGTCGCGAGCTGCATCGGGTTGCACGAGCGCGCCCAGTTGCCGGGCTCGCCGAAGAGCTCCACGAGCCGGTGCTGCTCGGCCTCGCTGTAGCGGCGCTTCCGCGGCTCGATCCGGACCTGCGCGCGCAGCGCGATCGTGTGCACCGTCGTCCCGGTGGCGTCGCCGACCCGGATGCGCAGCCGCAGCGTCGGGCCCATGGCGTGCGGGTCGTGGTCGGCGGACTCGACGGCGAAGTGCAGCGCCGGACCGGGCGCGGAGCGGGGGAAGGGCAGCGTCATGAGATCGGCTCCGGATCCCTGGGCCCCAGGTCTCGAGCACGGCCGCGGACGTCGTCGAAGAACCCGTCGATCGCGGCCCACGCCGCCGCGCCGCCGTCGAACCCCTTCCACGTGGTGCGCACGAGGCCCACGAGCCGGTAGCAGGCGTCGATCGGGACGAGGAAGCATTCAGCGTTCCCGTCGCGGGAGCGCCGCACGAGCAGGGCCTCGACGTCCGGCTGGAGCATCGCCGCCAGCCGGGAGAGGCCCACCCCTTCGTCGAAGTGCTCGAGGTCCAGTTCGCTCTCGGTGGCACCCGCGGGGCTCGGATAGCAGGCGAGCACCCCGTCGCGCGTCGAGTCGACGAGGAAGAACGCGGTCGAGACGGGGATCTGCAGGGTGTCCCACGCGGCGTCGGTGAGGGTGAAGTCCGGGTCCCGGCGGTGTCGGTCGGGCACCGTCCGGTAGCCCGCGACGAACGAGCCGTCGGCCCCCGCGCGCTCCTCGCTGAAGAGCAGGGCGCACGGCCGGCACGCGCAGCGCAGCGAGCGCTCCCCGGGCCGCACCAGGTGCGAGTGCTCCTCGGGGATCTCCGCCGCGCACAGGTCGCACCGCTCGACGACCGGTTCCGCCGGCCGGGCCGCGAGGAACCGCCGCAGGCCGGTGACGCCCCCGGCGGGCGCGCTCACGACCCCGCCGCGAGCTCGGGCGGCCGCATCCCGATCTGGATGAGCGCCGGGCCCGCCGGCTCCGTCAGGAACTCGATCGCCACGATCTCCGGAGTCAGCTCGCCGAGCGCCTTGCGGACGACGTCGCGCACGGTGTCGCCGGTGCCGCAGCCCCCGCCGCCGAGGCTCACGTAGACCGTGCCGGTGTCGAGCTCGAGGTGGTCGAGCGCGATGCCCGCACCGTGGCTGCCCAGCCGTCGCCGCGCGGTGTTCAGCCCGTGCCCGACCCGGGTCGGCAGATCGACCGGGTGCAGGTCGTGCAGGGCGAGCAGCGCCGACACCAGCGGGTCGCCGCTGAGCCGGTGCACCAGGTCGTCGCCCCCCGCGACGCGCACCACCGAGACCAGCTGTTCCAGCCCGGCGCCGTAGAACTGCATGAGGACCCGGACGAGCTCCTCGCCCGACCGTCCGGCCCGCTCGCCCGCTGCGGCCAGCTCGCCGAGGATCTCCTCGATGGCCTGGGCGAGCTGTGCCGGGTCGGGGGCCTCGGAGTGGTCCGCCGTCACGGGAGGTTCAGCTGCGTCGGCGAGGTCTCCCGGTGCAGCTGTTTCCCGTTGCCCAGATACATGTGCACGCCGCACGGCAGGCACGGGTCGAAACTGCGGACCGCCCGCATGATGTCGATGCCCTTGAAGTTGTCCGGACTGTTCTCCTCGAAGATCGGGGTGTTCTGCACC
This sequence comes from Actinomycetospora sp., assembly GCF_036497245.1. GTDB lineage: Bacteria > Actinomycetota > Actinomycetes > Mycobacteriales > Pseudonocardiaceae > Actinomycetospora. The sequence continues at coordinate 4,078 of NZ_DASXJS010000276.1, read as the reverse complement.
GCGTCCTCGTAGGGGCCGGGCGTGCCGAACTTGTCGCGGACGCTCCCGTTCCACGGCGTCGGCGGGTACGGGTGGTAGTTCGCGATCTTCCCGTCCCGCACCACCATGTGGTGCGAGAGCACGCCGCGGACCGCCTCGGTGAACCCGCAGCTCACGGACTCGTCGGGCACCACGAAGCTCTCCCAGGTCTTCGTGTTGCCGCCGCGCACCTCGGCCATCGCCTTCTCGATGAAGTGCAGCGCGGCGGCCGCGGCGTAGGCCTGGAAGTAGGTGCGGGCGCGGTCGCGCTCGATGGCGTTGGACAGCGGCGCGCCGGTCTTGTCCGTCGGCGGGGTCCACGTGAAGCTGCGCGCGGGCTTGAGGGCGGTGCGGGGGAGGTTGATCTCCACGCTGTGCCCGGTCGACTTGACGCTGCCGATGTCGACGAAGCCCGCGAGCGCCGTTGCCCACAGCCGCGCGATCGGGCCGCCGCCGGTGTCCAGCGGCAGGTGCTCCTTGCCGTCGAACCAGCGCGGCGACATGGTCCACGAGTACTTGTCGTCGAAGTCGCGCTTCTGCGGCGCGGGGATCGTGTGCTGGTTCCAGGGGTGGTCCTGGGAGACCGGATTGCCCAGCGGATCGCGCTTGACGAACATCTCCTGGTCCTCCCAGCCCCGGTAGAAGGAGCTCCCCAGGAGGACCCGGATGCCGAGGTTGATCTCGACGAGGTCGGTGGTGACCAGTTTCCCGTCGACGACGATGCCCGGGGTGACGAACATCTTCCGTCCCCAGTTGGTCATCGTGCGGTAGTCGAAGTCGCAGTGGTCCGGGTCGTTCAGCGAGCCCCAGCAGCCCAGGAGCACCCGCCGGCGGCCGACCTCCTCGTATCCGGGCAGGGCCTCGTACATGAAGTCGAAGAGGTCGTCGTGCATCGGCACGACCCGCTTCATGAACTCCACGTACCGCATCAGCCGGGACAGGTAGTCGGTGAAGAGCTGGATGGTCGCCGTCGTCCCGACGCCGCCCGGGTAGAGCGTCGACGGGTGGACGTGGCGCCCCTCCATCAGGCAGAACATCTCGCGCGTGTAGCGCGAGACCTGCAGCGCCTCGCGGTAGAACTCGCCGGTGAACGGGTTGAGGGCCCGCATGATGTCGCCGACGGTGCGGTAGCCGTGCTCGGCGGCGCCCCGCGCCTCGGTGCGGTTGGCCAGCTCGAGCACCCCGGGGTTCGTCTCCGAGATCATCTTCTCGCAGAAGTCCACCCCGACCAGGTTCTCCTGGTACAGGTTGTGGTCGAACATGTACTCGGCGGCCTCGCCGAGGTTGATGATCCATTCCCCGAGGTGCGGCGGACGCACTCCGTAGGCCATGTTCTGGTTGTAGACCGAACAGGTCGCGTGGTTGTCGCCGCAGATCCCGCAGATGCGACTCGTGATGAAGTGCGCGTCGCGCGGATCCTTGCCCTTCATGAAGATGGAGTAGCCACGGAAGATCGACGACGTCGAATGGCACTCCGCCACGCGTTTCGCCGCGAAATCGATCTTGGTGTAGATCCCGAGACTGCCGACGATGCGGGTGATCGGGTCCCAGGCCATCTCGACGAGGTCGGTCTTCTGCCCCGTCGCGTGCTTCGGTGCGGTGGCGGTCATCAGTTACGACCTTTCAGAACGCGACGGGCTGATAACCGGTGTCGAGCTTGCGACCCTTGTGCCGCCAGCGCGGCTCGGTGTCGACGGTCTTCTGCGTGATCTTGCGCAGCCTGCGGATGACTCCGCCGTAGGCGCCGCTCGCGGCGCCGGAGACCCGGCTGCCGGGGGGCGGATCCATGAAGGGCATGAACTTGTCGGGGAAGCCGGGCATGGTGCAGCCGATGCAGATGCCGCCGACGTTCGGACAGCCGCCGATGCCGTTGATCCAGCCCCGCTTGGGCACGTTGCACTTCACGACGGGGCCCCAGCAGCCGAGCTTGACGATGCACTCGGGCTGGCCGTACTCGGTCGCGAACTGGCCCTGCTCGTAGTAGCCGCCGCGGTCGCAGCCCTCGTGCACCGTGGCGCCGAAGAGCCACGTCGGGCGCAGGGCCTCGTCGAGCGGGATCATCGGCGCGGAGCCGACGGCCTGGTAGAGCAGGTAGAGGATGGTCTCGGAGAGGTTGTCCGGGTGGATCGGGCAGCCCGGGACGTTGACGATCGGGATGCCGAGGACGGACTTCCAGTCCCAGCCGAGGTAGTCGGCCACGCCCATCGCGCCGGTCGGGTTGCCGGCCATGGCGTGGATGCCGCCGTACGTCGCGCAGGTGCCGACGGCGAGCACGATGGCCGCCTTGGGGGCGAGCCGGTCGATCCACTCGCTCGTCGTGCGGGGCTGGCCGGTGGCCGGGTCGTTGCCGAACCCGGACCAGTAGCCCTCTTTCTTGATCGACTCGTTCGGGATCGAGCCCTCGATGACCAGCACGAACGGTCCGTCGAGCTCGCCGCGCTCGGCCTTGAAGAACCACTCGATGAAGGTGTCCGCGCCCTTGTCCGGGCCGGACTCGAAATCGATCAGCGGCCAGTGCACCGCGACCGTCGGCAGCCCCGGCAGGGCCCCCAGGGCGATCTCCTCGATGGAAGGCTGAGTGGCGGCCGTCAGGGCCACCGAGTCGCCGTCACAGGAGAGTCCGGCGTTCATCCAGAGGATGTGGACCGTGGTGTCCTCGGGCGCAGCAGAAGTCGTCACGAATTCCCCCAGCAGGTTCAACGGGCGCCGTCGAGTGGTGGTACCAGCGGAGAAAGGTCAGGCTGGCACCGGCGTTCGGGGGGCGGTAAGTGACCGCGACACGTAGAAGGCGGGCGCACCGTGTCGAGGTCCCGAGGGGGCTCCGGCCTGTGATCTTGCCCTGTGGGCCGCGTGGTGGACATCCACCTCTGCCACACTGGGTGAGCAACGACGTCGGGCCACCGCCCCGGCGTACCCCCGCCCGGGACGCGGTTCCAGAGCCCGCCGGGCGGCCTTCTCCGGATTCAGGTGACTCCTCATCTCTGACGCTCCCCTGCCGTTCACCGCGCTGGGCATCTCGCCCTCGGTCGCCGAGGTCCTCGCAGGCCACGGCATCACCGAGCCGACGCCGATCCAGTCCGCCGCGGTCCCGGACGCCCTCGCCGGCCGAGATGTGCTCGGCCGCGGACGCACCGGCAGCGGCAAGACCCTCGCGTTCGGGCTACCGGTGCTGTCCCGGCTCGCCCGCTGCGACGCCCCGACGCGGCCGTCGCGCCCGCGCGCCCTGGTGCTGCTCCCCACCCGCGAGCTCGCCGGCCAGGTCCGGGACGCGCTCGCCCCGCTCACCGAGGCCCTCGGCCTCGAGCAGACCGTCGTCTACGGCGGCGTGGGCCAGCGCCCCCAGGAGCAGGCCCTGCGCCGCGGCGTGGACCTGCTCATCGCCTGCCCGGGCCGGCTCGAGGACCTCATCGGCCAGGGCCTGCTCGACCTCGACCGCGTCGAGGTGACCGTCCTCGACGAGGCGGACCACATGTCCGACCTCGGCTTCCTGCCCGCGGTCCGCCGGCTGCTGCGCCGCACGCCGTCGGGGACCCAGCGCCTGCTGTTCTCGGCGACGCTCGACGGCGAGGTCGACCGCATCGTCCGCGAGTTCCTGCAGAACCCGGTCACCCACAGTGTCGACCGCGCCAGCGAGCCGGTGCCGGACATGACCCACCACGTGTTCACCGTGCGCAAGGACGACCGGACCGCCGTCGTCGCGGAGCTCGCGGGCGGTCGCGGCCGCACCATGTTCTTCACCCGCACCAAGCACTCCGCCCGCCGGCTCTCGCGGCAGCTCACCTCGGCGGGCATCCCCGCCGCCGAGCTGCACGGCAACCTGAGCCAGGGCGCACGGGACCGCAACCTCGGCCTGTTCCGCGACGGTGACGTGCGGGTCCTCGTCGCCACCGACATCGCGGCCCGCGGCATCCACGTCGACGACGTCGCGCTCGTGGTGCACGTCGACCCGCCTGCCGAGCACAAGGCCTACCTGCACCGCTCCGGGCGGACCGCCCGGGCCGGCGCCACCGGGGACGTCGTCACGCTCGTGCCGCCGGAGCAGCGCGACGAGGTCGCGAAG
>NZ_DASXJS010000275.1:0-12180 GCF_036497245.1 Actinomycetospora sp. | reverse complement strand
GCCATCGACACCGCCCCCGCGACGAGGCCGGCGACGCCGGCGGTGAGGATCGGTGCGCGTTCGGCGGTCGCGCCGGCCACGCCGAGCACGATCCCCGCCACCGACACGATGCCGTCGTTCGCCCCGAGCACCGCGGCGCGGAGCCAGTTCAGGCGGGCATCGGAGGCCTCGGCGTGGGGCTCGTCCTCGTGGGTCGGCAGCACGGTGCTGTCGTCGGTCACGGCCGCAGAGTCAAGCAGCGCGACGGCGACCCTGCCAGCAAGGCAAGGCTGCGCTTCACCTTCCGCCCGGCGCCCGGACCTTTGACCCTCGTGTGACGGGACGCGCCCTGTGACGGGACGCGCCCTGTGACGCGAGCCCGCCGACGGGCGCGGCGGGCCCCGCGTTCGCCACGATGGCTCCCATGTCGGACACCGCTTCCGCCCACAGCGAGCTGACCCACCCCGGGGCGTATCCGATCCTGCGGGACGTCGCCCCGCGGTACTCCGACCTCGGGCCGGACGGAATGATCTCCGTGACCGGCATCGCGCGCTGGTTCGAGGACGTCCGCGTCGCGGTCGAGCTGCCCGCGTTCCGCCGGCTCATCGAGGACGGCGAGTTCGGCCCGTTCCGGGTGCTGCTCGCGGCGCAGCACGTCGACCGGCTCGCCCCGATGCGCTGGGACGGCAAGTACCGCATCGGCGTCGGCATCCGCCGCGTCGGCGGGTCGTCGTTCACCTACGGCTACGGCGTCTTCTGCGACGACCGCTGCGTGGCACTCGGCGACACCGTGACGGTGTTCGCGACCGAGGCGGGCCCAGCGCACCTGCCGGACCCGCTGCGCTCGGACCTCGCCGGGCTGGTGCTCGACGAGCCGGACGCCCCGCCGGCCCACCGGCCCGGCCCCGAGCGTCGCGACCGGGCCACCTACCCGTTCGCCACGACGCTGCGGGCCCGCATCGGCGACATCGACACCAACCGCCACGTCAACAACGTCGCCCTCATGTCCTGGTACGCCGACGGCATCGCCGCGCTGCACGACGAGATCCTCACCCCGGGCTGGGGCGGCCCGTCCCCGGAGATCGCCCCGACCGGCTACCGCGTGCAGTACGTCGCGGAGGTCGGCTACCCCGCCGAGTACGAGATCGGGGTGGCCGTGCTCGGACAGGACCCCGACGGCGCCCTGGACGGCGACGGGGCCCGTGTCGCCGACGGCGGCCCGACGGTGCACTACGGGCTCGGCGTCTTCCTCGGAGACCGCTGCGTGGGCCTCGCCGACGCCACGGGCCGCCGCGGTGAGCTGCCCGCCGACGTCCTCGACGCCTGGCGTCCGACCCGCTGATCACCCTCCTGCGAGGATGCGGGCCATGGCCGAGCGATTCGAGGTCCAGCGCACCGTCCCCGCCGATCCGCACCAGATCTTCGAGGTGCTGACCGACCCCATCGGCCACGTCGCGATCGACAGCGCGGGCATGCTCATGGACGCCACGGGGGAGACCGTGACGGCGGTCGGGGACGAGTTCGTGGTGCACATGGACCGCGAGGCGCTCGGGGACCGGCCGCTGGGGCGGTACGACGTCACGGTCTCGATCACCGCGTTCGAGCCCGACCGCGCGATCGCCTGGACGATCGTCGGCGGCGTCGCGAAACCCCCGATCGGGCACGTCTACGGGTATCGGCTGGAGCCGGTCGACGGCGGTACGCTCGTCACCTCGTACTACGACTGGTCGGACATCGACCCCGTCTGGCGCGAACGCGACATCTTCCCGGTGATCCCCGAGGCCGACCTGTCGGCCACGCTCGGCATCCTAGAGCGGGTCGTGCGCCGCGGATATCGCTGAACCGGGCGAGATGATCACCAGGTGAGGTGACTCTCGTATCGGGAGTCGTATCCCAGATCGTGTCCGTGCGTTGTCCTGAGCGTGACCCGTTGCTCCGTACGACGGATGACGCTCCCCACGCTGGCCGTGGCGGCCGCCCTGATTCTGGGCGCCTGCGGTGGCTCGGGGGACGCCGGACCGCCGAAGACCGCCCGTGTCGAACGCGCCCCCGTCAGTACCGGGGTGGAGTCGAGCGGTTCGGTCTCGGCCCTCGGGGCCACGAACCTCGGGTTCCCGACCGGCGGGCAGCTGACCTCGGTGCGGGTCGCGGTCGGTGACCAGGTGACCCCGGGTCAGGTGCTGGCCACCATCGACGACTTCAACGCCCGCCAGCAGCTCAGGCAGGCGCAGTCGCAGCTCGCCGCCCAGGAGGCGAACTACAACCGGGTCAAGGACGGCACCCAGGTCGACGGGGCCCAGAACTCGGTGGACGCGGCCTCCTCGGTCGTTTCGGCCACCAGGCGGCAGGCGAACGCGACGCTCGCGTCGGACGACGCGGCGATCAAGGCCGCGCGGGCGGCGATCGGCCAGGCGCAGTCCGGGGCCACCGCGGCGCAGGCGCAGCTGACCGCCACCCTCGCGGCGTGTCAGGGGGCCTACCCGTCGGCGAACGCGGCCGCCTGCCAGTCCGTCCCCACCGCGCAGTACGCGGTGCAGCAGGCGCAGCAGGGCATCCAGATGGCGCAGCAGAACCTCTCGCAGGCCCAGCAGAAGCGGAACATCGACGCCGCCTCGGGCAACCTGCAGGTGGCGAGTGCCCGCCAGGGTCAGGTGAGCGCGCAGAACGGCCTCGACTCGGCCAGCGCCGACCGGCCCAACAGCCTCGACGCCGCGGCGGCCGCGGTCGACGGTGCCCGCACCGGGGTCGCGAACGCACAGAAGGCCCTCGACAACACGACGCTCCGGGCGCCCGGGCCGGGCACCATCTCGGCCCTGAACGGTGCGACCGGGGAGTTCATCACGCCGTCGTCGTCGACCACCCCGTTCGCGCCGGGCGCCGACGCGCCGATCCCCGGGGCGGCGCAGGCGGCAGGCGCCGCCGCCGGGGCCGCGGGCGGTGCGGCGTCGCCGACCCGCCCGGGTGGCACCCAGTTCCTGGTGCTGCAGAACCTCGCCCGCTTCGCCGTCGTCGCGCCGTTCCAGGAGGTCGACGCGGCGAACATCGCGCCGCAGCAGCACGCGGTGGTCTCGCTGGACGCGATCCCGGACCGCACCTTCGACGGCACGGTCCTCTCGGTGGCCCCGTCGTCGACGGCGATCGGCGGCAGCGTCGAGTACTACGTGACGATCGCGCTGCCACCCGACGACCCACGCATCCGCGACGGTCAGTCGGCGCGCGCCTCGGTCACGACGGCGATGTCCGACCAGAAGATCACCGTTCCGAACGCCGCCTTGCACCGGCAGGGTGAGCGGGCCACGGTCACGGTCGTGACCTCTGACGGCAGGCAGACCCCGACCCCGGTGACGACGGGCCTCGTCGGCTCCGACCGGACCGAGATCACCGGCGGGCTCGCCGAGGGCCAGCAGGTCCTGCTGGGTGGGTCGTCGTGAGCGCCCCGGAGAGCCCCGAGGGGACCGCCGCGGTCGACGACGCGACGCCGGCCGAGGGCGCGCCCGCCGAGGGCGAGACGAAGAAGCGCCGCCCGCTCAAGCGCTCGACCAAGATCGCCCTGATCGTGATCGTCATCCTCGCGGTGCTCGCCGCGGCGGCGTTCGCGGCGAACTACTTCATCAACTCGAGCAAGGTCGTCTCGACCGACAACGCCCAGGTCGACGGGACGCAGATCCCGATCGTCGCGCCGACGAGCGGCACGCTGGTCGGGTGGCGGGGCACCAGCGGGTCGGTGCTGCAGCGCGAGCAGCTGGTGGGTCGGGTCCAGGTCCAGGGCGCCTACGTGCAGCCGCAGCTCCCCATCCGCGCGCCCGCCGCGGGCGTCGTGGCGAACTCCGACACGACCGAGGGCGCCTACGTGACCGCGGGCGCGCAGCTCGCGATCGCCTACGACCCGGCCAACGTGTACGTCACCGCGCGGGTCGACGAGACCGACATCGACGACGTGGCGCTCAACCGGCCCGTCGACTTCACCGTCGACGCCTACCCGGGGCGGACCTTCCACGGCACCGTCTCCGAGATCCAGGGCGGCGCCGCGGCGGTGTTCTCGCCGTTCCCGCAGTCCAACTCCGGCGGCAACTTCCAGAAGGTCACCCAGGTCATCCCGGTGCGGATCGCGATCGACGACGCCCAGGGGCTCGACCTCATCCCCGGCATGAACGTCACGGTGGACATCCACAAGCCCGGCAGCTGATCCCGGGCGACCCCGCCCTAGTGGGAGACCTCTCCCACATCGGCGGGCGGGTCTGACGACCTCGTCCTACGGTTCGATCGGGTGACGTGACGTCTTCGGGCGGACGCGTGACGCCGTTGCTCCCGGGCACCCCCGGGGGACTCCGTCGGCGAGGAGGAGACCCCGCGCATGTCGACCGAGACCGAGGCCGGGGCCGCCCCGACCACGCTCGACGACGGACACCCCGGCTCGACGATCCCGCCGGGAACCCGGGAGAAGGCCCGACCGCAGAACGGCCACCCGGTGGACGCGCCGGTCGCGCCCGCCCGCCGCCCGGACGCCCCGGAGAGGCCCGCCCCGGCGGCGCCGCCGATCGACACCGGGCCCGACTCCGAGGCGACGCCGAACTGGCTGGTGCCGCTGCTCGTGCTGGTCGTCGGCATGTTCATGTCGGTGCTCGACATCAGCATCGTCAACGTCGCCATCTCGACAATGCAGAACGACTTCGGCGCGACCACGGACCAGATTCAGTGGGTGTCGACCGCGTACTCGCTGGCCGAGGGTGTCATCGTGCCCGCCAGCGCGTGGATCGGCGCGCGGCTCGGGCTGGGCCGCACCTACATCTACGCGATGATCGGCTTCGCGATCTTCTCCGCGTTCTGCGGCCTCGCGTGGGACGTCAACAGCATGATCGCATTCCGGATCCTGCAGGCGATCCCGGGCGGGATCATCCCGGTCGTTGCGCTCTCGATGCTCTACAAGATCGTCCCGAAGAAGAGCATCGGCGCCGCGATGGGCATCTACGGCCTGGGCATCGTGTTCGCCCCGGCCATCGGCCCGACCTTCGGTGGCTACCTCGTCGAGTACGTCGACTGGCGGCTGATCTTCTTCATCAACGTGCCGGTGGCCGTCCTGGGGGTCATCGCCGCGATCTTCGCGCTGCCGAAGTTCCGCCCGGAACCCTCCCGGAGGTTCGACCTGCCGGGCTTCGCCGCCATCGCGGTGGGCGCGTTCTCGCTGCTGCTGGCGCTGTCCGAAGCGCCAACCTGGGGCTGGACGTCCTACCCGACGCTGATCCTGCTCACCCTCGGCGTGCTCTCACTGGCGTTGTTCGTCGTCATCGAGCTCGAGGTGGACGAGCCCCTGCTCAACGTGCGCGTCTTCAAGACGTGGGCGTTCAGCAACTCGCTGATCCTGATCGCGATCGTGTCCATCGGCCTGTTCGGCGTGCTCTTCTACATCCCGGTCTACCTGCAGCAGTTCCAGAACATGGGCGCCTTCGACACCGGGCTGCTCCTGCTGCCGCAGGCCCTCGTGATGGCCGTGATCATGCCGGCCGCGGGACAGATCTACGACCGCTTCGGGCCCCGGTGGCCCGCCGCGATCGGCCTGGCTGTGGTCGCCTACACGACCTGGGACATGTCGACCCTGACCACGGACACCCCGCACGGTCAGCTGCAGCTGATCCTCGCCGTCCGGGCCGCCGGGATCGGCCTGGCGATGATGCCGATCATGACCGGTGGCCTGTCCTCGCTGCCCAATGAGCTCACGTCCATGGGGAGCGCCTTCAACACGGTCGTCCAGCGCACCTCGTCGGCCATCGGCCTCGCGGCCATGACCGCGTTGATGACCGTCCAGCAGGCCCAGGAGCAGGCCGACCGCTCCGGGCTCATGGGGTCGATGGGGAGCACGGCCTCGTCGTCGGGCTCGGCCGGTTCGTCGGCGTCGTCCGCGGGTTCCGCGGCCGGGTCGGCGGCCTCGTCGGGCGGCGGTGGCTCGGGTGGCGGCGGCAGCGCGATGCTGGAGCAATACCAGAACTACGAGCACCTGCAGAGTCAGGTCTTCATCACGGGGCTGAACGACCTCCTCATCGCCACCGCGATCCTCACCGCGATCGGTGTCCCCCTCGCGCTCACGCTGCGCAGCGGCAAGCCGCCCGCGGAGGACGGCCCGCGGGTGATCGAGGGCTGACGGTCCGGACCGGAGGGAGCGGCGCGTCAGAGGGTCTTGCGCCGGGTGAACGAGAAACCGGGCAGCTGCAGCAGCCCGGAGCGCTTGAAGTACACCTGGCTCATGACCTGCAGGAGCGCGTAGACGATGACGTACTGGATGCCGTTCGACGCCGGCACGATGTCGACGGGAAGCGTGTAGGCGAAGACGAGGCGGATGACCGCGTCGACGACGAGCCCGACGCCCCAGATCACGGTCAGCACCCGCCACACCCGCCGGAAGAGCGCGAAGCGGTCCCAGACACTGTCCCAGTCCTCGCCGGGCGGGCCGAGGCGGCCCTCGCCGAGCGGGCGGACGATCGAGAACACGAACGGCCGCTTCGCCCACAACGTGGCGAGGAAGAACAGGCCCGCGAGGCCGGTGATCCAGCCGTCCCTGGCGAGCAGCGTGCGCGGGTCCGCGGAGGTCAGCGCCACCGCGATGTTCAGGGCGAGCACCGCGCCGATGAAGATCGCGAAGCCGTCCAGACGGCGCATGACCAGGCCCTGCGCCACGAAGCTGACGATCGGGGCCACCGAGCTGATCAGCAGCGAGTCCAGCTCCGGGAAGCCGAAGGCCCGGAAGACGTAGTAGAGCGCGATCGGGACGACGATGTCCGCGATCGCGATGATGATCGTGAAGGCTCCACCCGCCCGGGAGCGGGGGGCCTCACCCGTCCCGGCCCCGGCGCCGCCGGGCTCCGCGTCGGTGGTCGGTTCGGTCGCCATGCCCATCGCTCCCCGTGGTGTCGCCCTGTCCGCGCGGTGCCATCGCCGCCCACGCTGCCCGACGCGTTTGTATGACCGTACAAGAAACTGTGCGAGCGTGCTAGGTTCAGGTCATGCCAGCAAAGACCGGCGAGGCGAGGGAGCCGCGGACGTTCACCGAGACCGCCCGGCGGGAGCAGATCGTGCGCGCCGCGGTCGACACCCTCGCCGAGCTCGGGTACGCCGACACCTCGCTGGGCAAGATCGCCAGGACCGCGGGTCTGTCCAGCGTCGGGATGATCTCCTACTACTTCGCGGGCAAGGCCGAGCTCATGTCCGAGGTCGTGGCCACGGTCCTCGCGACCGCGGAGGAGATCGTCGCCCCGCGGGTGGCCGCGGAGTCGTCCGCGGTCGCGCGGTTCCGGGTCTACGTGGAGGCGAGCCTCGAGTGGGTGGCCGCTCATCGCACGGAGGCCGTCGCCCTGATCGAGATCACGGTCGGATCCCGCCGACCGGAGCGCTCGGACGACATGGAGGTGGGCGCCACGGAGATCGTCGCCGACCTCGTCGCACGAGCCCAGACCGAGCTGGCGAGCCGGCGCGAGAGCTCCGGTGACCCGGGTCCTGAGTCGATCGCGCCGCACGTCGTGGCCGTCGCCGTCCGCGGCGCGATCAACGGTGCGGTCGGGCACTCCCTGCGCCGCCGGCCCGGTCCGGGGGCCGACCCCGAGCTCGCGGCGGAGGGCGCGCGCCTCGCCGAGCTGTTCGTCCGAGGCCTCTAGCGCGGCGCACACCACCCGCTCCGCACGACGTCCACGGAGGCCCCGGTGATCCATGTCCTCGTCATCGCCTTTCCGGCGACCGGACACATCAATCCCACGATCCCGGTGATCACCACGCTCGTGGCGCGGGGAGACCGCGTCACGGTGGTGGTCCCCGAGCAGTATCGGTCAACGGTCGAGGTCACCGGCGCAGCCGTGCTCACCTATCCGTCGATGGTCCCGGCCGACTGGTCGGGGGTGGACATCCCCCGCCACCCGGACGCGGACCAGCTGGCGGTCGCCCACCGCGACACACTGCGGGAGACGCTGAGCCCGCTCCCCGCCGTCGTCGCTGCTCTCGGTGCCGAAGGCGAAGCCGACGGGGACGGGGACGGTGGGGTGACCGGGCCGTCCCGGCCCGACGTCGTCGTGTACGACGTCCTGGGGAGCGCCGCCGGACGGGTGCTGTCGCTGGCCTGGGGGCTGCCGTCGGTCGTGACCTGCCCGACGTTCGTCGGCCACGAGAGCTTCTCCCCGTACGCCGGTGCGGTCGAGACGGGGGAGGACGAGGCGCCCGACCCCACCCATCCGGCGATGATCGAGGCCGGGGAGGTCCTCCGCGGCGCGCTGGACTCCTGGGGGCTCGAGGAGGTCTCGGTGGACGACTTCCTCGCGGGGTCGGGCGAGCGGTGCCGCCTCGTCTTCGTGCCGCGCGTCCTCCACCCGGGCGAGGAGACCTTCGACGAACGCTTCCGCTTCGTCGGGCCCTGCCTGCGCTCGGGCACCGACGACGACGGGTGGCCGCCGCCCGCGACCGGGCGTCCGGTCGTGCTGATCTCCCTGGGCACGCTCGGCTACGACGACTCGGCCGCGCTCCTGCTCCGGGTCGTGTCGGCGGTCGGGCGGATCGGAGGGCATGCGGTGGTCTCCATCGGAGACGTCGATCCCGCGGTGTTCGGCGACGTCGGCGAGCACGTCGAGCTGCACCGCCGGGTCCCGCAGCTCGCCGTCCTGCGCCATGCCGCCGCGTTCGTCTCCCACGCCGGCATGAACTCGACGATGGAGGCCCTCGCCCACGGGGTCCCGCTGGTCGACGTCGCCCAGACCGCCGAGCAGCGCCTCGTGGCCGGTCAGGTGGAGGCGCTCGGCTGCGGCCCGGCCCTGGACCCCGAGACAGCGACCGTGGAGCGCCTCGCGGCGGCACTGGACGAGGTCCGGGACTCGGCCTCCGTCGCCGCCGCGGTGGCGGCCATGCGCCAGGTGATCCACTCGACGGGCGGGGCCGTGGCGGCCGCCGACGCAGTGGAGGCGGCGGCGCTGCACGGCTGACCGCCCGCAGGGAGCGGCTCCCGGGACGGCCACGACGGTCGGCCGGGCGGCGGTCTACGGTCCTGCGCGTGACGCTCCGGTCGATCGGGCTGTTCGTCGTCGCCGCGCTCCTGGAGATCGGGGGTGCGTGGCTGATCTGGCAGGCGGTCCGGGAGCACCGGGCGTGGTGGCTGGCCGGTCTGGGGATCGTCGCCCTCGGGCTCTACGGCTTCGTCGCCGCGCTCCAGCCCGAGGCGGCGTTCGGGCGGATCCTCGCGGCCTACGGCGGCGTGTTCGTGGCCGGCTCGCTGGCGTGGGGCGTCGTGCTCGACGGATACCGCCCGGACCGCTTCGACCTGCTCGGCGCACTGATCTGCCTGGTCGGGGTCGCAGTGATCATGTACGCGCCGCGGTGACGGTGGGGATTCCCCGGACCACGCCCGGACGGCATGATTACATCGTTACTGATGCCGGTGCTGGGGGTGGGACGTGCCGAGTCTCTTCGAGCACGCGGGTGGGGAACAGGCGCTGCACCGCCTGGAGCAGGTGTTCTACGACAGCGTGCTGGCCGACCCGCTGCTGCAGCCGCTGTTCGGGGCGGGCCGCCCCGAGCACGTCGATCACCTGACGGCGTTCACCGCCGAGAGCTTCGGCGGCCCCGACCGGTTCTCCCGCGAGCTCGGGTTCGCCCACCTGATCGAGGTGCATCGCGGACTGCGGATCACCGAGGAACAGCGGCAGCGGTTCGTCGAGCTCTACGAGCGGGCGCTCGACGCCGCGGGGATGCCGACGGACGCGCCCTTCCGCGAGGCGGTGCGGGGGCACGTGGAGTTCGGGACGCACGTCGCGAGGCAGAACTCCCACGCCACGTCCGACGCCGAGCTGCATCCCCTGCGCGAGGTGCCCCGGTGGACGTGGGCGGGTGACGACGCACCGCCATGATCGCGAGTTGTGCGGAGGAATGCCGCAGATCTGCGGCGTTCCTCCGCACGGAAGTCGATCACGGTCAGCAGGACCTCCCTGGCGAGGCCGACGGCGGGGCAGAATGAGCGGGTGACCGCCGACCTCGACGAGCTGCGCCGACTGCGCCGGGCCCGCGACCGGATGGACCGCGAGTACGCGCAGCCGCTGGACGTGCCCGCGCTCGCCCGGACCGCGCTGATGTCGACGGCGCACTTCAGCAGGCGGTTCCGGGAGGCGTACTCCGAGACGCCCTACTCCTACCTCATGACCCGGCGCATCGAGCGGGCGCAGGCGTTGCTGCGCCGCGGCGACCTGAGCGTCACCGACGTCTGCTTCGCCGTCGGCGCCGCGAGCCTGGGGTCCTTCTCGGCGCGGTTCACCGAGCTGGTCGGCGAGTCGCCGTCCGCGTACCGCGCGCGCGACCACGACGATCTCCGGAGCCTGTCCTCGTGCCAGACGATGGCGACCACCCGCCCCCGCAAGGGCGGTGCCGAGGAGAGCAGTTTCGGAGAAGCCTCGGCGGTCGCGCCCACCTAGCGTTCCCCCCATGACGATTTCTCTCAGCGGGATGCACGTGGTCGTCGACGACGTCGACGAAGCCCTCTCCTTCTACCGCGACACGCTCGGCCTGACGGTGCGCAACGACGTCGGCAGCGGCACCTGCCGGTGGGTGACCCTCGCCACCGACACGCAGCCCGAGGTCGGGATCGTGCTCTCGCCGCCGCACGCGGGGCGCTCGCAGGAGGACGGCGACGCGCTGGCCGCACTGCTCGCCAAGGGCGCGCTCGGGATGGTCCAGCTCCGCTGCGACGACCTCGACGCGATGTTCGACAAGATCGCCTCCGCGGCCGGGGTGGAGGTGCTCTCGGAACCCGCGAGCCAGCCCTGGGGCGTCCGCGACGCCGCGGTCCGCGACCCCGCAGGCAACATGGTCCGCATCGAGCAGTCCTAGGCCGTCGGCGGTCCCGGAGAGGTCACGGGGACGGGACGGGCCGCTCGAGGTCGAAGTTCGCGCCGTGCAACGGGCACAGCGGGTCGACGAACGCCGAGTTCTCGGCCCTGTCGTTGTTCTCGGCCCGGTCGTTGAACAGCACCGAGCACCGGCAGCCGTGGCGCACAGCACCGTCGCAACCGGGACCCATGGCCGGGTCGACCAGTGCGGCCTTCCTCGCGAGCTCGTCCATTGCCGTCTCCTTCGACCGCAGGTTTCCGCCAGGCTCTACGCACGACCAACGGTTCGGGGTACCTGCGGTAACGGATCTCCTCGGGCGTGTGAGCGACCCCATCGCGGCGGCCGTCTTGCCCAGATCGGTACGCAGTCGTACCGTCTGCGGCGCAGCGCCGTCGAAGGAGGAGCGTCATGGGCAGCGTCCGCGACAAGGTCGCCGTGGTCACCGGAGCGGGTTCGGGCATCGGGCGTCGGCTCGCCCTGGAGCTCGCGGGCCGTGGGGCGCGGCTGGCGCTCTCGGACGTCGACGAGACGGGGCTGGGGGAGACCGCGGACCAGGCCAAGGCCCTGGGCGCCGAGGTCCACACCACCCGGCTCGACGTCGCCGACCGGCAGGCGGTGCGCGACTACGCGGAGGTGGTCGCCGAGCACTTCGGGGTCGTGCACCAGGTCTACAACAACGCCGGCGTCGCGAGCTCGGGCTCGATCCTCGAGGGCGAGTGGGAGGAGTACGACCACGTACTCGGGATCAACCTCCACGGCGTAATCCACGGCACGAAGGCGTTCCTGCCCCACCTCGTGGCCTCTGGGGATGGGCACGTCGTGAACGTGTCCAGCCTGAACGGGATCATGGCCCAGCCCGGGCTCTCCGCCTACTGCGCGAGCAAGTTCGGCGTCCGCGGGTTCACCGAGACGCTGCGCGCGGAGATGCTCTCCGGTCGCCACCCGGTCCAGGTGACCGTCGTCCATCCCGGTGGGGTCAAGACGAACATCGCCACCGCGGCGTTCGAGCGCGGCGCCGAGAAGCGCCCGGCGACCGCCGCAGAGGAGGCGCGGACGCGGACCTACAACGAGAAGCTGCTCAAGCTCCCCGCCGAGCAGGCCGCAAAGATCATCGTCGAGGGGGTCGAGGCCGGGAAGCCGCGCGTCCTCGTCGGGACCGACGCCAAGATCGTCGACCTGTTCGTCCGGCTCGTGCCCCGGTTCTACCCCGCGGCGCTGGTGCGCTTCGGCGGCAAGGTGCTCGGCTCCGCCGACTGAGGTCCCTGACGCTTCCTTGCTCTCACCCGATCGTGGTGCCACGGTTGTCGGACACACGCTCTCGGTGCAGAGCAGCGGTGGAGGGTGGGCAACGTGCGC
>NZ_DASXJS010000274.1:0-11466 GCF_036497245.1 Actinomycetospora sp. | reverse complement strand
CGCGCGATCGTCACGCACGCCTCGATCTGGCACCTCGACGGCTTCGTCGGCTCCACCGACGGCTCGTACCACTGGGTGCGCCAGTGGGGCGACCCGATCGCCGACCGCGACCGCTACGACGAGCACTCCCCGCACCGGTGGGCGTCGGAGATCACCACGCCGATGCTGGTCGTCCACGGCGACAAGGACTACCGCGTGCCGATCGGGGAGGGGCTGCGGCTCTGGTACGACCTGCAGCGCCACGGCCGCGTCGCGGACGTCTCCAGGTTCCTGTACTTCCCGGACGAGAACCACTGGGTGCTCAAGCCCGGCGACGCGAAGCTCTGGTACTCGACGGTGTTCGCGTTCCTCGCCCACCACGTCCTCGGCGAGGACTGGGTGCGCCCGGAGCTGGTCTGAAAAAAAGACGACGCCCGCCGCGTCGTCGCGGCGGGCGTCGGTGGTTCGGGGGTCTGCGCGATCAGCGGCGCGTGCGCCGGGGGTTCGCCACGCTGCCCTGTCGGGCGAGCGCCTCGAGGATGGCGGCGCTGTCCTGCTCCTCGTGCGTGGTGTCGTTCTCGTTCATGCCCCCATGGTCCGCGCTCATGCTGTGGAGTCCATGTCGTGGAGCTGTGGTGATCATGACGCTGCGATGATGATCGCGCGACGCAACCCGGGTCAGGGGTTAACGTACCGTGCACGGTCGGTGGCGCGCTCCATGTGGCACTCTTGACCCCGTGCTCCGTACCGCCGGTGCGCGGCTCCTCGACGACCGTGACCGGTCGAGGGTGCGCGGTGTGCTCGATGCCGATCCGGTCGCGACCTGCATGGTCGCGTCGCGCGTCGAGACCGTGGGCGTGGAGCCGTGGCGGCTCGGCGGGGAGCTCTGGGGCGTCGGCGGCCGCCTCGACGGACTCTGCTTCTCCGGCGCGAACCTGGTGCCGCTCCGTGGTGAACGGGCCGCGGTCCGTGCCTTCGCCGACCGTGCCCGGCGGCACCGCCGGACCTGCTCCTCGCTCGTCGGGCGTCGCGAGCTGGTGCTCCCGCTGTGGGAGGAGCTCGGCGAGCACTGGGGCACCGCCCGCGAGGTCCGGCCCGACCAACCCCTCATGGCGATCGACGGCATGCCCTCGATCCGGGCCGACCCCGAGGTCCGGCAGGCGCGCCCCGACGACATGGAGCGTTACCTCCCCGCGGCGATCGCGATGTTCCTCGAGGAGGTCGGCGTCGACCCACGCCTCGGGGACGGGGGCGCCGGGTACCGGGCGCGCGTCGGGGAGCTGATCTCCTCGGGGCGGGCGTTCGTGCGGTTCGAGTCGGGCGAGGTCGTGTTCAAGGCCGAGGTGGGCGCGCTGTCCACGCGGGTCGGGCAGATCCAGGGCGTCTGGGTGCACCCCGACTGGCGCGGCCGCGGGCTCGGGCAGGCGGGAACGGCCGCCGTCGTCGCACACCTGGCGCGCGCGGGCCGGATCGCCTCCCTCTACGTGAACGCGTTCAACACCCCGGCCCGGGCGGCGTACACGCGTGTCGGGTTCAACCAGGTGGCGAGCTTCGCGACGGTGCTGTTCTGACGGGTCGTCCCCGTCGGGGATCGGCGCCTACCCTCGCGGTCGTGAAGGACCGGATCGGGCTGCTCGCCCTCGTCGACGCGCTCGCCGTGCTCGTGTTCGCCGCCATCGGCCGGCAGGCGCACGAGGGGGGCGCGCACGACGTCGCCTACGCGCTCGGCGAGGTCGTCGGGATCGCGACGCCGTTCCTGGCCGGCGCGCTGGTGGCGGCACTCGCCGTCCGGTCGTGGCGGGACCCGCTGGCCTGGCGCAGCGGGATCGCGGTGTGGATCGGGGCCGTGGTGATCGGGATGTTGCTGCGGTGGGCGTTCGTCGACCCGCCGCCGCTGAGCTTCGTCGTCGTCGCGACGGTCTCGCTCGCCGTCCTGGTGCTGGGCTGGCGCGGTGTCGTGCGGGGAATCATGACCCTGCGGGGCAGGCGGGCTCGTCAGGACGCACAGCGCCCGGCTTAGGGTGGAGACATGCCGGTGCGTGCCCCTCTGCGCGCCGGGCAGCAGACTCCTCTGCGCCCGGTGCCCGACTCGATCGTCCGTCCCGAGTACGTCGGGAAGCCCGCCCCCGCCCGTCCGACGGACCCGTGGGTGCAGGACCCCGACGTCATCGAACGCATGCGCGTGGCGAGCCGCATCGCCGCGCAGTCCCTCGCGGCCGGCGGCGAGGCCGTCAGACCGGGTGCGACGACCGACGAGGTCGACCAGGTGGTGCACGAGTTCCTCGTCGATCACGGGGCCTACCCCTCGACGCTGGGCTACCGCGGGTTCCCCAAGTCCTGCTGCACCTCGCTGAACGAGGTCATCTGCCACGGCATCCCGGACTCGACCGTCATCGAGGACGGGGACATCGTCAACATCGACGTCACCGCCTACATCGACGGCGTGCACGGCGACACCAACGCGACGTTCCTGGCCGGGGACGTCGCGGAGGAGGACCGGCTCCTCGTCGAGCGCACGCACGAGGCGACGATGCGCGCGATCAAGGCGGTCAAGCCCGGGCGGGAGCTGAACATCGTCGGGCGGGTCATCGAGTCCTACTCGAACCGCTTCGGCTACGGCGTCGTCCGCGACTTCACCGGCCACGGGATCGGGCGGGCGTTCCACTCGGGCCTGGTCGTCGTGCACTACGACGACCCCTCGCGGCACGAGATGCTCGAGCCGGGCATGACGTTCACGATCGAGCCGATGATCACCCTCGGGAGCGTCGACTACGACGTCTGGGACGACGGGTGGACGGTGACGACGAAGGACAAGTCGCGGACCGCCCAGTTCGAGCACACACTCCTCGTCACCGAGACCGGCAGCGAGATCCTGACGCTGCCGTGAGTCCCGCATGAGGCCCCACGTCCTCGCCTCCTGCGCCACGTCGCTCGACGGGTTCCTCGACGACGCCACGCCGGAGCGGCTGGTCCTCTCGGGCCCGGACGACCTCGACCGCGTCGACGCCGAGCGCGCCCACGTCGACGCGATCCTGGTGGGGGCGGGGACCGTGCGCGCCGACGATCCGCGGCTGCTCGTGCGCTCGCCGGACCGCCGCGCCGACCGGACCGCCTACGGACAGCCGCCCTCGCCGCTGCGGGTCGTGCTCTCGGGCAAGCCCCTCGACCCCGCCGCGCGGGTGCTCACCGAGGCGGGCGCCGAGACGGTCGTCCTGGACGGTTCCCCGAGCGAGATCCTCGACGACCTGGCGGGTCGCGGCGTCGTCCGCCTGATGATCGAGGGCGGCGCCGCCGTGCTGCGGGAGTTCCTGACGGCGGGGGTGGTCGACGAGCTGCAGCTGGTCGTGGCGCCCCGGCTGGTCGGTGAGGGACCCCGGTTCACCGGCGCACCCGGGGGGACTGCCCACCTCGTGGAGACCCGAACCCTCGGTGACGACGTCCTGCTCCGGTACCGCTTCGGCGCGCCCGACGACCGCCACCTCGCCGAGGCCTGCGTCCTCACCGAGCGCTGTCCGCCCAGCGCGAGCGCGTTCAGCGTCGGGTGCGTGGTGGTCGCCGCAGACGGGTCCGCGCTCGGCACGGGCTGGTCACGCCGCGACGACCCGCTCGACCACGCGGAGGAGGGCGTCCTCCGGGAGCTGGCGGGCGACCCGCGGCTGCCCGGCGCGACGCTGTACAGCTCGCTCGAGCCCTGCGGGCAACGGGCGTCCCGGCCGGACTCGTGCGCGACGCTCGTCGAGCGCGCCGGCATCTCGCGGGTCGTCTACGCGTGGCGCGAGCCCCCGGAGTTCGTCGCCCGCCCGTCCGGCATCGCGGCGCTCGAGCGGGCCGGGATCGCGACCACGCACCTGCCCCGTTGGGAGCCCCTGGCGCGGAGGGTCGCGAGGTGCGCTCCGCGCTCGTGAGCACTTTCCGGTGCCATAGCACCGGAAAGTGCTCACGAGCGGCGGAGCCGCACCTGCCGTCGGCGCCACCACCACGTCCAGAAGCCGGACCCGACGAGGTAGATCGACACCAGCCCGGCCGCGAACCAGACGAGCCGCGCCCACCAGGGCACCATGTAGCCGAAGTGCACGCCGTAGTTCCCACTGGTCCACGCCCACGAGCTCCACGACTGCTCGGGCCCCCCGGAGGCGATCTCGGCCCGGCCGGTGTGCGGGTCCACGTCCACCGTCGTCTCGGAGAAGAGCCGGGGGCCGCCGTAGCGCGCCGGGGCGATCCCCGACTGGAGCCCGACCTGGTAGTACCCGCCGAGGTCGGCGCTGGGCGGGATGACGTCGGTGAGCTCCTGGCCTCCCAGCAGCGCCCGGGCCGACGCGACGGCGCCCGCGGTACCGATGTCCGCCGCGTCGGGAGGCATGGCGTCGGGGGTGAAGCTGGCCTCGGCCTGCTCCTCACCGCCGGTCAGCGCGTACCAGGCGTCGCCGACGAACGGCATCCCGTAGCCCGCCCCCGTCACCGCCCACACCACGAGCAGGGGCAGGGCCACGAGCGCGCAGACGTCGTGCAGGTCCCGGTTGAATCGGTACTGACCGCGGCGCAGATGCACTGTGAGGCTTCGGCGCAGGTCCTTGACGAACCGGCGCATCGAGGGCCACCAGGCGATCACCCCGCTCACCGCCAGCACGGCGAACCCCAGCCCGACGATCCCGAGCACGAGGTTCGCCCAGGTCAGCTCGCCCAGCCCCGGCACGGTGGCGGCAAGGGCGGGGACGTAGCCGGTGTAGCCCTCGCAGGCGAGGAAGCAGTCGTGGACGTTGAGCAGCAGCCCGATGAAGCCGCCGGTGGTCTCGGCCTCCCCGAGGATCCGTCCGGAGCCGGCGTCGACGTAGGCGGCGTGGTGGTAGTCGGTGGTCGACACCTGCCAGACGCCGTCCACGGGCACGGTGTCGCCGACGGGGTAGCCGGGCCGCTCGCGGGCGACGACCGCCTGCGCCCCGCCCGCGTCGAGGGGCTGCGCGCTCGGTGTCGCCGCGAAGAGCTGCGGGCTGGACAGGCGCACGATCTCCGGCCGGAACAGCAGGACCGTGCCGGTCACCAGCTCGACGAGCAGGACCGACCCGACGACGAGCGCGAGCCACCGGTGCGTCACGGCGCTCCACCGACGGGTCGTCCGGCCGGCCTTCCCGACGCGTGAGCGGGACGGGCGCTCGCGGCGTTTCGGAGGGACGGGTGCGGCGTCCGGACCGGCCGGGTCGGTGACCTCGGTGACCATGCGGGACCTCCGGAGCGTCGATGCGTCGCTACGCACCGAAGCGCACGAAGTTAGGCAAGGCAAGCCTTCGTTCGATGGTCTGGCTCACCTGCACCCGAGGCCGCCTAGGCTCCCTGATCATGCGTGGCGCCCTCCTCGTCGCCGGAACCACCAGCGACGCCGGCAAGAGCGTGCTGGTGGCGGGCCTGTGCCGGTGGCTGCACCGCGCCGGCGTCGACGTGGCGCCGTTCAAGGCGCAGAACATGAGCAACAACTCCGTCGTCACCACCGACGGCGGGGAGATCGGGCGGGCGCAGGCGCTGCAGGCCGCGGCGTGCGGGCTGGCGCCGAGCGTCGCGTTCAACCCGGTGCTGCTCAAGCCGGGCTCGGACCGCACTAGCCAGGTGGTCGTCCATGGCCGCGTCGACGGCTCGGTCACGGCGCTGTCCTACCGGGAGCGCAAGGCCGCGCTGCTCGACGTGGTGACGGGGACGCTCGTGGACCTGCGGGCGCGCCACGACGTCGTGATCTGCGAGGGCGCCGGCTCCCCCGCGGAGATCAACCTGCGCGCCACGGACATCGCCAACATGGGGCTCGCGCGCGCCGCTGACCTCCCGACGCTCGTGGTCGGCGACATCGACCGCGGCGGCGTCCTCGCCCACCTCTTCGGGACGCTCGCGGTCCTGGAGCCCGATGACCAGGCGCTGGTGGCCGGATTCGTCGTCAACAAGTTCCGCGGTGACCCCGCGCTGCTCGCGCCGGGCCTGGCCCAGCTGGAGCGCCTCACCGGCCGCCCGACGCTGGGCACGATCCCGTACGCGCCGGAGCTGTGGATCGACGCGGAGGACTCGCTGGGCCACGACGGCGCCGTGGGTCGCCCCGCCGCGCCGCTGGGCGCCGACTGGCTCCGGGTCGCCGTCGTGCGTCTACCCCGTGTCTCCAACGGCACCGACGTCGACGCGCTCGCTGCCGAGCCCGGCGTCTCGGTCCGCTACGTCACCGCACCGGGCGAGCTCGCCGGGGCCGACCTCGTCGTGCTCCCGGGATCCAAGGCCACCGTCTCCGACCTGGCGTGGCTGCGCGAGACCGGGCTGGCGGACGCGGTGCTCGCCCACGCCCGGGCGGGACGGCCGCTGCTCGGGATCTGCGGCGGATACCAGATGCTGGCCCGCACCGTCGACGACCCGCACGGGGTGGAGGCGACGCCGGGACGGCACGCGGGGCTCGGGCTGCTCGACGTCGACGTGGTCTTCGACCCGGACAAGCACCTCGGGAACCCCACGGGCACCGCGCTGGGCGAGGCGGTCGAGGGCTACGAGATCCACCACGGCCGAGAGGTGCGCGGCGCCGGGGTGACGCCGCTGATCACGCTCGCCGACGGTGCCGCGGAGGGGGTCGACGCGGGTGCGGTGGTCGGCACGCACTGGCACGGCCTGCTGGAGAACGACGGGTTCCGGCGGCGGCTGCTCTCCCGGGTCGCGACGACGGCGGGTCGTGCGTTCCGGGTGTCGACGACGACGTCGTTCGCGGCGGCGCGCACCGCGCAGCTCGACCTGCTCGCCGACCTCGTCGAGACCCACCTCGACACGGTGGCGCTGCGGCAATTGATCGAGCACGGGGCGCCGCCGGGGCTACGGGTGGTTCCGCCGGCCGGCGCCCCCTGATGTCAGAAAAGTCCCGTTGCAGACACCCAGTGTCTGCAACGGGACTTTTCTGACACGAGGTGCGAGATCTACTTCGCGGCGTTCGCGATCTTGTCGATCGAGGCCGAGAGCTGGTCCTCCGAGACCATCGGGAAGAAGCCGCGGAAGTTGTCGTCCTGCACGGCGCTCCAGTCGTAGGTCTGGGTGACCTTCGTGCCGTTGCCGGCGGGCTCGAGCTCCCACGTGTACGTGTGGCCGATCGCCTTCACGTCACCGAGCTTGTCGGTGTGGCCGTCGATCGGGTGGAGCGACGGCGCCCAGCCGATCTTCCGGTTCGCCTCGTAGGCCACGACGGTGTTCTTCATCTGGTACGGGCCCAGGACGTCGTTCTCCATGTTCATGATGAACTCGTCGCCGGTGCCGCTGACCGGGGTGCCGCCGCCCTCGACGCCGCGCAGCATGTTCGCGCCGTCGAACTCCTGGTGCCGCTTCGGCGTCGACAGGATCGCGAACATCTCGTCGGGACCGGCGTCGACGGTCTTGCTGACCTGGATCTGGTCGCTCACGGGCGTCCTCCGTTGCACATCGCGTGACTGGTTGGTGGACCGCCCGCGGCAGGCATATCCGCGCGAGCGGTCGACACGCGGGAGTCGTGCCCGCATGGCGCACGTCTCAATCACGCACGATCGACCATTCGGCGCTGCCCGAACGGGCCGGAAGCTGATCGGACGGGGCCGGACGGCCGACTTGACGCTCCTTCAGAGTCCTCCTATGTTCATCGTATTGATCCGATGTGGTATCGGGCCAATATTCGAGGAGGACGACATGACGACAGCGAGCCCCACCGGCCGGTCGGACGCGTACCTGCTGATGCAGCGCATGTTCGACGAAGGATTCGCCACGGGGAACGGGGCGGTCGTCGACGAGCTCTGCTCGCCCGAGCTCGTGGACCACCAGTTCGGGACGGCGGGGGTGGGCGCCGAGGCGATCCGGCACGTCAAGGACGCGATGCGTGACGTGCACGGCGCCTACCCGGACATCAGGTTCGCGATCGAGGACGCCGTGGAGTCCGGCGACACCATCTGGGTCCGGGCGCGGGGGCAGGGCACCGCGACCGGGCCGTTCTTCGGGCCGCCCAGCGGTCGGCGGATCGACTTCACCGTCATCGACGTGGCCCGGGTCGTGGACGGCCGCATCGTGGAGCACTGGGGTGTGCCCGACCGTTTCGCCGTGCTGGCCCAGACCGGGGTCCTCGACCGGCTGTCCTGAGCCGGCCCGGCCCCGCTCCCGGGTGTTCCGCCCGCCCGTCGGGATGATGGAGCCGGCCGGACGGGTCGGGGAGACGGATCGGGAGAAGGAGCGCTGCATGGCGGACGGCGAGACCACGCAGCGCGGTGGCTCCCGCCGCTATCACTCGCCACGCCGGGCCGAGCAGGCCGCGGCCACCCGCGGCGCCGTCCTCGACGCCGCCCGGGACCTGTTCGTGGCGCAGGGATACGCGGCGACCACGGTCGCGGACGTCGCCCGGCGGGCGCGGGTCGCGGTCGACACGGTGTACGCGACGGTGGGACGCAAGCCTGCGCTCATGCGGGCGGTGCTCGAGACGGCGATCTCGGGCACCGACCAGGCGGTGCCCCCCGAGCAGCGCGACTACGTCGCCCGTGTGCGGGCGGCGTCCGGGCTGACGGACAAGATCGCCGCGTACGTCGGGGGCCTGATCCGGATCCAGGTGCGGCTCGCGCCCGTCTTCCTGGCCCTGCGTGACGCGGCCTCCGCGGATCCGGACTCGGCCGCGTTGTGGACCGAGATCACCGATCGCCGGGCCCGCAACATGCGGGATTTCGCCGCCGACCTGCGCTCCACGGGCGAGCTTCGCGACGACCTGACCGACGACGAGGTCGCCGATGTCGTGTGGAGCATGAACGGCCCGGAGTACTGGGTGCTGCTGGTCGGTGATCGCGGCTG
This sequence comes from Actinomycetospora sp., assembly GCF_036497245.1. Taxonomy (GTDB): domain Bacteria; phylum Actinomycetota; class Actinomycetes; order Mycobacteriales; family Pseudonocardiaceae; genus Actinomycetospora. The sequence goes on along the minus strand of NZ_DASXJS010000274.1, from coordinate 2,685 downwards.
GACGCCCGAGCGGTTCGGCGCGTTCCTCGTCGACACCTGGACCCGGGTGCTGACGAGCCCGTAGGGCGGTTCCGGGCCGGCGGGGGTCACCACAACGGCCGATTGACGTTCTCCGGCGGCAGGTCGACTCTCGATTCATCCGATCCTCCATCGGATCAATTAAGCGAGGAGCCCGCCATGACCATGTCTTCGTCGTTGGACGACGCAGCCCAGGAGACCCGCGACGTCGTCGTGACCCGTCCCGGTGGGTCGTCGGTCGCCACGTGGGCGATGGGGGCCCTGTTCGAGCGGCTGGTCGGTGCCGGCGAGACCGGCGGGCAGCTGGGGGCGTCGATCGTGACGCAGCCGCCGGGCGCCGCGAGCCCCGTGCACGTGCACACTCGCGAGGACGAGGCGTGGTACCTGCTGGAGGGCGCCATGACCTACCGGGCCGGTGCCGACCTGGTCCGGCTCGTCGCGGGCGACTTCATCTACTTGCCGCGCGACGTCCCCCACGCGTTCCGGACGACCGGCCCGGTCCCGAGTCGTTTCCTGGCGCTGACGGTGCCGGGCGACGTGCTCGACATCTACGACGAGGTCGGGTGCCCGGCCTCCGGGCGGCGCCTCCCGGACGGCGGCCTGCCCGCCGCGGAGGTCGCCCGCTGGATCGAGCTCGCGCCCCGGTACGGCCTGCGCATCGTGGGTCCGCCGATCCCCGAGGACGCGCCGACGTCCTGACCCCGCCCACCGATCGACGACGAGGAGCGTGTGATGACGTCGCCACCCGCAGAACCCCGGACCGCAGAACCCCGGCCCGCAGAACCCCGGACCGCCGACCCGCGCCCGGCCGACCGGCCTGGCCGGCTCGACGCCGAGCGGCTGGTCCGCGAGCAGTTCCGGATCCTCGAGACGGGGGAGCTGGACCTGGCCGACACCAACGTGACCGCCGGGTTCGTCAACCACCGGGCGGTGCACGAACCACTCGAGGCGCGTGGGCGAGGCCCGGATGCGCTCCGGGCGACCGCGATGTGGTTGCGCCGTGCGTTCAGCGACATGCGCTTCGACGTCCACGAGATCGCGGTCGTCGACGACCGCGCGATCGCCTGGGTGACCCACCACGGCACCCACACCGGGCCGTTCGTGCGGCACGAGTCCCCGGACGGCGCGGTCACCGAGGTCTTCCCGCCCACCGGCCGGCGCTTCGCGGCCCGGCAGGTCCACTGGTTCCGGATCGCCGACGGCGCGATCGCCGAGCACGACGCGGTCCGGGACGACATGGGGATGGCCAAGCAGGTCGGCTGGATTCCCCCGCGCCCGACGTACGTCCTGCGCATGCTGGCGGCACGCAGGCGCGAGCGTCGCTCCCCGGGACCGGCCGGGTTCGACCGGGCCTAGCTCGCGGGGCCCGCCTCGTAGACGTGGCCCGCGGTGCGCAGCCGCTCGACGAGGACCGGACCCATCGCGGTCGCCGGGGTGAGCGACCCGGCGCGGTCGGGCAGCCGGTCGCCGTCGAGGCCGAGGCAGAGCAGGGACTCGCCGAGGATCACCGCGGTCGCCGCGTAGCCCGGGTCGCCGGACGCGGAGACCCGGCCGGTGTAGCGCGCCCCCGTCGTCGTCGTGGCGTCGAGGTCGTGGCGGAACCAGCCCCTCGCGCGGGTCTGCTCCGAGGGGCCCTCCCCGGGCTTGGGCAGGACACGGTCGAAGAGCTGGCGCACGCCCGGCGTCGCGAACCCGGCGAGCAGCCCGCCCATCCCGGCCGTGACCGCCCCGGCGGCCACGGCGCCGAGCGGACCGGAGCCGGTCGCCATCACCTCGCCGTAGCGCAGACCCTTGCCGTAGGCGTAGCCGGCGATCGCGTTGGAGCGGCGCACGATGCGCGTGTTGTAGGACGCCATGACGAACGGGGCCGCCCACCGGCCGTCCCGCCAGCCGCCGTCGATGCGGTGCGGCGCCGGGTTGTCGCTGGGCTGGCGGGTGTCGGGCTCGCCGCCACGGTCCGGGGACAGGCTGTACGGGTCGCGCAGGATCTTGATCGTCGACCGGTCCGCCTTGACGGCGTCGGCGAGCCCGCGCATCGAGTCGATCGTGCCGCCCGACGCCCCGCCCCGGAGGCGGACGACGGCGTTGACGTCGGTCAGTTCACCCTCGCCGTCGGCCTGGACCCGGGCGTGCAGCAGCAGGACGCCGAGGTCGGAGGGCACCGAGTCGTAGCCGCAGGAGTGGACGATCCGTGCGCCGGTCTCCTGGGCACGGAGGTCGGCCGCGTCGATGGCCTCGCGGGCGAAGGTCGCCTCACCGGTCAGGTCCGCGTAGTGGGTGCCCACCGCGGCGCACGCCTCGACCAGCGGCAGGCCGTACTTCGCGTACGGGCCCACGGTGGTGGCCAGCGCCGTCGTCGAGGCGGCCATCGCGCCGAGGGCGTCGCGGTCGGTCGAGTCGGCGACGATCAGCGGCCAGTCCGACCCCGGTGCGGGGAGCGACGCACGGACCCGCTCGAGCTTGTCGCGCGATCGTCCGGCGAGCGCCACCCGGGTGCCGGTCGGCGTGTGGCGGGCGAGGTAGTCGGCGGTGAGGGCCCCGACGAAGCTGGTCGCGCCGTAGAGGACGACGTCATGCACGCGCTCGCTCATGGACGCGCACGGTATCGCCGGTCCCCGGCCGCCGCCGCGTGCGTCACCCGGTGATCACGAAGACCGGGTGCTGCGG
>NZ_DASXJS010000273.1:0-1910 GCF_036497245.1 Actinomycetospora sp. | reverse complement strand
TCGGCCCGCGCAGCGTGCACGTCGTGCGACCCGCTCCCGGTCCGGCCTGGCTCGACGCCGTCACCTGCGCCGCCGGGACACCGAGCGCACGGGCAGCGACGGGGATCGCCGCGGTGCAGCGGGCCGCCGGGGTCGGGGCGGCGCTCGAGGGCGCGGCGGTGCTCGTAGGCGAGGGCTTGGTCGGCGCCGCGGGCTTCGCCGGCGCCGCAGGAGCGCTCGACGCGGGCTTGCTCGGCGCGGGCTTGCTCGGCGCGGGCTTGCTCGGCGCGGGCGTCGTCGGCGCGGGCTTGGCCGGCGGCGGGATGGCGCTCGCAGGAGGCGGACTGCTCGACGGCGGGGTGGTGCCCGACGGCGGCGCAGTGGTGCCGGACGGCGTCGTCGTGCCAGACGGCGGCACAGTGGTCCCCGACGGCGGCACAGTGGTCCCCGACGGCGGCACAGCGGCTCCCACCGGCGGGGCGCCGCTCGACGCGGGCGTGGTCGACGTCGACGCGCTCGACGAGGTGGTGCCCGGCGCGGAGGGGCTGGCGGGCCCGGTCGCCGGCGGGGTGGTGCCGGTCGCGGACGACGTCGTACCGGTCGTCGGCAGGGCCGGAGCCGGCACGGCGAGACCGAGATCCGAACTCGGTGAGCGTGTCGCAGCGATTCCTGGGCGTGTCGCTCCCGAACTCGTGATCACCGGCCCCGCGGGCGCCGGGCGGGCTGCCGGACCCGCGACCGGGCCCGCCGGCAGCGGCGCACCCGGGACGGACCCACCCGCCGTCGACACCCCGCCCGGGACGGGACCGAGCGGGAGCGACCCACCGGCCGTCGAGGGCTCCGGGAGGGCAGCGAGGGTCGGTGCACCGTCGGCGAGCGTCTCACCGGTCCAGGTCGGCTCCGTCGAGTCCGGCACCGGCAGCGCGCCGGAGGCGTAGGCGTCCGCCCAGCGCAGCACGGTGGCCACGTAGGCCTCGGAGTGGTTGTAGCGGAGCACCGCGTCGTGCCGGGCGTCGGCCGAGGCGAGGTCGCCACCCCCGGCGCACAGGTAGCGGGCGGTGGCGAGGCCCGCGTCGAAGACGTTGTCCGGGTCCTCGCGCCCGTCGCCGTTGCCGTCGGCGCCGTAGGTGTGCCAGCTCGAGGGGATGAACTGGGTGGGGCCGACCGCACGGTCCCAGACGGGGTCGTGGTCGAGCGTCCCGCGGTCGGTGTCCGGGATCGCGGCGTTCCCGCCGGTCCCGGTGAGCCGCGGACCGAGGATCGGGCTCAGCGTGGTGCCGTCGGCGTCGACCGCGCCACCGGACGCGTGACCGGACTCGACCTTCCCGATGCCCGCGACGAGCGGCCAGCTCAGCCGGCAGCCGGGCGCGCCACGGTCGACCGTGGTCGCCGCCGAGCGGTAGGCCGCGAGCACCGTCTCGGGGATGCCGAGCCCGGAACCCGTCATCTCGGGGCCGCCGGAGCCGAGATCCGTCGGGAGGCCCGACGGCGGGACGTCCGGGAGCACCGGCGTGGGGTCGGGGAGCTGACCGGTCGCGCCGAAGGCGGTGGTGTCGGGCGGGGGCAGCGCCGTCACGGCGGTCACCGGCGCGCCCGGACCGGCGGCGGCGAGGACCGCGAGCAGGACCAGCGTGCCGAACCCGCACGCGATCGGCACCCGTCGCTTCCCGGGACGCGCCCGGTGGCCGACCCGAGCCGAGACGTCCGCAGCAGACCCGTCCGGAGAAGACCCGTCCGGAACCGACGCTTCCCGCGCCGACACGTCCCGCAGCGCTGTCCACAGCCACGGTCGCCCTCGCGACCGACGATCGTCCCCCACGCGTCCCGTCCCCCCGGGTCGGCGCCCCGGGGGTGACCTCGTCCCCGGGCGTCACCGGGAACGTCGTCCGCGGGGGTGCCGAGCGCTACCGGGATCCACCCGATCCAGCACG
>NZ_DASXJS010000272.1:0-21883 GCF_036497245.1 Actinomycetospora sp. | reverse complement strand
ACGATCTGTCCGTCGAGCAGGGTCGAGAGATATCCGCACGGAGCATGCTCGTAGAGGTCCTCGGCCGTCTCCTCGAGCAGGGGTTCGATATCGGCGGCCGTCCCGTCGTCCGCGGTCACGACCTCGAGGGGACCGAGGACGCGAGGAACTCGCGGATCGCGGAGACCACCTGGTCGGGGGCGCTGAGCTGCGGACAGTGCCCGGCCGCCTCGAGGATCACCAATCTGCTGTCGCCCAGGGAGTCGTGTACGTAGCGGCCCACCTCGACGGCCGCGATCGCGTCGTGTCGGCACTGCAGGACCAGCGACGGGAGCTGGACGCGCCCGAGGTCATCGCGGTTGTCCGAGGTGAAGGTGACGCGGGCGAAGTGGCGGGCGATCTCGGGGTCGGTACGGCAGAAGCTGTTGGTCAGCTCGTCCGAGAGCTCGGGCCGATCCGGATTTCCCATGATCACCGGAGCCATCGCCCCGGACCAGCCCAGGTAGTTGCTGTCCAGCGACTCCAGCAGTTCGTCGATGTCCGCCTCGCTGAACCCGCCACGGTAGGGCGGGTCGTCGATGTAGCGGGGGGAGGGGCTGACCAGGACCAACTGGCTGAACCGGTGCGGCGCCCGCGTCACGGCGAGGACCCCGATGATCGCACTGACCGAGTGTCCGATGAGGACCGCCCCGGTCAGGTCCAGCTCGTCGGCGATCTCCACGATGTCCTGCGCGTAGCCCTCGAGCGTCGCGTACCGCACCCGGTTCCAGGCCGAGAGATCCGATCCGCCCGCACCGACGTGGTCGAACAGGACGAGCTGATGGTCCTCGGCGAACGCCGGGGCGACCAACCGCCACATGTCCTGGTCGCACCCGAAACCGTGCGCGAAGATCAACGGCCGGGCGCCCGCGCGCCCGGAGACGGTCACCCGGTTCCGCGTGCGTACGTCGACGTCCACAGGCCGGAGTATCCCACCTCCCGTTCCTTCGCAGAGCCGCCGAACGCGGTCGTCGCCCGCGGCACGAGCGGGGAGTCCTGGGCCGCCGTATCCGACACGACCCCCGAAGCCCTATCTGACATAATGTCGATTATCGGATCGGTAGGACGGGGTGGAAGTGCTCAGTGGGTGAAGTGCTCCGCCTTGGCGTTGCGGGGTGCGCGGTCCGGTGAGCATCGGCCACCTCTCCCCGGCGCCCTAAGCAGTTGATCTTGGCGAGCGCGGACACCGTCAGGACGTCCTGGGCTGGGAGCCCCGCGGCCACGCGCGACCCGTGGCCATTGATCAGGAGCACGTCAGGCGTCCTGGGCGGCCCGCCGTCCCGCCTCATGTGCTCCTGATCAACCGAAGAGGCCGAAGCGCTCGGCGGGACATCCCTGGATCCTGATCAAGGGCACATCAGACCTCGGGGCCGCGCCGCCAACCTGCTCCACGTGCTCCTGATCAATGGAGGGGGTCGAGGGCCTCGGGGCCGGGTGAGCCCACCGCCCGATCAACCGGCGGCGGGAACCTTGCGATCGAGCGCGCTGCAGCTCCTAGCGTCGTTCCCATGACCAGCCTTCCGACCGTCACCCTCGGGAACGGCCTCGACGTCAGCGCGCTCGGCTTCGGCTCGATGGCCCTGTCCGACGTCTACGGCACGACCGATCCCGACGACGCCGTCCGCACCCTGCACGCCGCGCTCGACGCCGGCGTCACCTTCCTGGACACCGCCGACGTCTACGGCACCCCGCGCGAGGGCAGCACCGGCCCGGCAGGCACCAACGAGGAACTGCTCGCGCGCGTGCTGACCGACCGGCGTGACGAGGTGCAGCTCGCCACGAAGTTCGGCATCACCGGCAAGGTCGGCGACGGTGCCGTACCCACCCGCGGCGACCGCGATTACGTCCGGCAGTCCTGCGAGGCCTCGCTGCGCCGCCTCGGCGTCGAGACCATCGACCTCCACTACATGCACCGCCGCCAGCTCGACCTGCCGATCACCGACACCGTCGCCGCCATGGCCGAGCTGGTGGCCGAGGGCAAGGTCCGCCACCTCGGGCTCTCCGAGGTCACCGCGGCCGAGCTCGCCGAGGCGACCACCGTGCACCCCGTCGCCGCGGTACAGAGCGAGTGGAGCATCTGGTCCCGGGACGTCGAGGCGAACGTCGTGCCGAAGGCCCGTGAGCTGGGCGTCGGCTTCGTGCCCTACAGCCCGCTCGGGCGCGGCTTCCTCACCGGCACGGTGACCGCGGAGCGGGTCGCGTCGACGATGCTGTCCAAGCAGCCGCGTCTCGCCGACCACTTCGAGGCGAACCAGAAGGTCGTGGAGGTCGTCCGCGAGGTCGCGGCCGAGCTCGGGGTCACCCCGGCGCAGATCGCCCTCGCGTGGGTCTACGCGCAGGGTGCGGCGTTCGGGGTGCCCACCGTCCCGATCCCCGGCACGCGCTCCGCGCAGCGCGTGGTCGAGAACGCCGGCGCCGTCGGGCTCACGCTGACCGCGGGGCAGAAGGCGCGCCTGGACGCCGCTGCGGATCTCGTCGAGGGCGGCCGCAACTTCACGTTCTCCTCCGACGACTGGATCTCCTCCGGTCGGGAGTGACCGCGGGCCGCCTCCTAGGGTCGGCGCCCGTGGAGATGCAGCGGATACGGCTGGGCGAGCTCGACATCGCGTACCTGACGACCGGTCCCGAGGACGGGCCCCTCGCCGTCCTGCTGCACGGCTATCCCGACACGGCGTGGTCCTGGCGCCACCTGGCGCCGGTCCTCGCCGCGCGCGGGTACCGGGTCGTGGCGCCGTTCCTGCGGGGCTACGCGCCGACCGGGCTCGCCCCGGACGGCTGCTACCAGTCGGGAGCCCTGGTCGCGGACGCCGTCGCGCTGCGCCGGGCCCTCGGTGACCGCAGGCCCGCCCTGCTCGTCGGGCACGACTGGGGCGCGGTCGCCGCGTACGGCGCCGCGGTGCACGCCCCGGACCTGTGGTCGCGGGTGGTGACGATGGCCGTGCCGCCGCTCGGGTTCGCGGCCGTCGCCGTGCGGCGGCGGGAGGCCGGGATCGTCGCCCGCCAGCTCCGCGCGAGCTGGTACATGCTCTTCCAGCAGATCCCCGGCCTGTCCGAGGCGGTGCTCCCCCGGCTCGTCACGCGGCTCTGGGCCGACTGGTCCCCCGGGTACGACTCGACCGACGACGTGCCCCGCGTCCTCGCCGCGCTCGACTCCCCCGCCCGCCGTACCGCTGCGCTGCGCTACTACCGCGCCTGGGCCCAGCGCTGGCGCCAGCTGCCCCGCTACCGCCGCGAGGAGCGGGCCGTGCTCGGCACGCCGACCCACCCGCTGCTCTACCTCTACGGCACCGACGACGGCTGCGTGCGGGCCGAGACCAGCGCCCTCGCCGCCGGGGTGCTCCCCGCCGAGCGCGTCGTCGCGGTGCCCGGCGCCGGGCACTTCCTGCAGCTGGAGGCACCCGAGCGGGTCGCCGAGGCGATCACGGCGTTCCTCGACGCCCCGGCCTGACCAGGCTCACAGCGCGTCGAACCCGGCGACGAGCCAGCGTCCGTCGTCGGGTCCGGGCTCGAGGACGACGCGGGCGCTGCGGGCGTCGCTCCGGGCCGACGGGGCGCCGTCGCGGGTGGTGGTCTGGGTGTAGAGCACCACGGTCTCGACGCGGTCCGGTGCGGAACTGACCACCCCGACCCGCGACACCGTGGCCGTCGAGGTGGCGTGACCGTCCACGGCGGCCGGGACGACGAGGCCGGCGACGATCGCGTGGTTCTGCTCGGCGAAGGGCCCCGTCGTGACGCTGTCGATGCGCTCGGCGTCGGCCTCGACGGTGCGCCAGTCGTAGCCCAGCAGCACCGGGGTGAGTGCCCCCGCGGCCTGCGCTCCGTCCCGCGCCGCGGCGTCGGTCTCCCCCGCCACGACCGCGCGCTTCGCGAGCAGCCCGACGACGACCGCGGCCGCGAGCACCACGACCGCGAGGCCCACCACGAGGAACCGGGTGCGGGTCGTCACCGGACCTCCGTCAGATCGCTCACCAGCCACCGGCCGTCCTCGCGGGTGAGGCCGGCCTCCACCCGCCACGCCCGTTGCGACGTCCCCTCGGCCAACCGTGCCGCGGCGAGCACCCGGGCCGAGTCGCCGTCGAGCGACTCCAGGCCCACCGCGCGGACGACGACCGCGGAGCCGGCCGCCGCCGGGGGCGTCCCGCCCTCGAGCCGCGCCCGCCAGGTCCCGGTCGCGCCGTCGACGGCCCGGGTGCGCGCGGTCGGTGAGGAGGGCGCCGCGACGAGGTCCGTGAGATGGGTCCGGACGGCCGCGACGGCCGCGGCCTCGTCGTCGGCGCGGGCCGAGGCGCGCCCGTCCACGACGCCCAGCACCACGCCCGCCACGACGAGCACCCCCGCCAGCACGGCGAGCAGCACCGCCGCCCGGGAACCCGGCCGGCCCGGCGAACGCATCACCCTCCCCCTCCCCCGCGCGGTGCCCCGATCATCGGGCCGCTCCCCCTCGGCTGCCTGCCGATCCACGCCTCACCGCCATTCGCCAACCCAAAATTACGCTGAACGGCGTACACAACGGGCCCGGTAGGACGGAACTGCTAGGCCCGGTCGGACCGACCGTTCACCGTTCGTCGTGGTGAGGTGACCGGTGGTGGGCGTGGCCGTCACGCGAGTGGCCCCACGAAGCGCCACTGAGGCCACGGGACGCGCCGCCGGACGACGAGGGCCTTCCCGACCGCCGGGGCGTCGGTCACGGTGGAGTCACACGACGGCGTGGCGACGACGCATGACCGGTGACCCCGATCGTGGCTCGTCGCGACGTCAGGTGATCACCGCTCGGGTGGAGCGGGCCGTCGGCCCCGCACCCGGTGATCACGCCAGGGGGGTTCGGGGCACGGGTGATCGAGTACGTGGAGCAGCAGACGATGGCGCCTCGCGCGCCCGCGGTGCGGCGAGGGCGGGCATGACGTCCCAGCGCGTCGACCGGGACGAGCATCCCGAGGGTCTGCTCGACTTCCTCCGGCGGCACGACGCCTTCGTCCAGGTGCTCGTCACGGTGTTCGGCCACGCCTACGGCGCGACGCCCCACGAGGTCTTCCTGCTGGCCCGGGCGGCGATGCACAGCAGCTGGGGTGAGCTCGGGGCGGCGGCCGAGAACGACCGCATCGTCGAGATGGGCCTGCAGCTGACCCGCACCGCCCGGAGCCTCGGCGGGCACACCGGGCCCGCGACCCACCGGCCTCGCCCGGCCGGCCCGCCGGCCCCGCGGTCGGTGCTCGCGGCGCGCTCCTTCGAGCCCGGTTGGCGGCACCCCGATCCCTGGCGCCTGCTCGCCGCCGACGAGGCGCGCCCGTTGCGGGCCCTCCCCCACCTCGATCCGCTCGCCCGCGACCTCGCCGTCCTGCGCTGGCTGGGTGTCCCCGACGACCGGATGGCCTCGGAGCTGGGGCTGCCGGAGGCCGAGCTGCCGGGCCGCCTCCACGACGCCATGCGGCAGTGGGCCTTCGTGGTGGCCGCCGCCGACCCTGGCTCGGCGCCGGGTGGGGACGCTCCCCGGTGAGCGGCAATCAGATCGGGGCGGACCCCCGCGAGCTCGACCGGCTCGTCGCCTCCGCGCTGGCCCGCGAGCGCGGCGCCATGGACACCCTCCTGCGGATCCTCCGCCCGCTGGTCGTGCGGTACTGCCGCAGCCGCCTCGGCGGGTACGACCGGGTCAACGCCACCCCCGACGACGTCGCGCAGGAGGTCTGCCTGGCCGTCCTGCGCGCCCTCCCCACCTACCAGGACCAGGGTCGGCCGTTCCTGGCCTTCGTCTACGGGATCGCCCAGCACAAGGTCGTCGACGCGCACCGCGCGGCAGGCCGCGACCGGTCCGACCCCATGGACGAGCTGCCCGAGGGAGAGGATCTCCACGAGGGGCCCGAGCAGCACGCCCTCGCGCAGGCCGACTCCGTCGAGATGGCCGCGCTGCTCGCCGAGCTACCCGAGAAGCAGCGGGAGGTGCTGCGCCTGCGCGTCGTCGTCGGGCTCTCCGCCGAGGAGACCGCGGAGGCCGTGGGATCCACCGCGGGGGCGGTCCGGGTCTCCCAGCACCGGGCGCTGACCAAGCTCCGCCAGCTCATCACCGAGCGGGGCGGGGCGCCGCCCTCCCCCGCGGCCCCCGAGGCCGACCCCGCTCCTCGCCGCCGCGGCGGCAGCCGGGGACCGCGGCGCCCGGCCCACGCCCGGCCCGAGCCCGGTCCGGACTGGCAGGCCGCCCCGCGGACCGGGGACGTCGTGCTCGACGGGCTGCTCGCTCTCGCGGACGCCCACATCGCCGACATGGCGCACGGGTCGGGTGCCGGCCCCCGGTCCGGGCCGGTCGGGGTCGCCGACCGGACGGGCGACCAGCGCCGCCTCGACGCCGAGGACGCCCGCATGGCCGGGGCCGCCCGCCGCTTCCGTGGCGAGGCGCCTCAGTAGACCGGCCGCAGCGGGAAGCCGGAGCGCCCGCGGTCGTCGAGCTTGACCCCGAGGACCTGGTGCAGCTGGATGTTGTTGAGGTCGAACCCGACCGCGCACGCGGGCATGTAGAGGTTCCACACCCGTGCCCGGCCCTCGCCCGCCTCGGCCACGCACTCGTCCCAGTTCGCCTCGAGGTTGGCCGTCCACGCCTTGAGCGTCTTCGAGTAGTGCTCGCGCAGGTTCTCCTCGTGGCGGATCTCGAACCCGGCGCCGTTCATCCTCGAGATCAGGTAGCCCGCCGGGAGCAGCTCGCCGTCGGGGAACACGTAGCGGTCGATGAACGGGTCGGCGTGCGACCGGTGCCGCGCGTCGGGTCGGGTGATGCAGTGGTTGAGCATCCGGCCGCCCGCGCGCAGCTTCGAGTACAGGAACGAGAAGTACGACTTGAGCTGCGCACGCCCGATGTGCTCGGTGAGCCCGATCGAGCTGACGGCGTCGAACTCGCCCTCGGGCACGTCGCGGTAGTCGCTGTGCCGGATCTCGACCAGGTCGCCCAGTCCGCGGCGGGCGACCTCCTTCTGCGCCCACAGCGCCTGGTCCCGGGAGAGGGTCACGCCGAGGGCCTGCACGCCGTGGTGCTCGGCGGCGTGCATCGACATCTGGCCCCAGCCGCACCCGACGTCGAGCAGACGCATGCCCGGCTCGAGCGCGAGCTTGTCCGCCACCAGCGCGTGCTTGGCGAACTGCGCCTCCTCGAGCGTCGAGGTCTCACTCGGGTACGCCGCGCACGTGTAGGCCATCGACGGGCCGAGGACCAGCTCGTAGAACCGGTTCGACACGTCGTAGTGGTGGGCGATCGCCTCGGCGTCGCGCGACTTCGAGTGCATCCAGCCGTGCTGGCGGTGCTCCTGCGCCGGCGGCGCGAGGTTGCGGTGCCGCAGCCGGACCGGGGCCAGCTTCAGCGCCGTCGTCGCGAGGGTCGCGGGCGACACGTCGGAGATGGTCAGCCGGCTCATCGCGGTCAGCGCGGTGTACAGGTCACCCTCGACGTCGAGATGGCCGGACACGTACGCCCGGGCGAGCCCGAGGGTGTTCGGGGATCCGGCCAGGTAGGCCAGCGCGGTCTCGGTGCGGATGTCGACGCTCGCGACGGAGCCGCCACTGTCCGGATCCGAGACGCTTCCGTCGTAGGCGCGGACGGTGATCGGGGCGTCCGCCCCCACCACCGGCCTGAACAGCTCGGCGACTCCCACGGCTCCTCCTTGCTCGTGATGCGGCGTCAGCCGGTGACGCACTTGGTGTACAGGTCAGGCAGGCGTCCCGCGGGGTCGTAGCGCGCCTTGAGGCGGCGGTAGGCCTCGCCGCCGTAGAGCGCGTCGAACTCTTCCCGGGTGTAGCTCGAGGTCGAGTACAGCGACTTGTGCCCGTCGAGATCCATCAGTTTCTGCTCGATGAGCCGGTTGTGGTGGTCCGGTGCCATGCCCTCGTGGAGGAGGGCGTCCGACCAGAAGCCGACGTTGACGTAGGTCGTGTCCGGCTCGAGGGGGTAGAGCGGCCAGTTCCGCGGACCGGACCCGGTGTCGCGGGGGCGCAACGGGCACACCCAGACCGGCGAGATGCCGATCTCGGTGTGGAAGAAGTCGAGGAACTCGGCGAGCCGGTCCACCGGCACCTCGACGTCCTGGATGATCGGCTCGACGCCCGCCGCGCCGGTCACGCGGGTCTGGATGCGCTCGGAGATCCCGAAGCGCCGGTCGAGCGCGACGAGACGCCGGTAGACGTCCGAGCGCCGGTAGCGGCCGGGCCAGAACCGGCGCACGAGCGGGTGCTGCACCCCGAGGGCCCGCGAGCACCAGAACCAGTCGGTGTCCCAGCGCCAGAGGTAGTCGTGGATGCTCAGGTGGTCCACGCCCGCCTCGTCCGCCAGGCGTGCGATCGAGCGGTAGTAGACGTCCTGGCCGGTGTAGTCCGAGAGCGCGGGCGCCTCGGTGACCATCCGGCCCAGCGTCAGGTACTGCTCGGCGCGGCCGGAGGCGGTCTCGGAGGGACCGAACACGGTGCCGTCGACGAAGTCGACCGCCTCGCCGTCGTAGGACCGCTCCGCGGTGATGACGTCCACGGCCTTCGCGAGCGAGGCCGCGTCGTCGAAGCGGATGTGCCGCAGGCGCACGAACGGCTCCACCGGCGCGAGCTCGATGCGCAGCGCCACCGCGTAGCCGAGGGTGCCGTAGGAGTTGGCGAGGGCCGCCCAGAGGTCGGCGTGGTCCCCGTCGGGCGTCGCGGTGACGATCTCCCCCGCGCCCGTCAGCACGTCCGCGGAGAGCACCGACTCGTGCGGCAGCCCGTCGCGGAACGACGTCGACTCGATGCCCAGCCCGACGACCGCGCCCCCGAGAGTGATCGTCTTGAGCTGCGGGACGACGAGCGGCATGAGCCCGTGGGGCAGGGTGGCCGCCACGAGGTCCTCGTAGGTGGTCATGCCCCCGACGTCCGCGGTGCGGGCCTCGGGATCGACGTGCAGGACGCGGTCGAGCCCGTCGACCTCGAGCCCGCCCCGGCCGTCGCGGAACCGGAAGAGGTTCGAGGTGCGCTTCTTCAGCCGGACCGGCGCGTCCGCGGGCAACGCGGCCAAGCGAGCTCTCGCTGCCGCCACGGCCTGCTCGTGTGCGGCACTCCGAGCCACCGTCATCTCGCCACCCTCGCTCGCGCGGCGTCGGCTCTCCGGCACCGATCAGCTGTCCGGGATCGCAGCGTATGCCCGCGTGGGACGGGTGGCACGGGCCTCGGCAGTGGGATCCTTCACCGTGGGGGCACACCGAGGCGGGACGAGAGGGGAAGGAATGGGCGAGCTCGGGACGTATCGGGCTAAACGGGACCCCGGTCGTACATCGGAGCCGTTCGGCGACGTCGGGGGTACCGACACCGACTCCGGCGGCCGGTTCGTCGTCCAGGAGCACCATGCCCGCCGGCTCCACTACGACGTCCGCCTCGAGCGCGGCGGCGTCCTGGTGTGCTGGGCGGTGCCGAAGGGCCTGCCCGAGAAGCCCGGCACACCGCGCCTCGCCGTACACACGGAGGACCACCCGTTGGAGTACCTCGACTTCCACGGCGAGATCCCGAAGGGCGAGTACGGCGGCGGGAACATGACCGTCTGGGACTCCGGGACCTACGAGACCGAGAAGTGGAGCGACGACGAGGTCGCGGTCACCCTGCGCGGGGAGCGGGTCGACGGGCGCTTCGTCTTCTTCCGGCCCGCGCGCAACGACGATCCCAAGGACTGGCTGGTCACGCGCCGCGTCGACGACGGGAGCACGGCCAAGGACCGCTCCGCCGGCGACGTCCAGTCCCCGCGGGTCTCGGTCGGCGGCCGCACCCTCAAGTTGTCCAACCTGGACAAGGAGCTCTATCCGGGGACTCCGAAGAACGCCGTCCTGGACTACTACGCCCGCGTCGCGGACACCCTGCTCCCCCATCTCGCCGGCCGGCCGGTGACCCTGCGCCGCTTCCCCGACGGCATCGATGCGGAGTCGTTCTACGAGAAGAACGCCGGGCGCAACGCCCCGTCGTGGCTGCGCACCGTCGTCGTCCCCACGCCGGGATCCTCCCGGGGGAGTTCGAGCGCATCCTTCGTCGTCGTCGAGGAGCTCGCCGCGCTGGTCTACCTCGCCAACCTCGCGGTCCTCGAGCTCCACGTCCCGCAGTGGCGCGTCGACGCCGGGGACCACCCGCTCCCGCCCGACGAGCTCGTCTTCGACCTCGACCCGGGGCCCGGCACCGGGCTGGTGGAGTGCGCCGCGGTCGCCCGGCGCATCCGCGCGCGTCTCGACGACGACGGCCTCGTCGCGAGCGTGAAGACCAGCGGCTCGAAGGGCATGCAGATGACGGCGCCCGTCGTGCTCGCCGACGACGAGGAACCGTCGCGGACCTCCGAGTACGCCAAGCGCGTCGCGGAGGCGCTGGCGCGGGAGACCCCTGCAACCGTCACCGGCGTCATGGCCAAGGACCGCAGGCGCGGGAAGGTGTTCGTCGACTGGAGCCAGAACAACACCGCGAAGACGACCGTCGCGCCGTACTCGCTGCGGGCGCGGGCCGCGCACGGCGCCCCGACGGTGTCGACCCCGCTGACGTGGGCCGAGGTCGAGGACTGCACCGACCCGGAGACGCTGGTGTTCTCGCCCGAGGACGTCCTCGCGCGGATCGCCGAGCACGGCGATCTCTACGCGTCCGCCCTGGAGGAAGGCGCCCGACTCCCCTGACGCGGCCGGTCCCGGGGATGCCGGCCCCGGGCGGGGGCTCGTCGTTGTCGAAGGGGCCGGGCGCCTAGGCAATCGATCATGGAAATCCGCACACCGCTCGCGCTCGTTTCCATGATCATCTGCTTAGCCGAGAAACGCGCCGCCTGGCGGGGAACGCGCCGGCAGGGGCAGGAGAGTGGGCTCGTCGTGCTCGCGTGTGAAGGCCGCGCGGGTTGTGGAGATCTGAACTTCGTGAGCGCGTCGCTGCTGATTCTTGGGCGTGTCGCTCACGAGCTCGCGATCATGGAAATCCGGCGCGTCAGAGCGTGCACGATTCCATGATCAACTGCCTAGTGCCGTCTGATCGGGAGCCCCAGGGCGCTCAGAGGCCGCCGACGAGGCTGCCTGCCGTGTCGACGACGCCGTTGACGGCCTTCTCTCCGGAGTGAACCACGCTCGGAAGCAGTCCCTGCGGCCTACTCGGGGCCGGCGCCTTCGAGGCGGGCGCCTGCGGCTTGGTGCTGGGCTTCGGGGCCGCGGGCTTCGAGGAGGGGGGCTTCGTGGCCGACCGGCTCTGCTCGGTGGACTCCGAGGTCGTCGGGGTGGCCGAGCGCGGGGTGGTGGCCTTCGGCGTGGTGGTCGGCGCGACCGTCGGGCTGGACTGCACGACGGCGGCGGGCACGACCGTGGTGGGGGCGGCCCTCGCGGGCACGATCGGAGCGGCCGCGACCGGCGGCACAACGAGCACGCCCGCGGTGGCCGGGTCGCTCCCCACGGGGCCGGGCGTGCCGGGGACGGCGCCGGGAGCGGTGCGGCGAGCGGCGCCACCATCGGCCCCGTTCTCCGCCGGCAGTGACGCGGGAGACCCGGCCGTGTAGGTGTCGACCTTGGGCAGCGGGTCGTCGGAGCTGTCGTTGGCGAGCGAGGTGATGGCGAGCGGCACCGCGCCGACGGCGGCGGCGACCGAGACGATCGCGACGCCCCAGCCGCGCAGCCTGCTCGGCTCGGCCGCGGACGCGCGGCGGTGGCTGCTGAGGGTCGCGGTCGGGGCCACCTCGGCCGGCGTCGCGTCGCCGGCCTCGTCGAGGTGGCGCTGCGCCCACGACGGGAGCCCGGAGTCGGTCGACGACGACCCGCTCCGTGAGCGCCCGTGCCGCGACCGCGCCATCCGTCCCCCGAATTCGCCTCCGTTGGTAACCGCCAGGACACTACTCCATGTGTCGTATCCCCCCAAGGTGGCCAGGGAGTGACGCCTGATCATCGTCGGGCTGTTGTGATCACGACTTGTCGTCGTTCCGTCACCGCAATCGGGCGAATGTCACTCCATGTGGGGGTCGTGGCCGAGCGGACCGAGGCACTCCTGGTGGCGTGCGGGCCGTGCTCCGGACACCCGCGGGACGCCGCCGTCGGGCACACTGCCGCCCGTGATCCCGGTCGCGCGCAACCATCCGTACCTTGCCGCCTCCCGGCCCCGGGCGTTCGCCCACCGCGGCTGGCACGTCGGGGATCTCGCCGGGCTGGAGAACACCCTGGCGGCGTTCCTCCGGGCCCGCGACGAGGGCTACTCGTACATCGAGACCGACGTCCACGCCACCCGCGACGGGGTCCTCGTCGTGCACCACGACGCCACGTTGCGCCGCGTCGCCGGCCACCCCGGGGTGCTGCGGGCGATGGACTGGGCCGACGTGGCGCCGGTGCTGGTACGCGGCCGGGAGAAGCTGCCCCGCCTGGAGGAGGCGCTGGAGGCGCTGCCGGGCATGCGGTTCAACGTCGACCTCAAGTCCCCCGGCACCCTGCGGCCCATGCTCGAGCTGCTCGAGCGCGACGACGTGGCCGAGCGCGTGGCAGTGGCCAGCACCGATGAGGGCCGGTTGCGTGCGGTGCGGCAACGGTTCTCCGACCGCGTCGTCACCGGGGTGTCGGCCCGGGCGGCGCTGTCGTTGCGGACCCGCTCGGTGCTGCCGGGGGTGATCGGGCGCCACGTACCGGTGGGCGGGGACCTCGCGCAACTGCCCGTGCGCTTCGGTGGTCTGCCGGTCGTCGACGCCACCATGCTGCGGGCCGCGCACGCCGCGGGACTGGAGGTGCACGTCTGGACGGTGGACCGCGCCTCGGAGATGCACCGGCTGCTCGACCTCGGTGTCGACGGCCTCATGACCGACCGTCCGGACCTGCTCCGGGAGGTCCTCATGGTGCGCGAGGCGTGGGAGGGCGCTCCGCCGGCGGTGTGATCTACCCGGACCAGGGGTAACACTTGGATGGACACATCGATGTGTGCCAGGGGTCGGGATTCGTCGCGCGTCGCATGCGTGAGTCGGATCACGACCATACGTCCGTCGGGAATCACGGGAACGAACCGGGCCCGCCGGGCGTTGGGACCTGGAGCGTCGTCCGCGGATCCGTCCGGGAACGTCGCGCACGCAGTCGAGGAAAGGACAGCACTCATGGCCGACCGCGTCCTCCGTGGAAGCCGCCTCGGAGCCGTCAGCTACGAGACCGACCGCGACCACGACCTCGCTCCCCGCCGCTCCTTCGCCTACCGGTGCCCCAAGGGGCACGACTTCGAGGTGCCGTTCTCCGACGACGCCGAGGCGCCCGTCACGTGGGAGTGCCGCCTCCACGGCGAAGAGGGCAAGCGCATCGACGGCACCGAGCCCGAGCAGAAGAAGACCAAGCCGCCCCGTACCCACTGGGACATGCTGCTCGAGCGTCGTTCGGTGCCCGAGCTGGAGGAGCTCCTCGACGAGCGACTCGGGCTGCTGAAGGAGCGCCGCTCGGAGAGCGCGTGATCGCATACACCGGCCCCGTCGTCCGTCAGGACGGCGGGGTTTCGTGTGTCCTGAGCCGATCCCGGATCGCCCACGAGGTGATCCGCCACAGGGCCTCCCGGACCACGGCGCCGCTCATCTTCGAGGCCCCGGCCGCGCGCTCGGTGAAGGTGATCGGGACCTCCCGGACGAGGAAGCCGCCGCGTTGCACCCGGAAGGCCATGTCGACCTGGAAGCAGTAGCCCTGCGAGGACACCGGCGTGCGCGTGATCTCCTCGAGCACGGCCCGCCGGAACAGGCGGAACCCTCCGGTGACGTCGCGCACCCGGAGCCGCAGCGCCCGGCGCGAGTACACGTTCGCGGAGCGGGAGAGCGCGTTGCGGTACCAGGGCCAGTTCACCACCCGCCCGCCCGGGACGTAGCGCGACCCGAGGACGAGGTCGGCGCTGTCGGTCCGGGCGCTCGCGAGCAGCGCGGGCAGGTCCTCGGGCGCGTGGGAACCGTCGGCGTCCATCTCGGCGATCCAGCCCACCTCGGACTCGGGATGCGCGGCCATGACGTAGGCGAACGCGTCCACGTAGGCCGCGCCGAGCCCCCGCCGGGGGTGGTGGTGCAGCACGGACAGTCGGGGATCGCGCTCGGCGAGGGCGTCGGCCAGGGCGCCGGTGCCGTCGGGGCTCCCGTCGTCGACCACGAGCACCCGGGCACCGGGCACGGTCGCCAGGATCCGCTCGACCAGGCTCGGCAGGTTCTCGCGCTCGTCGTAGGTCGGGACGACCACGAGCACCCGACGGCCGTCCGCGGGTGGGTCGTCCGGGGTCATCGGGTCTCCCCCGGCTCCCCGCCCGGACGACGCCGTCTCACCGCCAGGCCCGCGCCTGCGGCGGCGGCGCCGACCCCGAGCGCCGCGAGAACCCACTCCGGGGCGGGTCCGAGCCGCGTGGCGAGGGTCGTCGTCGTGCGCAGCGGCACGCGGTCGACGAGCACGCCGGGGGTGTAGAGCGCCCCGGTCCGGTCCACGACCGCGCCGTCGGGGGCGATGACCGCGCTCTGCCCGCTGGTGGCGGCGATGACGACGGCCCGGTCGTGCTCGATCGCCCGCAGCCGGCTCATGCCCTGCTGCTGGTAGGTCATGTTCGTGTCGCCGAAGGTGGCGTTGTTCGTCGGGACGGTGAGCAGGTCGGCGCCCCCGGTGACCGCGTCCCGGACGTCGTCGTCGAACACCACCTCGTAGCAGGTCGCGACGCCGAGGCGCGCCGGACCGGCGGCCAGCACCGGGGTGCCGGTACCGGGCTGGAAGTCGACGACGCGGGCGACGTCGGACGAGAACAGCGAGGCGAGCCCGCGCAACGGGATGTACTCCCCGAAGGGCAGGAGGTGGCGCTTGACGTACTGGTCGGTGGGGCCCCTGGGCCTGGTGGCACTGCGCGGGGTCCAGACGACGGCGGCGTTGCGCGGTCCCTCGACGTACGCCGTGCCCGCGGCGTTGACGGCCCCCCGCAGCACGGCCCCCACGACCACCGGGACACCGATCTCGTCGGTGACGGCCTGGATCTCGGCGCGGGCGTCGGCGTTGGCGAACGGGTCGATGTCCGAGGAGTTCTCCGGCCAGATCACCAGGTCGGGGCGCGGGGTCCGGCCGGCCGCGACCCGCTGGATGAGCAGCCGGGTCTCGCGGACGTGGTTGTCGAGCACCGCGCGCCGCTGCTTCGCGAAGTCCAGGCCGGCCCGGGGCACGTTGCCCTGGACCGCGGCGACCGTGATCGTCTCCTCGCCCGGCTCGGTCGCGGGGTGGGCCGGGGTCACGAGCCCGGCGACCGGCCCGAGCAGGACCGCGACCAGCGCCCCGGCGATCCCGAGTGCGCCGGAGGCCGCGCGCGGGCGCCCGGACGTCGGCCGGCCGAGGACCGTGGACAACCACCACAGGCCCGCCCCGGAGAGCACGACGCCGAAGCTCACCAGCGGCGCGCCCCCGAGCGACGCCAGCCTCGCGTACGCCCCGCCCGCCTGCCCGAACGCGAGCTTGGCCCACGGGAACCCGCCCCAGGGCAGCCGCTCGATCGCCGCCTCGCCCGCCACCCACAGGCAGGCCATCCACAGCGGAGCTCCGGGGACCCGGCGGACCAGCGGGAACAGCGCGACGGGGATCGCCACGGCGAGCACCACGACCGCCAGCGCCCCCAGCCACACGGCCCCGACGTACGTCCCGGTCCAGTGCAGCAGCGGGTACTGGTAGGCGAGCGCGGCCAGGACACCCCAGCCGAACGCCGCCCGCGCCCGGCGCCCGTCGACCACCGTCAGTAGCAGCGCGACGCCGAGGGGCGCGGCCCACCACCAGCCCAGCGGCGGGAACGCGGCGTACAGACCCAGCCCGGCGACCACGGCCCCGACGGCACGCGTCGCGACCGCCACGCGGCCCGAGGGGAACCCCCGGTCGGTACGAGCGACGGGACCCTCCCCTCGCGGCGCGTGGGTGGCCGCGTTCAGCACGAGAGCAGGTCGTGCGGGCGGGTGTTGACCGCCTCGCACCCGTCCTCGGTCACCACGACGATGTCCTCGATCCGTGCGCCCCAGCGATCCGGGAAGTAGATGCCGGGCTCGATGGAGAACGCCATCCCCGGCTCGAGGGTCAGCGCGTTGCCGGCCACGATGTAGGGCTCCTCGTGCACCTCGAGGCCGATGCCGTGCCCCGTGCGGTGCACGAAGTACTCGCCATACCCGGCGTCGCGGATGATCGCGCGGGCGGCCTCGTCGACGCTCTCGGCGGTCACGCCCGGGCGGGCGGCCGCGACCGCGGCGGCCTGGGCGCGCTGGAGCACCGCGTAGACGTCAGTGATCCCGGCGCCCGCGCCGCCCACGACGTAGGTCCGCGTGCAGTCGGAGTTGTAGCCCTCGGGCAGCGGGCCGCCGATGTCGACGACGACGACGTCGCCCGTCTCGATCACGCGGTCGGACACCTCGTGGTGCGGGCTCGCCCCGTTCGGTCCGGATCCGACGATGACGAACGCGGCCTCGGTGTGCCCGGCCGCGACGATCGCCGCGGTGATGTCCGCGCCGACCTCGGCCTCGGTGCGCCCGGCGCGCAGCCAGCCGGGCACCTGGGCGTGGACGGCGTCGATGGCCGCGCCCGCCCGACGCAGGTACTCGACCTCGGCCGGGTCCTTGCGCATCCGGAGCTCGCGCAGCACCGGCGTGGCGAGCTCCTGGGTCGCGAGCGGGAGCGCGTCGCGGAGCCCGAGCACGTGCAGCGCGGGCATGTCGGAGGCGACCGCGACCCGCTTCGCGCCGTCGAGGCACGCCGCGACCAGACCGTGGGGATCCTCGCCGTCCACCCAGTCCAGGACACGGATGCCCGCCTGGTCCACCCCGCTGCCGTCGAGGCCCGGCCGTTCCAGCCGGGGCACGACGAAGGCCGCCTCGTCCTGCGTCGGCAGCACCAGTGCGGAGAGCCGTTCGTGCGAGTGCTTGACGACCCCGGCGAGGTATTGGAGATCCGGGCCGGGGGTGACGACGAGGGCGTCGACGCCGGCCTCGGCGGCCAGCCGGCGGGCCCGGTCGAGACGGGACGAGACCTGGTCGGCGAGCGGGGACCCCATGCCGGAGAGCCTAGGTGGCTGCGCCAGGTGAGCACTCATCCGCCCTCCGGGGCCCGGCCGGCGTTGCGCTCAGGTCAGGATCGTGTGCAGGGACGTGATCCGGCCGCCGCTCACGAGGGCGATGTCGATGCCGGTGACCACCGGTGGCTCGCCCTCGGGTCCGAACTCCCAGGCCAGCATCCCGAGGTCGTCGCACTCGCGCAGCGGCGCGACGGCCCGGAAGACGAACCCCGGCGCACCGTCGAGAAGGGTCTGCACCTTCACGTCCAGCGCCGTGTGCCCCGTGACCACGCCCTCGGGGTCGTGCATGACGACCTCCTCGGAGTAGGTCCGGGCGATCGCCGCCCGGCGACGGTCGCGGTCGCGCTCCCCGAAGACCTCGATCAGGTTCGCGTGCATCAGGTCGGGGATCGTCTCCATGGCCGTTAGAGTACGTGACATGTCACGTTCTTCGGTGTCACCGCTGTCGGGCGAGCAGCAGGAGGCCTGGCTCGCCTACATGCGCGTGATGCTGCGGCTGAACTACGAGATGAACCGTCAGCTGCAGACCGACAGCGACCTCTCCCTGGCCGACTACGACGTGCTCAACGCCCTCGCCGACGTCCCCGGCGGTCGGCTGCAGGTGACGGTGCTCGCGGCGCGCATCGGCTGGGAACGCAGCCGCGTCTCCCATCACGTCCGGCGGATGGGCGGGCGCGGACTCGTCGAGCTCGGCTCCTCGGCCACGGATCGCCGCGCCACCGACGCCGTCCTGACCGCCGCGGGACGCGAGGTCCTGACGGCGGCGACGCCGGGACACGCCGACGTGGTCCGCCGGATGTTCTTCGACGGTGTGGACGACGACCTCGTCGCCCCGCTGCATCGCGCGCTCGTCCAGATCCACGAGCAGGTGCTCGCCGAGGGAACCCTGCCCCGGCCGGACGAGCAGCACCGGCTGCCCGGTCTCCAGGACCTCGCCTGACGCCCGGGGCGGGGCCTAGGTAGAAGCCCCCTCCCCCATGGCGCCAGGCCGCGGAAGGCTGTCGCCATGAGCAGCCCTGCCGATCACACCGCCCTCATCGACCGTCTCGACGGTGAGCTCGCCGATCTCGGCGCCCGTCTCTCCCGGGTCCGCGACGACCTCGGGGCCCTGCGCCCCTCGGGATCGTCCGCGGGAGCTCCGGGTGCCACGACGACCGGCGCCCCGGCCCGCGAGCCCGCGCCTCCGGGCCCCTTTCCCGCCGGGCCTCTCCCGGCCGGACTCGGCCCGTGGATCCCCGGAGCTCCGGGCGCGCGCTCCGGAGCGCCCCGGGGTCCGGCGACGCCGGTCGGAGCGGGCTCCCCGTGGGCCCCGCGCCCCGCCACCCCGCCGCCGACGCGCTCGTCGTGGCCCGCCCCGCAGCCCGGCCCGCAGCCCGCCCCGCCGCCGGCCCCGAAGCGGTCCGCGTACACCGGGCCCCGGCTGCCGCGCCTGACGGGCGCGCGGCTCCTGGCCGTCACCGGGGCCGGCGTGACCCTGCTCGGCGTCGTGCTCCTCCTGGTCCTCGCCGCCTCGCGCGGGTGGTTCGGCCCCGAGGCGCGGGTGGTGCTCGGCGCCGCCGTCGGGCTCGGCCTCGTCGGGGCCGGGGTGGTGCTCCACCGGCGCCGGCGGGACACCGAGGACGCGGGGGCCGCCGCCGACCCCGGCTCGGTCTCCCTCGCGGCCACCGGCATCACGGCGCTCTACCTCACCGTCGCCGCGGCCACCTCGCTCTACGCCTTCCTGCCCGCGCCGGTCGCCCTCGTGCTCGCCCTGCTCGTCGCCGGCGGCGGGCTGGCCCTCGCCGACCGCTGGCGCCGTCACGGCCTCGCCCTCGGCGTCGTCGTCGGCGCGGGCCTGCTCCTCCCCTTCGTCGTCGACACCGCGGGCGCGCTGCTCGTCGCCCTGTTCGTCGTCCTCGCCGTCGTCACCCTCCCGGTCGCGGCGCGGCGCGGCTGGCCGTCGCTGGTCGGCGTCGCGGTGGCCGGGGCGACGCTCGCGGGGCTCGTCTCGACGGCGGTCGTCACCGCCGTCTCCGGAGGCACGGGACGGCCGGCCGCCGAGCTCACCGCGGCGATCGGGGCGCTCGTGCTGGTCGCCGCGGCCACGGCGCTCGTACTGGTCGTCACCGGTCAGGGCACGGCCGACCAGGAGCGGACCCGACCCTCGGGCGCCGTCGTGGTCGCCGGGATCGTGCTCGCCCTGCCGGTGCTCCCGCTCCTCGCGGTCGCCGGGATGCTGCCGCGCCCGGCGGGGGCGCTCGTCGACGTCGTCGCGGTCGTCGTCCTGCTCGCGGTCGGCGCGGTGTGCGAGCGCGGCGTGGGCCGGGTGCCCGCGACTCCGGCGCTCGCGACGGTCGCGGCCGCCGCGGCCGCCGTCGTCGGGCTCCATGCGATCCCGTTGGCCCTGACCGGTGTGGCCCAGGGCGGGGTGTTCCTGGCCGTCGCCACGGTGCTCGCGGTCGTGGCCCGCGCCGTCCGCCGGACCGGGGTGCTCGTCGCGGCCGGGGTGTTCGGGGCGGTCGGCTTCGTCCTGGCGCTGAGCCGCGACCTGCCGGTCGACGTCGTCGTGGACGGCCTGCCCGGCGGACGCGCGTCGATGTTCGCCATGGCGGTGGTCGGCCTCCTGATGATCACCACGTCCGCGGCGCTGCTCGCGGCCCTCGGCCGGCTCGGGCACCTCGCCTCGCGGCAGCGCTCCGCCGTCGCGACCGCGGCGCTCGGCGTCCTCGGGCTGTACGGCGCCGCGGGACTCGTCGTGACCCTGGCCCTGGCGGTCTCCCCGACCCGCTCCGGGTTCCTCGCCGGGCACGTGCTGGTGACGATCTCCTGGACCGCGCTGGCGCTCGTCCTGCTGGTGCGCGGCCCCCGGGACGAGGCGGTGAGCCTGCCGCGGGTGCTCGGCGGCGTGCTCGTCGTCGCGGCGGTGGCCAAGCTGATCCTGTTCGACCTCGTCGCGCTGGACGGGCTCGCCCGCGTCGCGGTGTTCCTCGGCGCGGGTCTGGTCCTGCTGGTGGCGGGCACGCGGTACGCGCGGTGGGTCACCGCGGGCGCCGAGGACGCCGCAGGCACGGTGTCGGACGAGCCTGGCACGCTTGCCGACCATGAGTGACGGCCCCGTGATGCTGCTGGACTCGGCCAGCCTGTGGTTCCGCGCGTTCTACGGGGTCCCGGCCTCGCTCACCGCCGAGGACGGGACGCCGGTCAACGCCGTGCGCGGGTTCTGCGACATGGTCGCGCGCCTGATCCGCGCCCGGCAGCCCGGCAGCGTCGTCGCGTGCCTGGACCGGGACTGGCGCCCGGCGTTCCGGGTGCGGGCGATCCCGTCCTACAAGGCGCACCGGGTGGACACCTCCGGCGGCATCGACCCGTCCGACCCGAACACCGGCGGCGGACCCGACGCCGAGGCCGCGCCCGCGGAGCTGGGCGCCCAGGTCCCGATCATCCTCGAGGTCCTCGCGGCCGCCGGGATCCCGACGGCGGGTGCGGAGGGCTACGAGGCCGACGACGTCATCGGGACGCTGTGCGCCACGGAGGCCACGGCGGCGGTCGAGGTCGTCTCCGGGGACCGCGACCTCCTGCAGCTGGTCCGGGAGGAGCCGACCACCACGCGGATCATCTACATCGCGCGGGGCGTCTCCAAGTACGAGGTGTACGGCCCCGAGGAGGTCGCGGCCCGCTACGGCGTCCCGGTGTCGCGTGCAGGCGACGGCTACGCCGAGATGGCGATGCTGCGCGGTGACCCCTCCGACGGCCTGCCCGGGGTGCCCGGGGTCGGGGAGAAGACCGCCTCCCAGGTCGTGTCGAAGTTCGACTCGTGGGCCGACCTCATCGGCGCCGTCGTCGAGGGCGGTGACCCGAGGCTGTCCTCGGCGGTGCGCGCGAAGATGGTCAAGGCGGCCGAGTACCTGACGGTGGCGCCCGGGGTGGTGCGGGTGGCGCCCGACGCACCGATCGACTGGACCGGGACCAGGCGTGCCCTCCCCCACGAGCCGGTCGACGCCGACCGGCTCGCCGAGCTCGCCCAGCGCTGGAACCTCACCGGCTCGGTGGACCGGCTGACCTCGGCGCTCGCGGAGCGCCACTGAGGCGATCCGCCTCAGTCGGTGGCCTTCAGGGCCTCCACGATCACCTCGGTGGTCTCGGTGGGGTGGCTGATCATCGCGACGTGCGAGCTGGGGATCTCCCGGACGGTCGCCCCGGCGCGGGCGGCCATCGCCCGCTCGGCCTCGGGCGGGATGGTGGTGTCGTTCCCGGCGACGAGGCTCCAGCTGGGGATCGTCCGCCATCCCGGGGTGCCCGACGGGGTGCCCAGGCTCGACGCGGCGACCCCGCGCTGGCTCAGTGCCATGAACGCGGCCAGGTCGGGGTCGAGGTCGGCGCAGAACAGCCGGTGGAACGACTCCGGCTTGATGTAGGCGTCGACGTCGCCGTCGGGGGCGTCCGGGTAGGGGCGCAGGACCAGGTTCATGGCCAGGTCGGTCGACCCACCCCCGAGCGCGAGGCACTCCGTGAGGGTCTCGCCCGAGTCCGGGGCGAACGCCGCCACGTAGACCAGCGCGCGGACACCGGGCAGGCCCGGGCTCGCGTTGGTGATGACGCAGCCCCCGTAGGAGTGTCCGACGAGGACGACCGGCCCCTCGAGCGTGCTCAGGAAGGACTGCAGGTACTCCGCGTCGGGGCGCACGCCGCGCAGCGGGTTCGCGGGGGCGTAGCAGGAGTAGCCCTGGGCGCGCAGGTTGTCCGCCACGTCGCGCCAGCCCGACGCGTCGGCGAACGCGCCATGGACCAGGACGACGGTGGGTCCGGAATTCGTCGGCATCGCTGATCTCGCCTCTCGGTCCCTCGCGCATGGACATCCTCGAGCGGGATGCAGCACCGGGGGCCGGGG
>NZ_DASXJS010000271.1:0-3243 GCF_036497245.1 Actinomycetospora sp. | reverse complement strand
GGTGTCCTCGGTGCGGGCGACCGGGCGGATCGCGCCCATGCCGAGCTGGTGGCGCCCGCCGTCGGTGTCGATGCGGGAGAGCCGGGCGAGGACGTAGGAGTCGATCTCGTTGCTGCTGAACGTCAGCCGGGCGGTGACGGGCCCGACGAGCCGGAGCTCCTCGCCGACCGGCAGCTCGAAGGTGAGCACCTGGTTGGCGAGCTCGTCGAGTCCGCCGAGCACCGGGACGCCCCGGGGGACGGCGGCCCACGTGTTGGCCCCGGGTGCGGTGTGGTCGGCGGCGAGCCGGTGGGTGGCGTGGTCGGCGCCTGCCGAGCCCAGGTACAGCCGCCGGGCGGTGCCCCGCGACGGCGGGAAGGCGTCGGCCGTCCCGAAGCGATCGGCGCCGTCGGTCCAGTAGCGCACCCGGGGCTGCTTGGCGTAGCCGTTGTCGAGGCCGTGCACCACGTGGTCGAAGAACGCCAGCGCCTCGCCCTGCCAGGAGTAGACCGGCAGGTCGTAGGCCGGCGGGCCGAGGATCAGCCACCGTCGGTCGGGCGGGGTCGCGGCGTTCTCGAACAGGTCGTAGCAGCCGAACTGGTGGAGGTTGACGTACCCGAGGTTCTGGACGACCGCGAACGGCACCTCGATCCGGTCGAGGACCGCGGTGGAGCCCTCGGGGATCGTCGAGGACTCCCGGGTCTTCTCGTCGAACATCCAGTGCGCGTAGATCTCCCTGACGTCCTCGACCGGGGTGGCCGACATGAACTTCTGGAACATCCCGTCGACGCTGTGGTGGACGACCTTCTCGAGGAGCGGCTGCATCGTCCCGTTGGTGACGTGGCTGATGGCCGCACGCAGCTGCGGGGGCATGCGGCGGGCGTAGTTCGCCTCGGTGAAGTTCGCGCCCATCCACAGCGAGAGGAAGAAGCTCGCCGGGACGCCGCCGAACGCCACGAGGTGGCGGTAGAAGTCGGTGCACATCTCGTTGGCGAAGAACGCCCGCAGCGCCTCGGGGCGTCGTGCCGCGACGAGGGGCTGGGTCATGCCGTAGTACGAGGTCCCGAACAGGACGACCTCGCCCGAGCACCACGGCTGTGCGGCGGCCCAGGCGATGACCTTCTCGTGGTCGTCGACGTCCTGCGGGTCGAAGAACATGACCTGCTCGCCCGTGGAGCGGCCCATCCCGCGCCGTTCCACGACGACGGGGCAGTACCCCCGGTCGGTGAACACCGGCGGCGAGCCGATCTCGTTCGAGCCCGTCGGGATCCCCGCGGTGTGGGTCTCGGTGCTGTAGGCCGAGAACGACACGACGGCGGGGTAGCGACCGGGCGTCTGCGGCAGGTACACGTCGGCGTTGAGCTCGACGCCGTCACCGACGGGGATGCGCTGCCCGGTCATGGTGCGGCTGCCGAGGCCGGAGTGCGCGACGCGGTGGGGCTCCCACCCGGCGTACTGGATACCGCTGGTCGACGGCTTCAACGGGACTCGGGCGAGCAGGTTCATCGTCGGGCTCACTGTTCTGCGTCGGAGGGCGGGAGGTGGGTGAGGAAGTCGGTGAGCATCCGTTCGGCCAGGGGCCGGAACTCGCCGGGCTCGCGGGCCAGGGCGAGGACGGCCATGCCGGTCGACACGCTCTGGAGCAGCCCGATCGCGGACGCGGTGGCGGCCGCACCGAACGCCGCGAGCAGCGCGACGCTGCCGGGGGCGACGCCGGCGGCGAGGTCGCCGAGTGCCCGGCGCACGCCGGGCTCGTCCTCGGCGCTCTGGGTCAGGGCCAGGAGCACCCGGGTCTGACCGGGCGCCGTGAGGACCGCGGCGAGAGCGGCGACCTTCGCGCCGGGCTCGCCCGCCTCCCCGACCGGCCGCAGCGCTTCGACGCGGGCCGCGACGGCCTCGTCGGCCACCGCGACGATGAGGTCGCTGCGCGTCGGGAAGTAGTACGTGAGGTGGCTCTGGCGCAGGCCCGCACGCTGCGCGACCCGAGCCTGGGTGAACGACCCGAGGCCCGCCTCCTCGAGCTGCGCGACGCCGGCGACGGTGATCGCGCGGCGCTTGTCCATCGGCCACTCCCCGGTTCCCGTCCTTGGTTGGTTGACCAACCAAGACTCCTCGGCGCGGGTCGACGGGTCAAGACGACCGGTCGGGTGCGCACCGGCACCCGTTCGCGCAGATTCAGCCGGGATTGCGTCTGCATATGCGTCCGAACGGTGGCAAGATGGTTGAACACGGACGGACCGCACCGGGAGGGCGCCATGCTGCAGTGCTGCCCGAACGGGACGCGCCCCGACGGCGTGTCCCCGGCGCTCCCGAGCACGCCGGAGGCGCTCGCCCGGGACGCGGGGGCGGTCGCGGCGCTGGGCGTCCGGAGCATGCACGTGCACCCGCGCGATCAGTACGGGCGCGAGAGCCTCGACACCGAGGTGATCGGGACGACGGTCGCGTCCATCCGCCGGGCCGCGCCCGCGCTGGAGATCGGCGTCCCGATGGCGCGGTGGATCGAACCGAGCGCGTTCCGGCGCACCGGGTTGGCGCAGGAGTGGGCGGGCCTGCCCCGGCACGCCCGTCCGGACGTCGCCGCGGTGAACGTGCACGAGCGCGGCTGGGAGACCGTCTGCGAGGCGCTCGCGTCCGTGGGCATCGGGATCGAGCTCGGGGTGTGGACGAGCGGCGACGCGGTGCAGCTCAAACAGGCGGGGATCCCGCAGGGCACGGTCCGGGTGACCGCCGAGGTCACGGTGACCGACCCCGACTCCGCGGTGGCCGAGGCGGTGCGCCTGCTCCGCGCGCTGCGCCCGATGACGGTGCCGATCCTGCTGCACGGCGAGGAGGGCGGCGCCTGGCCGGTGCTCGAGTACGCACGTCGCCAGGGGTTCGACACGCGGATCGGCTTCGAGGACACCCTCACCGGCCCGGACGGCGTGTGGTCGGCCACCGGGAACGAGGAGCTCGTCCGCTACGCCCTCGGGCAGGCCGTGACGCCTCGCCTCGGGCCGCGGCGTCGCCCGCGCGGTGGGTTCCTGTCGGGCAGGCTCGGGTTCAGGCGCTCCCGGTCCGCGCACCGTTCCTGACGCTCCCGCTCCCGAGGCCCGCGCTCCCGAGGCTCCCGAGGCTCCCGCGCGAGGGGAACCCTCGGCCGTTCTAGGCGACCGAGGGTTCCCCTCGTGCGGGGCCGTCGTCGTCGAGCACCTCCGACGGCGGCCCGGACCGCATGATCCGTCCGTGCTCGAGGACGACGACGGTGTCCGCCACCTCGCGCGCGAA
>NZ_DASXJS010000270.1:0-23022 GCF_036497245.1 Actinomycetospora sp. | reverse complement strand
CGGCTTGGGCTTCAGCGAGTAGTCGTGGAAGCGGTAGAAGTCGCCCCGGAACTCGAAGTGGTCCTGCTCCCAGATGCCCTTGAGGCAGGAGATGAACTCCTCGGTGCGCCGGTAGCGCTCGTCGTGCTCGAGCCACGGCTCGCCGAACGACGTGAACTCGCCCTTGAACCAGCCGGAGACGACGTTCGTCGCGAAGCGGCCGCCCGTCAGGTGGTCGGCGGTGGCGCCGAAGTTCGCGAACACGCCGGGGTGCCACATGCCCGGGTGCACAGCGGCCATGACCTTGAGTCGCTGGGTCGCCATCATGATCGCCAGCGAGAGCGACGTGGACTCGTGCTGGAACTCCGCCGAGTAGCTCGCCATGTACCGCACCTGGGACAGCGCGTACTCGAAGCCGCTGTTCTCTGCCGCGATCGCGGTCTCGCGGTTGTAGTCCCAGTTCCAGTCGGTGCGCTGCTCGATGCCGCTGGTCACCAGGCCGCCGGAGACGTTGGGGACCCAGTACGCGAACTTCAGGGGGTCGGACGGTGTGCCGACGGACACGGGGGGCCTCCTCGAGGCATGCGGTGGACGGGCCCGGGACGAGATTCCCGGGGCACGATGGTTCGAGAGATCGCGGGCGTGGGTTCAGAGCCGACACGCCTGGGTCGCGAGGAGACCGAAATCGACGTGCCTCCGGCGCGTCAGCGGCACTCCTGCGTTACCCATCGGACACAACCGTTCCGGCCGTCCCCTTGCCTGTCAACCGCAGGGCCGGTCGGGAGCGACCCCGCTCACACGATGAGCGCTCCGGGCCCGGACGTGGCGCCGCTAGGGTCGCGGCGTGTCGTCTCCCGATCCCGACGCCGGGTGGCAGCCGCCCCCGCTGCCCCGGCGGCTCACCGACCCGGTGCCCGTGGTGCTGCTCGGGTCGGCGCTCTGGCTGGTCGCGCTCGTGGTCCTCGGGGTGCTGGCCCTGACCGGCGCCCGGCCGGCCGACCCCTGGCTGTGGGCCTGCGCCGTCGGCGTCGGCCTCGGCGCCGTCGGGCTCGGCGTCCTGGCGCTGCAGCGACGCGCGAGCGCCCGCGGCTCGCGGGGCGCCCAGAAGCTCTGAGCCCACCGCGGCCCGCCGTCAGGACCGACCGAGGGCCCACGCGGCGAGCAGTCCGCGCACCGGGTCGTCGGTGTGCACCACGGTGCCGTCCACCCACACCCCGGGGAAGACCTCGCGCGGCGGGCCGGTGCGGTCGTCGTCGGCCATCGCGACCCGGAGCCGCTCGTGGAGCACGACCCCACCGGCCGGCAACGAGCGCCCCACGGCGGCCGCCCAGGCCGCGGCGACCGGCAGGTCGGTCCAGGCGGTCGCGACGCCGGGTGAGCGGATCTCGCCGTGGTGGTCGGCGGCGGCGGTGGGCAGGTCCAGGACGTCGGCGAGGGTCGCCGCGCCGCCGGGGGCCACCGGCACCACGTCGTCCGGGTCGAGCCCGGCGAGCAGCCACGGCCGGTCGAGGACGGTCGGCGGGGCGCCGAGATCGGGGTCGGCGTCGACGACCCGCCCCGCGGCCGTGCGCACCCGGGCGGGCGGCTCGACGTCGGCGACGTCCAACCGGCGGGCGTCGACGGCCGCGGCGAGCGCGGTGTGTGCGGCCAGCACGCCCCCGGCCGGGACCACCCGCGCGGGATCGCCGAGCCGGCGGAGCAGATCGGCCGCGTCGGCCGGACCGTCGACCCGCAGCTCGGTCCGGACCCCGACGGCGACCAGGAACCCCGTGTCGAGCGCGCCGGGCCCGGGCACCGGGTCGTAGAGCGCGCCGAGGGCGGCGGAGCTCCCGGGATCGTCGTCGGAGGTCTTGCCCGCTCCGAGCGTCTCGTCGGGCAGGCGCCAGTGTCCGGGCAGGTGCCCGGCGAGGCGGCTGTGCCGGGCGAGCCACCACGACGTGTACGGCACCGGCTCGCCCGGCAGCGTCACCAGTGCGGAGCGCACCGACCGGTCGGACGCGAGCAGCGCCCACGCGGCGTCCCACCGGTCGTCGGCGACCAGGTCGAGGTCGCGCACGGCGACCATCGTGCTCGGCGGGCCCGCAGGCTCGACCCCGCTCCAGCCGTCCCAGCCCGCCGCCGGATCGACCTCCTCGGCCCACCACGTCTCCTCGTCGTCGAGGTCGTGGTCGGGGCCGGCCGGGGCGTCGTCGCGGACGACGGCGAACCCGTCGAGCACCCCGGCCGCGAGCAGCCCGACCCGTCCGTGCGCGGCCACCGCCGCCTCCGCGAGCACACCGACCGGTGAGTCGTCCCCGAGCACCCCACGCAGATCCCCGTCGGGGAGCACGAGCTCGTCGGCCCGTCGGTACCCGCCCTCGGCGTCGGGCAGGGCGAGCGCACCCCACGCGGGGTCCGTGCCGCCACCCCCGTCGGCCGCGTCGCCGCCCGCGTCGGCCAGCAGGCGCAGGACGACCAGGGCGAGGCCGTCGACGTCGAGCCCGGCCTCGGCGTCGTCGATCGACCGCGCCACCGCCTCGCGCAGCTCCGCGTCCCCGAGCAGGGACCCGGCGTCGGCACGGCGGGCCCCCAGCGACTCCAGCAACGGGTGCACCGCGGCCGGGTCGACGAGGCGCAGGCCGGACGGTCCCGCCGGCCCGTTGCCGGCGAGCGCCGTCGCGAG
This sequence comes from Actinomycetospora sp., assembly GCF_036497245.1. Classification (GTDB taxonomy): domain Bacteria; phylum Actinomycetota; class Actinomycetes; order Mycobacteriales; family Pseudonocardiaceae; genus Actinomycetospora. The sequence continues at coordinate 20,381 of NZ_DASXJS010000270.1, read as the reverse complement.
GACGTCCGCGAGGTCGTCGCCGGGCAGCAGCGTCCCGCGCGGTCCCGGGACGAGTCGTCCGTCGACCAACGGGACCGGGAGCGCCGCGAGCTCCTCGCGCGCTCCGCCGAACGCCGGCGTGGCGGCCAGGGCGTCGTAGAGGGTGTGCCACCACGACGCGGGGCGGCGCAGGCCGGCGAGCCGCTCGGCGAGGTCGGCGGGACCGAGCCGGACGACGCCGAGGGTCGCGAGCGCCCGGGTGTCGGCGGAGCCGCCGACGACGGGGCTCGCGAGGTCGGGGATCGCGCCGGCCAGCGCCGCGAGCAGCCGGTCGGCGGGCTCGGCGCCGGTGTCGACGACGACCGCGCGCGCCGGGGTGAGGTCGGGCCCCTCGGCGGCGGGCAACCACGGCTCGCGGCGCAGGGCCTCGACGACGCCGTCGCGCAGGGCGGCGTCGACCTCCGAGGCGGGCAGCGCCGCGGCGGGCACCAGCGCGGTACGCCGTGACGGGGGCAGCGCCGCGACGAGCGCGGGGTAGGACGCGGCGGCCGCAGCCAGCACGTGGGTGGTGACCGCTCCAGCGCGCACGCGGCGGCGGTCCGGGTCCAGGGGGACGGTGACCACGAGCCGCGCCGGCAGCGTCGTCGTCTCCGCGGTCGGGGTGGGCGCGTGCAGGACGTCGGTCGCGGCCGGCTCGTCGGCCACCGCCCAGAGGCCCTCCCACCGGGTGCGGCCGCGGTCCTCGACGGCCAGACCGGGGCGCCCACCGTCGTCGAGCACGTCGGCGGGCAGCTCCCCGGCCAGCGGCAGCGTCGTCCAGGCCGCCGTCGCGGACCCAGGCCCGCGGATCACGACGCGACGGGTCCGGCCGTCGGGGTCGTGGCCGGGGTCGGGGTCGGGGTCGTCGCCGGGGTCGTCGGGCCCGGCGGACTCCCGGCGCACGAGCTCCCCGCCCGCGTCCCCCCCGGCCGCGTCGACGCCCGCCAGCCACGGCAGCGCGAGGAGCAGGTCGGCGGCCTCGTCGCGGGCCCGGCCGAGCAGCGGTGCGCCGACGCCGTCGGGCACCCCCGGACCGGTCAGCGCGAGGCGCACCTCGGTGTCGACGCCGTCCGGCAGCGTGTCCGCGAGGTCGGCGGGCTCCGCGGGCCACACCAGGCGCAGCGCGGGCACGTCGCCGCGGCGCGCCTCGAGCTCCGCCGCGACCGGCCCGCCGAGCTCCGCGACCGCCTCCCGGGTCCCTGCCCGGGAGAAGGCGATGCCGGTGAGCGCGCCGTCCGCGTCTCGGGTGACCACCCGCGGCGCGTCACCGAGGGCGAGCACGGCGGCGAACCCCACCCCGAAGCGCCCGACCGTGCCGCCGTCGCGCTTGGCCGACGCCCGCAGCGACGCGAGCGCGGCGACCCCGTCGGCGTCCAGCGGTGCGCCGGCGTTCCCCACCCGGAGCTCCTGCGCGCCGTCGTCGGCCGTCACCACCCGCAGCCGCAGCGTGGTGGGCGCGCCGGCGCGGGCGGCCGCGTCGGCGGCGTTCTGGGCGAGCTCGACGAGCCAGCGGTCGCGGTAGCCGCCGCGGCTCAGGTCCTCCTCGGCGTTCGCGTCCTCCCGGAAGCGCGCGGGCGACGCAGACCAGGCGTCGAGGACGGCGGCGCGGAGGGCGGCGGTGCGGAACGGGTCGGTGGCGATGGTCGGCTCCGCTGGGCTCTCCCCGCCGCGCGGATCAGGAGCCGTCCGCGTCCGAGCTCGCCGTGACCGGCTCCGGGTTCTCCATGTCGACGCCGTCGTCGTAGACCAGCTCGGAGACCATGACCACCGAGCCGGTGTCGATCTGCAGCTCGGAGTGGCCACCGCAGCCGTGCTCGGCGTGCACGACCCGACCGTCGGCGGGGACGTTGCCGTTGCCGCAGACGCCGAACACACCGCGCATCGACCCGGCGAGCGCGAGGTAGAACCCGCACGTGCCGCAGTGGGCCGACGCGGCGCGGGCCATCTCGGCGGCCGGCCCGAAGTCGCCGCCGGACCACCGGGCGGCCGCGTCGAACCGGCCCTCCGGGCTCATCACGCGGGGACGGCCGAAGCCCAGCTCGTCCGCGACCGCGCGGATCTGCTCGACGTCCTCCTCCGACTCGCCTGCGGGGTCGACGTCGTCGTCCAGGCTCGCGTGGGCCGGGACGAGCCGGTCGTCGTCGTGGTCGACCGGCAGGAGGTCGCCGGGGGCGAGGTCCTCGGCGCGGACCCGCTCGTTCCACGGGACCCACACGGGGGCGACGACGGCGCCCGATCCGGGCAGGAGCGCGACCTCGCCGACCGTGACCGGGGCCTCCGGGTCGTCGGGGGCCATGACCGTGACCGCCCACGTCCAGCCGCGGTAGCCGGGCTTGTTCGCGGCGAGGTAGTGGGTCGCCGCCGACACCGGGGCGTCGTCCGTGGCGTCCTCGGCGTGCACGGCGAGGGCCTCGCCGACCTCGTCGGCCTCGCCGTCGGCCGCCTCGACCGCGGCGGCGCGCGCGAGGTCGACGACGGCGGCCAGCCGCGGCGGGACCGGCCGCTCGGCCGGGTCGTCGCGCAGGTCAGGACCGGTGGTGGTCTCGGCGAGGTCGTGCACGGACTCGATTGTGCCGGACGACGCGACCCTCCTCCGTGCGCGGGCGCGCAGGGGTCGGCCGGGAGCGCCGAGCGGGGCGTCCCGGGGCGCGGAGACCTGGCGCGTGGCGTGCCCGGGGCTCCGGCACCGGCCACCGCTGACCACGGAGCGATCGACGCGCGGCGCACACAACGTGCCGCCACCGACCTCCGACCCTGAAACGACCGACGCGCCGCACCGTTCTGCCCTCGGCCGGAGTGTGTGCGGCACGCGTCGGTGGCCCTGCACCGTTCTGCCAGCGGCCGGAGTGTGTGCGGCACGCGTCGGTCGCACCAGCACCGTCGCCGTCACCAGCCGGCGTGTGTGCGCCGCGCGCCCCACCCGCCGAGGACCCGGTCCGGGCCGGGAGGAGGTCACCCCGGCCCGTGGGAACCTTCGCGTCGTGCGGGCGAGGGTGGCGGTGCTGCTGGCGGTGCTCCTCACGGCCGCGTGCTCCTGGTCCCCCGGCACCCCGGCCACCCCGTCGGACGCGCTGGCGTCCCCGCCGGCCGGCGTCGCCCGGCTGCACGTCCAGGTCCTCGGGACCGTCCCCCACGACCCCGGCGCGTACACCGAGGGGTTCGAGCTCTCGGCCGACGGGCGCACGCTCTGGGAGAGCACCGGGGTGACGGGGGCGTCCCAGCTGCGGGCGACCGACCCGACCACCGGCGCCGTCCGGCGGGCCGTCGGCCTGCCGTCGTCGCAGTTCGGCGAGGGTGTGACGGTCCTTCCTGACAGAATCTGGCAGCTGACGTGGAAGGACGGGGTCGCCTACGAGCGTGATCCGCTGACGCTCGCCGTCCGCCGCACGCTGCGCTACGACCGCGAGGGCTGGGGCATGTGCCACACGCCGTCCCCGCCGGGCGATGTGATCACCAGCGACGGCGGCTCGGACCTCGTCGTCCGGGACCCGACGACGTTCGTGGCGCGCCGGACGGTGCCGGTCACCCTGGGCGGCGCGCCGCTGGATCAGCTCAACGAGCTCGACTGCTCCGACGGGCGCACGGTCTGGGCGAACGTCTGGCGCACCGACGACGTCGTCGGGATCGACCTCGCCGGCGGGCGCGTCACCGCGGTCGTCGACGCGTCCGGGCTCCGGCCGCCGTCCACGGCGAGCGACCCGGAGGCCGTGCTCAACGGGATCACCGCGATCCCGGGCGCGCCCGGCGAGTTCCTGCTCACCGGCAAGCGGTGGCCGACGACCTTCCGGGTGCGCTTCGGGCCCTGAGCGGCACCGCGAGGGGAGGATCCGGACGCTCTATCCGGCCGAGGGCTCCCCTCGCGCCGGGGCGTGGCGCGGAGCGCACCTCTCGGCCAGGAGCTCCAGCACGTGACGGTACGGCTGCCCCGTCGCGCGGGACATCCCCATCTCGCAGGTGCGGTTGCAGCTCGCGTACTGCTCCGTCGGACGGGCCGCGACGTCGGCGGCCTCCTCACGGGTGGCTCCGTCGGTCAGCTCCGGGTGCAGCATCCCGCGGTCACCGGCGTAGCCGCAGCACCCCCAGGCCGTCGGGACCACCACCTCGTCGGCCACCGCTTCGGCGAGCGTGCGCAGGTCGTCGCCGATCCCGAGGTGGGTGGTCGAGCAGGTGGGGTGCAGGGTCAGCGACGCGGCCCTGGTCGTGACCTCGAGGGACGGCAGGACCTCCCGCGCGGTGAACGCGACCGCGTCCTCGATCCGCAGCGCGGGGACCCGCCCGTCGTCGGGCAGGACGTGGGCGAGGCCCTCCAGACCGTGGGTGCACGACGACGCGTCGACGACGACCGGCAGGGCTCCGTGCTGGGTCGAGTTCCACAGCGCGTCGACCACCCGCCGGGCCATCGCCGCGCTGCCCTCGGTGAACCCCTTGGACTCCCACGGGGTGCCGCAGCACAGTCCGTGGATGCCCTCCGGGACGGCGACCTCGATCCCGGCCGCCGCACACAGCCGCAGGAACGCGTGCCCGGAGCCGGTCCCCGAGGCGGGCGCGAACACCTGGTGCAGGCAGGTCGGGAAGAACACGACGGAGGCCGCCGCCGGGTACTGCGGCGCCGGGCGCGTGTCCCCACCACCGGGCACGTCCCGCGCGTAGAGCGGCACGAGGTCCGCGGGGAGCACCCGCCGGGCCGTCGCCGACGCCGCGGCCGCGAGCCCGGGCACGGCCGCCGCCGCGCGCAGTGCCACGCGGGCGGTCCCCGACACCCCGCCCCAGTGCTCGGCGACGACCTTCCCGGCCCGCTGGGCCCGCGCGCCGTGGCGCTCGGCGCGCAGCCGCTTCATGAGGTCACCGGTGTTGATCCGGACCGGGCAGGCGGTGGCGCACATGCCGTCCGCGGCGCAGGTGTCGACCGCCTCGTAGGCATAGTCGGCCGCGATCGCCTCCGCCAGCGCCGGGTCCTTGGCTGCGGCCCGCCGCAGCACGATCCGCTGCCGCGGGGTCGTCGTGACGTGCCGCGAGGGGCAGACGGGCTCGCAGTAGCCGCACTCCACGCACGCGTCGACCTCGGGGTCCACGGTCGGCACGGTCTTGAGGTCACGCAGATGGGCGTCCGGGGAGTCAGACAGGATGATCCCGGGATTGAGCAGCCCGGTCGGGTCGGCGAGCGACTTGAGCTCGGCCATCACGCCGTAGAGCTCGTCGCCGTACTGGCGGCGCACGAACGGCGTCATGATCCGACCGGTGCCGTGCTCGGCCTTGAGCGTCCCGTCCTGGCCGAGCACGAGGTCGACCATCTCGTCGGTGAAGCGCCGGTAGCGGTCCAGAGAGGCCTCGTCGCGGTCTCCATCCCCCGTCGCTCCGCTCGCCCCGAAGCGCTCGTTGACCAGGAAGTGGACGTTGCCGTCCTTGGCGTGACCGAAGATCACCGAGCCCTCGTACCCGTGCCGGTCGAACAGTTCCGTCAGTCCGTCGCAGGTGGAGGGCAGCGCCGTGACCGGCACCGACACGTCCTCGAGCAGCGCCGTCGTCCCGGAAGGGCGAGCGGCGGCGACGGCGGTGTAGAGCCCGGAGCGCAGCGCCCACAGCGACGCGCGGGCCGAGGGTTCGCGGGTCAGTCCCGCGTCGCGGGTCAGTGGGAGCCCGGCCAGCACCGGGTCCGCCGCGGCCTGGACGGCGTCGAGCTCGTCGGCGGTCGCGGTCTGGAACTCGACGAGCAGCCCCGCGTGGCCGTCCACGGCGAGGCTGCGGACCGAGTCGGGGGCCCGCGGATCGGACTGCGCGACGACCAGGGCCCGGGCGTCGAGCAGTTCCAGGGTCCTGGCGCCCGCGTCGAGCAGCGCGGGCAGGGCGTCGGTGGCGTCGACGGTGCCGGAGAAGACGAGCATCGCCGTCGCCGCGTGCGGAAGGATCGGCAGCGTCTCGAACACCGCCTCCGCGACGAAGCCCAGCGTCCCCTCGGAGCCCACGAGCAGGTGCGTGAGCAGGTCGATCGGGCGCGTGTGGTCGAGGAAGGAGTTCAGCCCGTAGCCCATGGTGTTCTTCATCGAGAACAGGTGGCGCAGGCGCTCGACGGAGTGGGGGTTGCCGCGGACCCGCTCGCGGAGCCGGTCGAGTCCCTCGTGGAGCGCCGGCTCGCGGTGGCGCAGTTCGTCGTCGGCGTCGGGCCGGCCGGAGTCGATGACGGTGCCGGAGGCCAGCACGAACGTCAGGCTGCGCAGCGTCGCGTAGCTGTTGAACTCGGTGCCGCACGCCATGCCGGACGAGTTGTTGGCGACGACGCCGCCGATGGTGCAGGCCTTCGACGACGCCGGATCAGGGCCGATCTTGCGGCCGTACGGCGCGAGGCGGGCGTTCACCTCGGCGACCGTCAGGCCGGGCTGGACCCGCACCGCGCGGCCGTCGTCGAGGACCTCGATCTCGCGGAAGTGCCGCCGGGTGTCGACCAGCACCCCGTCGGTGACGCCCTGCCCGGACAGCGAGGTGCCGCCGGAGCGGAAGGTGAGCGCGAGCCGGTCGCGGACGCCGAGCCGCAGCAGGTTCGCGACCTCCCGGGCGTCGGCGGGCAGCACGACGGCCTGGGGCTGCAGCAGGTAGTGGGAGGCGTCGTTCGCGTGCGCGGCCAGGTCGAGCGGCCGGTGACGGACCCGGTCCGGGTCGGCGACGGCACTGCGCAGGGCGGCGACCAGCCCCTCCGGCGCGGCCCCGGAGCGGCTCGCGGACTCCTCGACGGTGGTGGGGCGGGGCGTGGTGGCCGTCACCTCCCCAGCCTGTCACCGGCGTGCGCCGCACACGAGACGATCGGGCTCCCACCATTCCGCCCACACCGGACGCCCACGCCGGGACGGGCATGATCTCCGCGTGCGTGCCGCCCCTCTGTTCGCGACGGTCGCCCTGTCGGTCGTCGTCCTGACCGCGTGCTCGTCGTCGACCTCGGCGCCGCCACCGGGGCAGCCGTCGCCGGCGTCCTCGTCGTCACCGACGCCGGGCACGACGCCCGCGGCGGGAGCCCCCGCGCTGCGGGTCGAGACGGTCGCGGGCGGGCTCGACCACCCCTGGGACGTGGCGTTCGTCGGCGGCGACCGGATGCTCGTGACCCAGCGCGAGGGCACCCTCTCCCTGGTCGGCGGCCTGCGCCCGGGTGCCCCGGTCACGCCCGTGCGCGCCGACCTGGCCGACGTCTACGCCCGCGGCGAGGGCGGGCTGATGGGGATCGCGGCGTTCCCGGACGGATCCGGGCGCTTCGTGACCTGCCAGGCCCACGCCGAGGGCGGCCGCCCGGTCGACGTGCGCGTCGTGGCCTGGCAGCTCTCGGCCGACGGGACCGCCGCGACCCGGACCGCGGACCCGCTGGTCGGTGGGCTGCCGCTCAACCCGTCGGGCCGCCACAGCGGCTGCCGGCCGACGTTCGCGCCCGACGGTGCCCTCCTGGTCGGCACCGGCGACACCGCCCGGGCGACCGTCGCGCAGGACCGCTCCGCGCTCGGCGGGAAGGTGCTGCGCGTCGACCCCGCAACCGGCGGGCCCGCGCCCGGTAACCCGTTCGCGGCGTCGGGCAGCGCGGCCGAGCGGCTCATCTCCGGCTACGGCCACCGCAACGTGCAGTCGGTCGCGGTCCAGCCCGGGACCGGGACCGCGTGGTCGGTCGAGCACGGACCCGACGTCGACGACGAGGTGAACGTCGTCGTCCCGGGGTCGAACTACGGCTGGGATCCGTCCCAGGGCGGCGAGACCCCCGGCGGCTACGACGAGTCCGTGCCGATGACCGACATCGGCCGCTTCCCGGGCGCCGTGGGCGCGGCGTGGAGCTCCGGCGACCCGACCATCGCCACCAGCGGCAGCGACTTCCTCGCGGGCCCCGGGTGGGGTGACCTCGAGGGCACCCTCGCGGTGAGCGCACTCAAGGGTGAGAAACTGCTGCTCATGAGGCCCGGAACCGGCCCCGACGCCCGGCGGATCGTCGCGGTCTCCACCCCCACGGAGCTCGACGGCGCGTTCGGCAGGCTGCGCGGGGCCCGCCTCGGACCCGACGGTGCCCTGTACGTGACCAGTGACGACGGCAACGACGACGTGGTCCTGCGCGTCACCAGGGCGTGAGCACACCGCCGACCCGACGCTCGGGCCCGGACGGCCCCGAGGGACGCCGCTGGTGGGAGGACGGGCGCGACGCCGGGCCCGGCCACCGTCCGGGGCCGCCGGGACGTCAGGCCCCTCCGGGACGCCGGGGGCCACCGGGTCCTCCCCGCCCGCCGCAGCAGGCGCCGACCGCCCGCTACGGGCCGCCGGGCTGGAACGTGCCCCCGCAGGGCCCGACCGGCCCGCCGCCCGGCGGGGGTCCGCCCGGCGGCCCGCCGCGGCGCCCCCGACCGCCCCGCCGGATGCGGACGCCCGGGGTCGGCAGCGTGATCGGCGCGCTGGTGGTGGCGGCCCTGGCCTCGGTCGTCCTCTTCCCGGAGGTGCTCGGGCTCGACGACCGCTCCCCGTTCGCGCAGATCGTCGCGTTCCGACCGCAGCTCGCGGTGGCCGCCGTCGCGGTCGCCGCCCTGGGCGCGCTCGGGGCCTGGACCCGCCGGTCGGGTCCGGACGGGCTGGTCGTGGCGCTCGCCCTCGGGCTGGTCGGGGTGATCGGTCTCGCCGACGTGGGAAGCCGCGCGGCCGGGTCGGCGGCGGCGGTCGGTGACGGCGGCACCGGCGACGGGCTCGTCGTGCTCTCTCTGAACACGTACAAGGGGCAGGCCGATCCGGATTCGCTGGCCGACCTGATCCGGAGCCGGTCACCGGACCTCGTGGCCCTGCCGGAGTCGCGCGGCGACACGCGGCGCCGGCTCGCGTCCCGCCTCGATGACGACCAGGGCGGGTCGGGCTACCGCTCCTACTCCGCCGACGACGCGGACGACGCCAGCGGCATGACGGTCTTCGTGAAGTCCTCGCTCGGCCGGCCGACAGTGTCCCAGGACCGGTCCGGGACCTACCCGTCCGTCGTCGTCGACCTACCCCGCTCCGCCCCGGGGGTCGCCTCCGGCCTGCGGTTCGTCGCGGTACACCCCCGCTCGCCGCGCCCCGGGGGGACGGGCAGCTGGGCCCGCGACGTCTCCGGGCTGTCCCGATGGTGCGACGCGGGGCGTCCCACGATCGTCGCGGGGGACATGAACTCCTCCGAGGACCAGCGGGTCTTCTCCGACGCGACCGCGGGCTGCTCCGACGCCGGGTCGGACACCGGGGACGGCCTCACCGGGACCTGGCCGTCCTGGCTGCCGGGGTTCCTCGGCGCGCAGATCGACCACGTGCTCACGGCGGACGGGCCACACCCGATCGCGTTCGAGGTGGTACCCGCCGCCGGGACCGACCACCGCGCCGTCCTCGCCCGGATCGGCGAGGGCTGACCGGGGTTCTCTCGGGCTACGGGCGCGTGCGCGCGGTCGGAAGGACCGGGGGCTGGTCGCCGGAGTCACCGACGGGCGTGGTGCGGCCCGGCGACGCGGGCGAGGGCAGCCGGGACGGACGCACCCCGCCGGGCGTGCGCGGCGCCGGGACCGGTCCGCTCCCGGGGCGCCGGGAGACGCGGGGCACGCGGGGCTCGCCCGCCGGTTCGCGCACCCGGCGGGAGCTCTCCTCGACCGCGTCACGGGCACCCGCCCGCACCTGACCGAGCAGGTCGTGCATGGCGAGCGACATGGTGCGGGGCAGCAACGGCGAACCGGCGACCCGCGCGAGACGCTCCAGGCCCGGCGCGGCGTCGCGCAGCAGTGCGGTGACCGCGACCTCGTCGACCGGCGGCGCGGCGACGATGCGCTCGCCCAGGACGCTCTGCCACTGGCGCACGCGCTCGCTGAACGACGCGGAGAGCCGCTCGAGGAGCCGGGCCTCGACGTAGGAGCCCATGCCGCCGTCGATGGACGGCAACCCCGCGGTGTCGCGGTCCTCGCCCCGACGGAACGCCTCGATCCACGCGACCCACATCGCATACCCGCCCTGCGCTACCAGCGCGGGCCCTCGAATCCCGGGGACACCGTTCGTGTCCCACCGTTCGGAGTTCACAACAGACCTCCTGACACCGGTACGCGCCGGCATCGACCGGATGACGGAGAGGCCACGGGGAGCTCTCGCTGCCCGGCATGTCGCTCGGTCATCGGTCGCTGTTTCCCTACGGTCCGGTATGCGCGCAGTCATCCCCCGAACGGCCGAGCGTTCGCCCGACCGGCCCCGCCCGACCTCGGCGGTCGAGGCGGGGTGAAGCGCGGGCGGCGGAGTGGCCACGCCGCCCGCGCGCCCCCGTCAGGCGCGGAGGACGAGAGTGTGTGCCGCCATGTCACCCAGGCGCTGCTTGCGCTCCGACGTGGACATGATGATCAGGCCGACGATGCCGGCGAACGCGCCGTCGACGATCAGCAGCACCCAGCGCAGTGCGTGCTGGCCGAGGGTGGGCTCGCCGCCGTCCTCCTCGCGGACGATGCGCAGGCCGAGCCACCCCATGCCGGGCGTCTGGCCACCGTGCGTCGAGGGCCACCAGGCGTAGACGGCGAACCCCGACACGAGCGCGGCGATGTAGCCGAAGAAGTAGATGATCCCGCCGATCACGGCGAGCCCACCCGAGTTCGACACGCCCATGAGGATCCCGCCGAGAACGAACAGCACGATCATCGGCACGGCCGCGACGAGCGCGTCGACGATGTACTGCCCGACCCGGGTGCCCACGACGTCGACCGAGCCCTGCTGGCCGGGGGCCACGCCGTAGCCCGGTCCGGTGCCGTAGTTCGGTCCGCCGCCGTAGCCCGGCCCGGCGCCGTACCCCGGTCCCCCGCCGTAGCCGGGCCCGGCTCCGTATCCCGGAGCGCCGCCGTAGCCCGGGCCGCCCCCGTAGCCGGGAGCCCCGGTGTACCCGGGAGGAGGCCCGTACGAGGGCCCGGATCCGTACGCGGGCGGCGGGCCGTAGGCCGGGGCCCCGGTGGGCGGCGGCCCGTAGCCGCCCGGGGCGGTCGAGGGCCCGCCCGACACCGGACCGGCGGTTGTCGATGACTGCGCGGAGTAGTCGCCGGGCCCGCGCAGAGGCGGCGAAGCTCCCTGTCCGTCCGTCGGCCCGGGGCCGTACGGAGCGTTCTGTCCACTCATGGGCGGAAGCATGCCAGCAGAGAGTGACACGAGGGAGGCTTCTTCCGAGAAGTGCGCTCACCGGTCACCCGATTGGGCTCACACCGTGAGCGCATCGCAACATCGTCGGAACGTCCACCCTGTTGCCGCACCCGACTCCCCCGGCCGGAGCATGACACTGCGCGCTCCCGACCGTTTGAGTGGGCGATGGACGCACAGGAAGCGCGCCGCCCCTCGAGTGGGCGCGGCGCACCGCCCGGGGAGGGAGGGCCGCCCGTGAACCCGTCCCTGCCCCGGGGCCACACCGCGGTCCCCCACGCCGCGTCACGGGTCCCGGTCACGCTTCCGCTGCCGGCACAGCGCGTGTCCACGGACGGTCCCGAGGTCGTGGGTGACATCGGGTGCATCGGCCCGGCCTGGATCGTCCGGGAAGTGACCCACGTGCCCGGTGTGCTCCGTCTCGCCGACCGGCGCCTGTGCTTCACCTCCAGCCGCGGACCGGTCTTCGACCTCGACCACGCCGCCCTCGCGGACCCGGGCGGCGCCGACCTCACGTTCGACCGGCGGGGCCGCGGCGGGTTCCGCATCACCGTGGGCGGCGAACGCCTCTGCGTCCACGTCGTCCGCCCGCCGGGCGCCGTCGACCCCGGGTCCGCCTTCGTCGACGCGGTGGCGCAGGCCTCGGGGCTCCCGGCGACCCGCGGTGACGCGGCCGCCGTCGAGACGTGGCGTGCGGCGCTGATCAGCGGGTCGGGCGATCGCCCGCGTCGGCCGGTGGGACGACTCGCTGGCCGAGCTCGGCGAGGATCCGCAGGGTCAGTGCCACGCACGTGACCACGTCGGCGGCCTCGGCCGCCTGTTCCTGACCGGCGGCGCCCGCCGAGCACGACAGCCGCAACGCGGCCTCACCGACGCCGCCCGTGAGCTCGGCCGCCCGGCGCAGGCAGGCGGACACGTCCGGGGCCTCGGCCGGGTCCTGGCCGGTGGCACCGACCGCGGCCGCGAGCGTCGCCACGCCGGTGACGAGCGACTCGACGGCCTCGAGGCGGGGCGGCTCCTGGTCCCGGGCCGACCGACCCACCCGGAGTGGGCGCGCGCTGCAGGCCCCGGCCAGGACCTCGAGGGCACGTGCCGGCAGCGTCTCCCACGACGTCCCGTCGAGGTCGAGCCGTCGTTCGCCCACCAGGGCCTCCTCCGGGTCGTGTGCCACGGCGGAACGCCGTACACCTCCCGTCATCGCCCCGGGCGACGCCGATGTTGCAGAGCCGGCCGAACAGAGCAACACCGCAGGCGCGCTCGCCGGAGCGTCAGACTCCGGGGGCTCCGGGCGCGGGCGTCAGGGCGTCGCTGCGGCCCGCCTCGGCTGCCTCGGGGCGGCCGCCGCCGGCAGGGTCGTCCTCGCTGCGGGGCGGCGGCGGGCCCCCCGAGGGACCCACGAGCGGGGTACCCACCGGCGGTGACGACGGCGACGCGCCCGGCCCGGGTCGCGGGCGCGAGTGGTGTGCCGGAGGAGCGGCCGGCCCGGACCCGACCGGCGGGGGCACGAGCAGGTCGAGGAAGGTCCGGACGCACCCGTCGATGACGCGGGCCGCCTCGGAGTGCGCCTCCGGGCCTCCCGAGACCGGGTCGGGGACCGCGTCCTCCTCGGCCGAGACGGCCGGCACGGTGCCGCGGGTCGCCCGGGCCAGGGCGACCAGGCCACGAGCACGCTCGACGGGGTGGCGAGGGAGCGTGGCGAGCTCCGAGGGATCCGACGCACGCAGGAGCCGAGCGAGCTCCCGCACGGTGAACGTGGTCGGCAGGGCCTTCGGGACGTCGCCGAGCACCGTCGAGCGCTGCTCGCGGGTCATGGTGAGGACCAGGTCCGCGAGCAGGACGTCACGGTCGGGCAGCTGGCGGGCGGCGAACGCGGTGACGTCGGGATGGTTGCGCCGACTCATGAGCTGCGCGCGCGAGTCGTCGTGCATGCCGTGACCCCGCACGGCCGACACCCCCGCGCTGTGCACCGCGAAGGCGTGGGCCCAGGGCCCGAGCCGGGCACCGAGCAGGAAACGGGTGTGGAACTGCGCGAACGGCGAGCGGCAGATGTTCCCGGTGCACACGTACAGCAGCCGGAACACCTCCGGGGACCCGCCCGCGCCCACGTTCATGGCTCGATCGTCCCAGCTCCGTGCACCGGATGCGAGTCCGGAGTGATCACGAGCCGGCGGCGGGCACGCCCCGCGCTAGTGGCGAGCGCGCTCGAAGACCTCCAGGTCGGCCACGACGCCGACCACCCGCAGCGTCGTGGCGACGGAGTCGACGACCGCCGCGGGACCGTGCCGCTTCTCGGCGTCGAGACGCTCGAGCAGCGTCGCGGCCTTGCCGTGGAGACCGCGCGCGGCCTCCGAGGTGGCCTGCAGGACCTCGACGTCGATCTTCTCCGACCCCGACCACCCGGCCTCGGGCACGCCGTCACCGACGAGCTCGGCGATGCGGCACAGGGTCCGGTGGGTCTCGTCGTCCTGGTCGCTCTCGACGGCCGAGAGCTCCTCGACGAGGGCGTCGACCGCTGCCAGGAGGTCCTTCGGCGGCGCGTTCGGGTCCGTCTTCAGGCTGGGCGCGGGGATGACGCCCTCGGCGCTGCGCGGCGCGGGCACGGTCACCGTCGGCGGGTCGAGCCGTGCGCGCGCCTCCCGGACGCGGTCCGCCAGCGCCGGACGCTCGGCGGATTCGGTCTCGGGCCCACGGGTGGCCACGTTGCCGGTCACGGACTCTCCTCGTAAGCGTGGACGGTGCATGACGAGCGCGGGAGGCCTGCCGGTAGGCCCGGCCACGGGTACGCGCACGTCGTCTGGGCCTCCGTGTCGACCGGAAGCCCGTCACAGGAAGGGTAATCGGCGAGGCCGATCTCAGCAGTCAGAGCACAGCGCAACGCGTTGCTCCACTAGCACCATTACCGGTCGGTTCTATCGGCGTCCTGCGGGGCGGGCCGGGGACGGCACGCCGACCGGGGGCGACATCGGTGCGGGGCGGCGGTGTCCCCCGGACGGCCCCTGGGGCGGGTGCGGGACGCGGGCCGCCGGGACGAGGCCCTCGCGGGGCGCGGGCCCGCCCTGGACGGGCACGGCCCCGGGCGGGGGATCCTGCGGGGCCAGGGCGCGCGGACCACCCCGGACGACGGCGATGGGCTGCGACGGCATCGGGCGGCGCGCGCGCAGCCGCGCCCGCTCCCGCCGGTCGCGCCGGGACTCGGAGACGACGCCCTCGCCGGTCCGCGCGATCAGGGCGCGTCGCGTCTGGGCGGTCGAGGGACCCCGCAGCCGGCTGCCGATCATCGCGATCGCGAACGCGAGCCCGTTCACGGTGCCGAGCGTGAGCATGGCGACCTCGAGCACGTGCTCCCCGGAGACCTCGTCACCCGGGTCGATCCGCTCGAGCGCACCGCCGTAGGGCTGCGGCCCCGGGTCGCCGGCCTGGGCCGTCGCGGTACCCGCACCGAGCACGGCGACCAGCACCGCGACCGCGATCGCCAGCACGGCGGCGATGCCGAGGCCCGCGATGACCGGAGTCCCGATCCGACGACCTCCGCCATCGGACGTCGCCACCGCGTCGTGACCGACCATGATCCCCGCCTCTCCCCGAACCCGTTGCTGCCCGGGGGATCGCGCGGACGTGAGGTCCTCGTTACCGGATCCGGACCTCACGGTGTCCCGGAGCCAGGATCGTGATCTGACCGTGACCTGGAGCACCCGACGGCGGGTGCGTGATACCTCCGGGGTGTCGAGCGCACTGCTCCGGACGGCTCTGGCAATCTGACGCCGGCCGATCGGGTTCGGTCGGGAGCGGAAAGGCTGGTGGGCACCGTGGGCGACTACACGACCGTCACGGTCGGAACCGACGGCTCGTCGTCGGCCCGGAAGGCGGTGAGGCGTGCCGCGGAGGTGGCCGCCGACTCCGGGGCACGACTCATGATCATCTGCGCCTACGAGGTCCGGGACGCCACGACCGACCGCGACCAGGCCGAGGCGGAGCGGGCCCTCGGCGACGAGGCCTACAAGATCATCGGTGCGAGTCCCGCCGAGGACACCCTCCGCTCGGCCCGCGACGACGCGGTGCGCACCGGGGTGTCCCAGGTCGACACGGTCGCCGTCCACGGCGACCCGACCGACGCGATCATCGAGAAGTCCGAGCTCTACCGGGCGGAGCTCGTCGTCGTCGGCAACAAGGGCCTCGCGGGCTTCGCCGGGCGGCTGCTCGGCTCGGTGCCGCAGGCGGTGTCGCGGCGGTCCAAGGCGGACGTGCTGATCGTCCACACGGTGTAGTCGCGTTCAGCGGACGGGGACGTCGCAGGCCGGCGCTCCCGGGTGCAGCGAGATCAGGTCCGTCAGCCCGACCGAGGTGAGCTCCACGGCGAGGGCGTGCTCCAGGCAGCGGCGCACCGCGCGGTCGCGCGGCCGGGCCCGCGCCTCGGCCAGACGGCGCGCGAGGCGTTCCGACCCGGTCAGCAACGGCGTGATCGTCAGCCGGGCGCGGCCGAGGTCGACACGGCAGCGTCCGGCGACCGAGTCCCCCTCGCCCACCACCCGGACGTCGCAGTCCAGGTCCCCCGGCACGTCGGGCTCCGCGCCCGTCCCGGCCCCGCTCATCGCGGCGCGGAACACCGCGTTGGTGACGCGGTCGGTGGGGGCGGCGACGAGCTGGTCGAGCACCGCGCGCCCGCCGCGGGCGGCGAGCACCGCGTCGAGCCCGCGCACGTCGAACGTCAGTCGCTGCAGGCGGAAGTCACCAGGCCGGGCGAGGCCGAGCAGGTCCTCGACCGTGTTCGCGCAGGGCCCGCCGGGCCGCGCCGCGAGATGCACCGACGCGACGCCGGGACCGCGGTCGTTGCGCGGGTCGATGCCGCGAACCGACACCTCCGGCGCCTGCGCGTCCCCCTCGCCCGCGCAGCCGTGCTCGAGGAACTCCACCCCGGGCAGGGCGTCCGGCGCCGGGACCCGCCGTGGTGCAGGCACGGACTGATCGGCGGAACCGAAGCGCCGGGGCGCGAGGACGGCGAGCGGATTGCGCATGTACCACCGGGAACCTTGACGTGAGCAGGGTCACCTCATAGTGCCAGAGTGAACCTGGTCATGTGAATCGTTCCGGTCCGGCCCACGGGCCGCTCACCCCGTCGCCGGGGTGATCGCCAGACCGCCGAGCAGGCCGCTTCCCGGCCCGATCCCCAGGTAGCCGTCGACGACGACGGGCGCCGCTCCCGGCGCGGGATTGCGGTCGCGCCCGGTGCGGCCGTCGACGACGACCGGGCCGTTGACGGTCGTGCCGTAGACCGCGCCGTGCCAGGCGGTGGTCAGCTGCGGGGGGATCCGGCCGGCGGCGGGCAACGACCACAGCACCTGGGCCGAGACCGCGTCGAGCGCGAACGCGCGGTTGGCCCCGGAGCAGACGGTCACGCTCGCCTCGTCCCAGACGCAGCGCGGCGCCGACGTCGCGGTGCCGAGGTCGACCTCCGGGCGCGGGGAGCCGTCGGCACCGACCGTCGCGAGGAACGCCCGGGCAGTGCCGGCGCGACGTCCCCCGACGGCGGCCGACGACGGACCGGCCCGGCTGACGGTGAGCGCGGTGGCGCCCTCGTCGGCGACGAATCGGCGTGCCCCGGTCGCGACGTCGAGCCCGACCACCGACGACGGCGTGTAGCCCGACCCGCCGCCTGCCGGCACCGCCGCGCCGACGACCGTGGCGCCCTGGGAACCCGCGGGGATCTCGGCCCCCGGCAGCGGCTCCCCGTCGGGAGCGCGGCCGTCGAGCACGGCACCGGCGACGACGCCGTCGGCCACCCAGAGCACGCGGTGGGTGTCGAGGTCGACGGCGAGGGAGGCGCGGTGGGTGCTCGCCGTGGCGCTCAGCACCGCGACCCGGTGCCCGTCACCCACGGCCGCGACCCCGGTGACCGCGGTCCGCACGGAGCGGGGGTTCTCGGCCCACGGCAGTGGGGCGGCCGCCGTCCAGGCCACGGTCGGGGCGCCCGTCGTCGTGCGGGTCGCGGCGAGCACCTCGAGCGCGAGGCCCGGCGGCGTGGTCCCGGACCCGGGCAGGGAGGTCGCGGAGGCGGCCAGCACGACACCCGCCCCCGGGACCGGTCGCGGCGCGCCGGAGACCCACCGGCCCGGAGGCAGGGGGACCGGGGTGGCCGCGGCGGACGAGTCGGCGCGCGCCAGGCCGCCGGACTCCGCGAGCCAGATCGAGGTCCCGTCGAGGGCGACGGGGAGTTCGGGCGAGGCCCCGTAGGTGCTGCCGTACGTGGTGCCGTAGCTGGTGGACGAGCCGCGCAGCAGCGTTCCCGACGGCGGGCCGAAGGCGATCGGCGGGTCGTGCGCGGGCGGTGGGGCGGGAACCTCACCGCCACCGGAGCAACCGGAGACCAGCGCCACGACCAGCACGAGCAGGCCGAGGGCGCGTCCCGGGCTCGGCACCGCGCAAGCGTCGCACCCCGGTCCGGTCACCGGGTGGGTGGGTGGGTGGGCGAGGAGTCAGTAGTCCGAGAGCGACGAGCGCCGCGCGGCGGGAGCCTCCGGCTCGAGCGCGTCCGGCGCGGTGCGCGGGTCGATCACCGGCAGCGGCCCCGTGGCCTGGGCCAGCCGGCGCTGGGCGCGCTGGATACGCGCGGCCAGTTCGGCGTCCTCCGCGGCGCGGCGGCGCAGGTCCTTGCGCTCCCGACGGGTCAGTCGGCGCATCCCGTCCTCACGCTTGCCACGTCCCCACAGCGCCACGGTGGCCTCGCTCTCGGCAGCAGCACTCCCGGCATCCACCGCGGAGCCGGGGCCGGGTGCTCGCCCGCACCACGGCCGTGGCGGATTCTGCGCCCGCCGCGCCGAGACCGCGCCGTGATGCACTCCATCGTGTCGCAACCGTGACGGATGCGATCACCATGTCCGGACGAACCGGGAGGAAGACGGACGAACCGTCACCGTCGCAGCAGCGCCGCCGCGTGCTCACCCAGCATGAGGGCGGTCGCGGCGGGGCCGCGGCGCGGCACCGTCGGGACCACCGAGGTGTCCACCACCCGCAGCCCCCGGACCCCGTGCACCCGGAACTCCGGGTCGACGACCGCCGCCGGGTCCGACGCCGGCCCGATCGCGGCACTGCCGCACAGGTGCGACGACGTCGTCAGGACCGACGCCACCCAGGCGTCCAGCTCGGTGTCGGAGGACCGACCGACGGTGGGGATCGCGATGCCGCTGGTGTCGAGCAGGTCGGAGGCGAAGCGCACCACGGCACGCATGCGGGCCCGGTCGGTGGCGCCGGCGAGGTAGTGGTGGCGCAGGCGCGGAGGCTCACGGGGGTCGTCACTGCCCAGCACCGAGTCCCCGCGGCTGTCGGGCTGCTGCACGGCGCACATCAGGTGACGGGGGCCGCCGGGGGCGAACGGGCGGCAGAAGAGCAGCACCTCGAGGTCACCCGCGGGGTCGGCGGGCAGCGTCGCGTCGAGGGTCGCCGCGTCGAGGTGGACCGCGGCCTGGGTGGAGACCGCCTCGGGGTGCAGGGACTCGTCGTATCCGAAACCGAGGAACACCGCCGGGTGGTCGCTCCAGCCGTGCCCGACCCCGGCCCGGTCGAGGCGGACCCCGACCCCCGCCGCCCGCAGCTCGTCGGCGGGCCCGATCCCGGAGAGCGCGAGCAGGTGCGGGCTCAGGATCGCCCCGGCGGCGAGGACGACCTCGCCCGCCTCGATCCGCTCGCCGTCGAGGGTCTCGACCCCGGCCGCGCGGTCGCCGTCGAACAGGACCCGCGCGACGGCGGTGTCGCCGCGGACGGTCAGGTTCTCCCGGTCGAGGTGCGGCAGGACGTAGGCCATCGCGGCGTTCACCCGCACGCCGCGCACCACGTTGGCCGGGACGAGCCCGACCCCCGGCGGGGCGTCACCGTTCTTGTCGGGCTCGGCGGGCACGCCGAGTGCGGCGGCGGCGCGCACCACCCGGGTCGTCAGCCCGGCGAGCAGCTCGCCGGTCGGGCGTTCGACGGGGACCGGGCCGTCGTGACCGTGCCCCGGCCCGGTCGCGTCGTGGTCGTCCTCGCTGCGCACGTAGTCGGGCAGGGCGTCGTCGTAGCTCCAGCCGGGCCAGGCGTCGATGTCCGTCCGGGTGGCCCGGACCAGGTTGGCGCCGTTGATCGCGCTGGATCCGCCCAGCACCCGGCCACGCGCGGTCCGCGCCGGGCGTCGGTCGGTCAGCTCGCACGCGAACGACCAGTTGTTCGGGTGGCCGTCGTCCGCCGCCGCGAGGGAGGAGACCAGCCGCAGCTCGTCGGGGTACTCCTCGGGCCGCCTCGGTGCCGGGCCGGCCTCGAGCAGCAGCACGCGACGTCCCGGGTCCTCGGAGAGGCGGCCCGCCAGCGCGCAGCCGGCGGAACCTCCCCCCACGACGAGGACGTCGTGCACCCGACCGCCCATGCCTCAGCGCGGGGTCGCGGCGAGCCGCTCGGACGGCCGGGCGTCGGCCCACTGCTGGACCTTGTCGGTGTTGACCGCGAACCACAGGTCCTGGTCGGCCTGCTGGTCGAGGTAGACGACCGACTGCGAGCCCTCCGTGCCGGTGCCGGTGGTGGGCACCGTGAGGTAGGCGATGTTCGACCCGCGCAGGTCGCGCAGACCGAAGACCAGCTCGGCGAGGCCGGTGTTCGTCAGCGAGTCGTCGACGCCGACGTGCTGGGTCACGGAGTTGACCAGGTCGTAGGCGCGGGTCGGGCTGGAGAGCGTGCCCGACGAGAGCGCGGAGCTCACCAGGGCGCGCAGCGCGTTCTGCTCGCGCCGGACCCGGTCGAAGTCACCGCCCGGCAGGCTCTTGCGCTCCCGGACGTAGACGAGCGCCTGGGCGCCGTTGAGGTGCTGCGGGCCGGCGGGGACGACGACGCCGTCGCGCTCGCTCGGCTGCCCGACGTTGACGTCGATGCCGCCCGCGGCGTCGGTCATCTGCTGGAAGCCCGCGAAGTCGATGACGGCGAAGTGGTCGATGCGGACCCGGGTGAGCTGCTCGATCGTCTGGATCATCAGCGGCGGGCCGCCGAACGAGAAGGCCGCGTTGATCTTGTTCGTGCCGTGGCCGGGGATGTCCACCCACGAGTCCCGGGGGATCGAGATGACGCTGGCGGTCTTCCCGTCGTCGGCGATCGTCGCCACCATGATCACGTCGCTGCGCTGGGCGCCGAAGACGAAGTCCGGGGCGGTGGCGTCGCTGCCCGTCGTCGGGTCGGTCGAGCGGGAGTCGGTGCCGACCAGCAGGAAGGTCTGGCCGGCCTTGCCGGCG